>NZ_CP023702.1:5070833-5391666 GCF_008704555.1 Streptomyces nitrosporeus
CGTTGCCCCGCAGCCCCGGGTGGTCGCGGGGTCTCCGGCGCCGGAAGTCCCCGCCGATCAGGAGGGGGCCGCTGTGCCGTCCCGCCCTGTCGTTCCGCGGCAGCGGCATGAGCAGCGGCAGGAGCAGGGGCCCGGAGCCGTCCTGCCGGGCGCCGTTGAGGCATCACCCGCTTACCTTGCCCTGGCCGGGCTGGGGCGTGCGGACGCGCGCCTGGGGTTGCCGGAGGAGGACTGCGCGGTGCTCGAAGGGCTGGCCGCCCGGTGGCTGGAGCGGGGTGTGGGCGCTGACTACCTCACCCGCGCCCTCACCGCCGGACTGCCCCCGCAGGTCGGCTCACCCGTCGGCTTCGTGCGTCGCCGCCTCACCGACAAGATGCCCCCGCGGCTGCCGGCCGCACCGCAGACGCCCGTGACGGGCACGGCTGTCCGGCGCGTGATGATGGAATGCACCGAGTGCGGTGTTCCCGGCCCGCCCGGAGCGCTGCCTGACGGCCTCTGCCGCGCCTGCCGCACCCCCGCACCGGGCACCGCCCCCGTGACTCCCGTCGAGGTGCCCGCCGGACGCGATGTGCACGCCCTCGTCGGCAGCCTCCGCGACCTGATGCGGAAACCCTGAGGGTCCGGTAGCCGCCTTGCGGGGGCGGGGCGGTGTCAGAAGTGGGTTCCGCCGTCGATGCGGATCTCGGTGCCGGTGACGAAGGCGCCGTCCTCGGACGCGAGCATCGCGACGACACCCGCCACCGCCTCGGGGCCGGCGAAACCGTTCCCGAGTGCGGGGGAGAGCTTCGCGAACAGGCTCATGTCGGCGTCCTGGGGCAGGCCGGGACCCTGGCTCTGCTTGCTCTCGCCGGAGGCGTCGGTCATGCCCGAGGAGATGGAGCCGGGCTGCACGGCGGTGAAGCGGATGCCCTGCTTGCCGTACTCGGAGGCCAGGGCGTGCGTCATGGACTGGATGCCGCCCTTGCTCGCCGCGTAGGCCGCCATGTAGGGGTGGGCGAACATCGCGGACGTGGAGCTGAAGTTGACCACGGCGGGGGCGTGGCCCTCCAGGAGTGCGGGTATCGCCTCGCGGACCATCAGGAAGGTGCCGGTGAGGTTGACCGAGATCACCTTGGTGAAGTCGGCGAGCGACGTCTCGTGGGTGTGTGAGGAGCGCAGGATGCCCGCCGCGTTGACCAGGACGTCCAGGCCGCCCAGAGCCGCGAGCGCGGAGGCGACGCCCGAGCGGACGGACGCCTCGTCGGCGATGTCCACCACCACCGTGGTCAGCCTGCCCGCGTCGGCGCCCGCCTTCGCGTAGGTGTCCTTCAGGCCCGCCTCGCTCACGTCGGCGGCGACGACCTGGCCGCCCTCGGCCAGGATGCGCAGCACGGTGGCCTGCCCGATGCCGGAGCCGCCGCCGGTGACCAGGGCGCGACGTCCTTCGTATCGGTTCATCTCGATCTTCCTTCGGTGGGTGTGTCGTGCGGGCCGAGCGGCCTGCCTATGTCACCGTACGCCCAGGTGGCACGTTTTGCCATCATGGCGATTCGCGCCTTCGCTCTCCTCCGGCGCGTACCCTTTCCCCATGAACCGTCCCCGGACCTCCTCCCCCGCCCCGGCGTCGCTGACCGAGCGCCGCAAGGCGGCCACCCAGCTGGACATCGCCCGTGCGGCGGCCGAGCTGTTCACGGAGAAGGGGCCCGACGGCACGACCGCGGAGGAGATCGCGGCCCGCGCGGGAGTCGCGCTGCGCACGTTCTACCGGTACTTCCGCAGCAAGCAGGACGCGGTCGGGCCGCTTCTCTCGGCCGGCGGTGACCGCTGGCGCGCACTGCTCGCGGAGACCGGCCCGGACGTGGACCTCGCCCGGGCCCTGGAATCCGCGGCGGTCGCCTCGCTGAGGCCGGCCGGAGGCATGGGGGAGGAGGAAGGGCTGCGCTGGACCCGCGGCCTGCTGCGGGCAGCCCAGGACGATCCCGCCCTGCGGGCCGTCTGGTACCGGGTGAACCAGGAGTCCGAGGAACAGCTCCTGCCGGTGGTGAGCCGTCTCGTGGGACCGGAGGCCGATCCGCTGGAGGTCCGGCTGGTCGCCGCCGCGGCGACCGACGCGATCCGGGTGGCGCTGGAGGTGTGGGCGGTGACGGCCCCGGACTCGGCCGACTCCACCTCGCCGGCCGACCTCGTGACCCGGTGCCTGCGTGAACTGACGCGTGGGCTGGGCCTGTTGGAGCGCTGAGGGCTTTCCCGTGATCCCCGGCGGGCACGGTGGGTACGGCGGGTACGCGGCGGGCCGGTGCGGTGCGGTGGGGTGCGGTGGAGTGCGGTGGAGTGCGGTGCAGTGGGGTGTGGCGCGGTGCGGTGCGGTGTGGCGCGGTGCGGTGTGTCCGGCCCGTGGGCCCGCCCGCACGGAGCGCGTCGCTCAGTCCTGCTCGGGGGCGCACTCCGCGGCGAACTCGCACAGGGCCGCCCGGTTCACCCGGCCCGTCTTGCTGAGCAGACTGGCCAGGTGCTTCTCCACCGTCCGGGGCGAGATGGACAGCCGCCGGGCTATCTGCTGGTTGCCCGGCCGCTCCGCCAGCAGGACGAACACCTCGTACTCGCGCGGTGTCACCCCGCTGGTCCGCAACGGGGAAGGGATCCGGTCACGGCCGTCGCGGTGCTGCGTCACGCTCACCCCGGCCTGCCGCAGGGTGGCCCGGCACGCCGCGGCCACCGGCTGCACCCCCACTCCGTGGAAGTACTCCTCCGCCGTACGCAGCCACACCACCGGTTCCCCCCACCCGTCGGCCAGGGCGGCGTCCGCCACCAGCCGCAGACCGAGGTGGCGGGCCACCGGGAAGGCCGTGGAGCGGACGTCGAAGGCGGACATCCGGCGGGCGGCCCCGGGGCCGTCGCCCGCCCTGCCCAGCAGGACGGCCAGAGCCAGTTCCAGGAACTGCCGGTTCCACGCCAGGGCGGCGCCCGGCGACGCGGCCACCGCCTCGTACTCCTCCCGGTCCGCCGTGCCCGCCAGCGTCCTCAGCAGGGTGCGCAGCCCGAAACGCCCGCTCAGGTAGTAGTAACTGGGATGGTCCCGCTCCCACTCCAGGGCGGCGTCCAGGTCCCCGAGGGCCCGCTCGCGGTCCTCCTCCAGCAGCGCGCCGATCGCCTCGCAGAAACCCAGCTGGAGAGGGACCAGCGGGGAGCGCGCGCCGCCCGCCCGGCGGAAGGCGGCGAGCGCCCGGTCCATGTCACGCCGGCGGCCCCGGTGGGCGGCCGTCGTGGCCCGGGCCAGCAGCAGATAGCGGTGGGCGGCCAGGTTGCCGATCCTGGCGCTGACCTCCACCGACCGTTCGACGGTCTCCTCCGCCTCGGCCCATCTGGCGCACATCACCGCGTTCATCGCGAGCAGCCCGTCGATGGTCTGGGTCAGCAGCAGCGACCCCAGCTCGGTGGCGGCCGCCCGCGCGGCGTGCAGCCGGGCCGCGTCACCGGTCTGCATGAAGCCGTTCGCCCCCAGCCGTACCAGCGCCTCCACCCGCCACAGCGGCAGCGTGTGCTCGCTCGACAGGGCGAGCATCCGTTCCAGGCAGGCGTCCGCCGCGTCGAAGCCCTTCTCCCGGGAGAGGAGCGCCAGTAACTGCCATGCCTGGCAGGCGACGACCCAGAGCCCTTCGGCCTCGGCGGTTTCCGCCGCCTCACGGGCCGCCCGTTCGACGGCCTCCGGTTCCGGGCGGTCCTCCCCCGGCAGCAGCGAGAGATGCCCGTCCACGACGGTGAGCGAAGCGCGCCGGGCCGGTGAGGGGGACGGGCCCAGCAGGGTGCGTGCCGCCGTGATCTGACGGGCCGTGTCGGCGGCGCGCTCCGCCATGACCGCCACCCAGGCGATCTTGACGTGGGTGTCACCGCGCCGTGTCGCCGCCGGGGACCGTGCCGGGACCGGGGGGAGTACGTCCATCAGCTCCAGGGCGCCGTCCAGGTCACCGCTCTCGGCCCGTGCCACCGCCAGCGACTCGGCCACGGCCGCCCGGTCGGCGTCGGAGGCCAGGGCATGGGCCCGTTCCAGCAGCACCACGGCCGACCCGTGCGAACCCGCCGCCAGCATCCGCCGCCCGGCCTCCGCGAACTGGAGCGCGGCCCCCGCCTTGTTGCCGGCCGCGAGCTGGAGGGACGCGACGAGCTGCCTGCGGTCCTCGTCCAGCGGCTCCCCGGAGGACTCGACGGCCGCGGCCGCCCGCCGGGCCAGCGCCGCGCGTTCCGCGGGCACGAGCGAGGAGACCAGCGCCTCAGCGGTCAGCGTGTGCCGGAAGGCGTAACGGTCGGGGGCCGCACCGTCAGGGGCGATCACCCCCGTCTCCACGGCGGACCGCAGATGGGTGAAGAGCGCCCGGTCCTCCAGACCGGTCACCGTCTGGAGCACCGTCACGGAGAATTCGCTGCCCAGCGTCGCCGCCGTCAGCAGCAGGTCCCGTACCGGCTCGTCCAGCCGGTCGAGCCTGCGGGCCCAGCCCTGGAGGAAGCGGGAGGGGAGGGCGCCGTCCGGCTGGTCCGTGGCCTCCCAGCCGTCTTCGGTGCGTCTGAGACGTCCTGTGTCGAGCAGATCGGCGAGCAGCACCTCGACCAGGTAGGGGTTGCCCGCGGCCCGTTCGGCCAGGCGTCGCCCCACCGCCGCCGGTATCCGCTCGGGTGGCGCCTGGAGGCAGGCCCCGACGAGCGTCCGCACCTGGCCGTCGTCCAGCGGGGCCAGCTCGCGCAGGGCCGCGGTGTGCCGCTGTTCCGCGGAGCGTACGAGGTCCAGCGCGGTCCCCGGCTCGGGACGCAGGGTGCCCAGCAGCAGGACCGGCAGGCCCTCCAGGTTGTCCACGACGTACTCGACGACCGCGAGGGTCTCCGTGTCGCAGTCGTGCAGGTCCTCCAGCAGGATCACGCAGCCGCGGTCCCGGCCCAGCAGCGACAGCAGCCGCAGCAGTGCCTCGGCCAGTTCGACCACGGTCTCCGTGTAACCCGACGAGGACCCGCTCCGTAACTCCGGCACCAGCCTGGCCAACGCCGGGTGGTACGGGACCAGTTCCGGATCGGTGGGGATGCCCGCCGCCCGGACGTGCGACGAGAGGGCCTCCACCAGCGGACGGAAAGGTACGACGAGACCGGTGGAACCCGCGCGTCCGCGCAGCACCGGCATGCCCGATCCGTAAGCCCGGTAGGCGCATTCACCCGCCAGCCGGGACTTGCCGATCCCCGCCTCACCGAGGAGGAAGACCGCGCTCCCCGAGCGTCGTCGCGCGGCGTCCAGGGCACCGGTCAGGAGACCGATCTCGTCGTCCCTGCCGACGGTGACCGGGGAAGTGGCTCGCATGGCCGCAGGCTACTTCAGCCGGACACCGGGCGGCAGTGGGCCGGGAGGTCCTCACGGCGGCGGGGCCGACCCGGGCGGGACAGCCCCGGGAGCCCCGGACGGGAGGGAGGCCGGACACCGCGATCCGGGTGCCTCTTCCGTCCGGGGCTCCCATGAGGCCCTCGGTCGAGGCCCCTTGGTTCCGAAGCGGCGGGAGCAGCCAACGGCCAACGGCTACCGGTCACATGGGAGCGGACGGTCCTTGCGGGAGGCCGCTCAGCAACCGGCTGTCACGTTCCCGCAGTAGATCCATCCGCGGGAACCCGGCCTCCGGGCGGTGTCCACCGCCGGTGACCGGGTTCCCGCGACCGGGAGCGGGTCAGAGCACGATGGTGAAGGTGGTCAGCGGCAGGTCGGGGTCGTGGCCCGCGTCGCCGTCCGCCAGGCTGAGCAGCCGGCCGCGCAGGCCCAGGGCACCGGCGGAACCGAGTGTGACCCGCCCCGCCGGGTGCTCGGAGGAGATCTCCGGTGCCGCGGCGGCGTTCGCGTACAGGCCGGTCTCGCTGATCTGGGTCATCTCTGCCTCACTCGGTGTGTGGTCCAGTGGTGGGGTCCAGCGATCTTCGTGCGGTGCGGTGCGGTGCAGTGCGGTGCGGTGTGGTCTTCGCGTGCTCTGCGGTCTTCGTGCGGTGCGGTTTTCGGGATTTCGCGTGGTGCGGTTCCCGGGGACACGGACCGGGACCGGCCCCCCGTCGGGAAGGGGTACCGGTGGCCGTTCCGGTTCAGCGGTCCTCGGCCGACAGGGAGAAAGGCGGCCGGGACGGGTGTGCGCCGGTGGGCGCCCGGGTGGAGCCGCGCATCAGCAGCACGGAGCCGATGTGGTCGGGGAACCCCGCCCGCAGCAGCCCGTGTCCGATTCCCGACAGCCCGGTGAGCAGCCCCGGGTGCGGTGTCCGGCCGGGCGTCCCGCAGAGCGCCTCGGCCCGGTCGGCGGCGGCGAGCAAGGCGCCGGTACGGCGCAGCCAGTGGGGGCGGGCCCGGGGGAGGGCGCTGTGGCCCAGCAGCTCCAGTACGCCCGGTTCGCCGTGGCAGAGGCTGTCGTCCGCGGTCGGGCGGACCACGGCCGGCTCACCGGAACGGGCCGCCAGCCAGGTGGACAGGTCGGGTTCGGACAGTGCCTGGGCGCTGTCGGCCACCGCGAGAGCGATGCCCGCCGTGCCCTCGCACCACCCCTGCCCCTGCCCGGAGTCCCGGGTCGCCCGGCGCAGGGCCCGCAGCCCGGCGGCGCGGTGCCGTGGCCCGCCACCCGCCTCGGCGAACCGCAGCAGCGCCCAGCCGATGCCCGCCGCACCGTCGGCGAACCCCCCGCCCGCCGGCAGCGGTGCCGTGACGAGCCGCTCGGCGCATCGCTCGGCCCCCCGCCATGCCTCCGGCCTTCCGGTCGTCCGGTGCACCGCCAGCAGCGAGACCAGTCCGCCCGCCGCCCCGCCCCGTATCCCGAGCCCTTCCTCGGCCGAACCGGCCGCGCAGCACAGCCGGGTGGCAGGCCCCGCCCAGTCCCGGACCTGGCGGTCGTCCAGCAGGGTGCCCACCTCCGTCAGGGCGTAGGCGATGCCGCCGAGACCGGCGTACGCGCCGGAGCCGAGCAGCCCGAGATCGTCCACCCGGTGGTGCAGGGCGTCCAGCAGGCCGGGCACGGGGGCCAGAGCGGCACGGGCCGCCTCGGCATACCTGGCCGCCCCGGTCAGGGACGCCAGCTGGGCCAGGAAGAGAGCGGGGCCGGTGTAGCCGGAACCCAGGTCGGCCGCCAACGGCGCGAGCCGCCAGTAGCGTTCACCGAGGAGCTCCAGACCGATCCAGTTGGCCCGGCCCGCGTCGCGGTAGGCGAGCGACACCAGCTGGTCGCCCACCGAACGCGCGGCCGAGAGCAGATGTTCCGGCTCCGGTGCGGTGGCCCCCGTACGCCGTCCCGCCGGGCCCGCTCCGGTGCGGTGCGGCGGCTCGGTCGAGGTGCTCACCATCGCGGTACGGATGATCCGCTCCTGGTCCTGCCGGTCGACCGTGTCCAGGGCGCGTACCTTCGCCTCCACCCGGGCGAGACCGGTGGCCGCGTCGGAGGGAGACGGTGAACCGCCTGACGCATCAGGCCCGTTCGCCCGCATCCCGTGTCCGGGGGCGGAGCCCGGGGACCCCGGAGCATGGCCCCCGAAGCCCGGTACCTCGCGCCCGCTGCCGCTCCACAGCCGGGTGGTCCCCGGCCGGGTGGTGAAGACGGGCACGTCCCCCCGCCACAGCTCCGCGATCTCCTCGTCCTCCAGGCCGGGCAGCGCCGGTGTGCCCAGCCCCCCGGTGCGCAGCAGCCCGAACACCTGCTGCCGCTCGGCCGCGTCCCGCATCAGGTCGGGGTGCGTCGACTCGTGGAGCAGCGTGGCGTACGCCCAGGTCGGACGGGCCACGAAGCGGATCTCGTCCTCGGCGAACAGCCTCAGCAGGCCGTTCGGGCCCAGCAGTTCGTCACGCGCCTCACCGATCGCGGTGTACGCGGCGCGGAACCCGTCGCACAGTGCGTCGGTGAACACGAAGGGGTCCACCGGACTCCCCTCGACCCGGGGCCGGTTGGCTGACTCGGTGAAGCGCCCTGTGCCGCGTACCAGGCGCATGGTGTCGGTTCCCGCGTCCGCCCAGCAGGCCGTCTCCAGCGGCGAGCGGGCGGCCGCGCCCCCGCCGACGGCGGACACGTCCAGTGCGCTGGTGTCACCCACCAGCAACTGCGGCAGCAGCCCGACCCGGTGGACCGAGGCGTGCAGGGCACGGGCGGCCGGGTCGTCGGAGCGCGTCGCTGCCGACGGGGGGTGGAACAAGGTCTCCACATCGACCAGGACCGGATAGGGGCCGTGGGCGATCAGGTTCTCGTGGTGCAGGTCGGTCCCGTCTAGTACGTGCAGCAGCCCGAGCAGCGCGCCGAGGCGCCGGTAGAAGTGCGCGGTGTCGTCGGCCGAGCCGCAGGGCGCCTCCTCGACGAACTCGGCCCAGCCGTACTCCCCTCGGTCCAGGACCCGTGGGATACGCAGGTCCGGCGTACCGGCAAGGGAGTTGAACCAGTCGACCAGCGTGCCGAAGTGCCGGTGCAGGGCGAGCGGGCGCGGCTTGTGGACCAGGCGGGTACCGTCCGCGAACCGCAGCAGCATCACCGAACGGCCGCCCCGGTGGGTGTCACCGGCGCCGGACGTGACCCGCACCAGATGCTCCGGACCGTGGCCCGCGGGCACCCCGGCGCCCGCTTCACCGAGCAGCCCGGAGGCGGCCAGGGACTCCCGGTCGGCCGAGAGCCTGCCGAGCATCTCACCGAAGGCGTCAGCCGCGTTCATGGCGGCACAGGCCAGCACCCTGGCGAGCACCGGATACCGGGCGACCAGGGAGGTGAGCCCGGCCCGGCCCCCCGTGGTGCGGAGGAAGTCCCGGAAACGCTCGCGGGTCCCCTCGCCCCTCAGCCGGCCCTCCTGACGCGCCTGGTGCAGTTCCAGCACCAGGGTCCGGGCAGCGAGCCCGGCCAGCCGGCGTGCCACGTCCCGTCGGAAGCCCTCCAGCACCGGGGCCGGGCACCCGGCGGCCCACGGCCCGCCGCCCGTTCCCGCCAGGTCTCCCGTCCTCGCCGGTTCCCCCGCCCCCGCCCGGACGCCCACCGACCGTGCGGCCCGGACGGCGAACGGCATCACGACCGTCTCGAAGCCGGTCGTGCCGGGATGGTCCCGGCCGGTGACCCGCGCCTCGTCCGGAGCGTCCGCCACGGCCTGCCGGACGAAGGCCGCCCAGTCGGGCTCCCGTCCGGGCCGCCCGTCGAGCACGCCGGGCAGCCACCACGGGTCACCGGCCGACTGGGCCCGAAGACCGGGGGACGCCACCGTGTCGGGCATCCGGGAGTGTTCCGGGGTGCCGGGCCCGGCGGGCTCGGCGGGGCCGCGGGCCGCAGCGGCCCGGGAGCCGGACCGCGCCGAGGCCGGTCCCTCCAGGTCAGTCGTTCTCCGCTCCGTCACCCCGCGCACCTCCCCGCTCCGGAAAGACCTCAGCCGGTCTGCCGCGTCCCATCCTGGGGGCGGCCCCCGTACGGCACATGGGGGAGCGGCCCCCATCTTTCGGCGCTCCCGCCCCGAGACCCTGCCCTCCTGGGGGCGGGGGTGTGCCGGGCACTCTCGTGACAGCAGTGCCACGGGGCTCTTCCGGTATGCGCGCCCAGGTGGCTGGGCAAGGGGCGCCCGGCCCCCGGGCAGCCGGGATCAGGGTACGAATGCGAGGTAGCTCGCGGTGGCCAGTCCGGAGAAGGCGACGAGCTGGACCGGCTTGAGGCAGAGGAACGCCGTGTGGGTGGCGATGCCGGTGGCTGCGGCGCAGGGCAAGGTCTCGGGAAGGAGCAGTCCGGCAGGCAGCGCGAGTTCCACCACGATGACGGTGACGGACAGCGCGCGCCAGAACCGGAGGTCGCGGGCGGTCAGGTTGCCGGGGCGTTGCTGGACGAGTCCGGGGATCGCGAACTGGTGCCGATGAGCGAGGCCGTTCTTGACGTGGACATCGGTGTGGACGAACTGCGTGAGGCAGAGACCGCCGGAAGCAGCGGCCGGGGCGGCGGGTGAAGCCGACGCCCATCCAGGCGGCCAGAGCGACAGTCAGGCCGAGTTCGGCGACGACGGGTGATGAGGGCATGGCAGATCGGCCTGCGGGCAGGGAAGGGGCGGTGCGGCGGTCAGCGCTCGGACCTGGTGGGCCGCTGCATGAGCGCGGCAGTGGCCTCATCCAGGGTGAGTGCCCCGCGCAGCAGTGAGGCGACGGTCTCGGTGAGGGGCATCTCGATGCCATGGGCATGAGAAAGGGTGAGGATGGCGGCATCGGTCTGTCCCTCGGAGCGGATCCGCTGGAGACTCTGATACCGATCTGGAGGGGCGATTTGAACCGACGGGGATTTCTGTCCGGAGCCGCGTACTCGGCCGCGGCCGCCGTGCTGCCGCTGGAATACGTCGCTGACATCGCCTCCCGCGCGGGGAAAGCCCGCACCGGCGCCCGGGTCGGGCCGGCGGACGTCACAGCGGTACGCGACATGATCGCGATGTTCGCGGTGATGGACGAACGCCACGGCGGCCAGCACGGCCGCTCCGCTCTCGTGCAGTACCTGATGTCGGATGTCGCAGCCCTGTGCCGAGGCCGGTTCGGCTCCGAGGCCGACCACCGTCACATGCTTTCCGTGGCCGCCGTCGGTGTCCACCAGGCCGGCTGGCGGGCGTATGACGGCGGAGAACAGGGCCTCGCCCAGAGGTACTACTTGCAGTCATTTGCGTTGGCGCGGGAGTCCGGTGTCCCCGGGCATGACGCGTTCGTCATGAGAACCATGTCCCAGCAGGGCATGAAGGTGCACCGCCCCGAGCACTGCCTGGCGCTGGCCGAGAGCGCCGTCGACAAGGTGCATGGGCGGGTGGACGCCCAGACCGAGGCGCTGTTCGCCGTCACCCACGCGCACGCCCTCGCCAAGGCGGGCCGACGGCGGAAAGCCGTGCAGGAGGTCGAGCGGGCCCGCACCGCCCTGAGTTCGGCGAAAGGTGACGACGTACCGTTCTGGGCCCTGTCGTGGGGGCCGCCCGCGGCCACTGTCCGCAGCCGGACCGCCAAGGTCTTCGAGACGCTCGGCGACCGGCGTCGGGCCGCGGCGATGTACGGGGCGGCGGCAGCGAGCCGCCTGCCGGATACCTATGCACGGATCGTCGCCCTGGATCTGGTCGCACAGGCCGAGATGCAGGCCGCCGGCGGCAACATCGAGCAGGCATGCACCACCTGGGGCCGGGCCATCGACCACATGGAGGGCGTGCGGTCGAGCCGCACCCGTAAGGCCGTGGGCAATATGCGCCGCGACCTGTCCAGCTTCCGTGCGCGCGGCCTGCGGTGCGCAGCCGAAATCGACGAACGGGCACGTGACTTCCTCAGGGACCGCCGCTGACGCCGCGCTTCGGACCCGATCCCGCGGGCGGGCCTCGGTGCCGCCGCGGTACCGGGGGCCGCCCGGCCCCCGCCCCGTTCCGGCAGCCGGGCCCGCCCCCGCAGGCTCAGCCGCGCGGTGCGGCCGTCGACCCCCGCACCATCAGCTCCGCCTCGATCGTCAGGATGCCGCCGGCCGGGGGCTTCTCCTTGCCCATCGCCAGGCGGCCCGCCTGCGCGCCCGCCTCGGCCAGCGGCAGCCGTACGGTCGTCAGCGCGGGCACCGCGTCCACGGAGAACGGCAGGTCGTCGAAGCCCGCCACCGAGATGTCCTCGGGGATACGCAGCCCGTGGTCCCGGATCGCCGCGCAGGCACCCAGCGCCACCGTGTCGTTGGCCGCGACCACCGCCGTCACCTCCCCCTCCCGGGACAGGAGTTCGCGGGTCGCGTCGTAACCGGAGGCGCGGTCGTACCAGCCGTGCACGGTGAGGCGGTCCTGGTCCCCGTCCAGACCGGCGGCCCGCATCGCTTCACGGTGGCCCTCCAGCCGGTGCCGGGTCGTGGTGCGTTCCAGCGGCCCGGCGACGTAACCGATCCGGCGGTGGCCGAGCTCCAGCAGATGCTCCGTCAGCGCCCGTGCGCCGCCCCGGTTGTCGAAGGCCAGCGCGGCGAGGACGGCGTCCGAGTCGGGCAGCGGGGGGCGGCCGCAGAAGACGACGGTGGTCCCGGCGTCGGCCAGTTTCGCCAGCTTCGCGGCCATCGCCGCCTGGTGGGCGGGGTCCTCGACCGCGCCGCCGGTGAGGACGACGGCGGCGGCGCGCTGCCGCTGGAGCAGGGTGAGATAGGTGAGTTCACGCTCGGGGGAGCCGCCGGTGTTGCAGACCACGGCCAGCTTCTCGCCGCCCGCCCGGCCCGATCCGTCACCCGGGCCGCCGATCTGGCTCTGCGCCGCCCCGGCCATGATCCCGAAGAAGGGGTCGGCGATGTCGTTGACGAGGATCCCCACCAGGTCGGACGTGGCCGCCGCGAGGGAGCTGGCCGGGCCGTTGAGGACGTAGTCCAGATCGTTCACCGCGCGTAGTACCCGGTCGCGGGTGGACGTGGCCACCGGGTAGTTGCCGTTCAGCACGCGGGACACCGTGGCCGGGGAGACCCGGGCGCGGGCCGCCACGTCCGCCAGCGTGACTGTCATCGCTCTCCTCCGAGGAGTTGTGGAGCGGCCCCCCTTGTCCGGGCCGCTGTCGGCAGGCTAGCGTCATACCGCATAGAAAGCGCTTGCTACGGCTGTATGGAGGGAACTTTCGTGACACGCAGGACAGTGCGCATCGCCATGAACGGCGTCACGGGACGCATGGGATACCGGCAGCACCTGGTGCGCTCGATCCTCGCGATCCGCGAGCAGGGCGGCCTCGACCTCGGCGGCGGCGAGGTGCTGTGGCCCGAGCCCGTGCTCGTCGGCCGGCGCGCCCACGCGCTCCAGGCACTCGCCGAGCAGCACGGCCTGACCGAGTGGTCCACCGACCTGGACGCGGTGCTCGCCGACGAGACCATCGACATCTACTTCGACGCCCAGGTCACCTCGGCCCGCGTCGACGCGATCAAGAAGGCCATCGCGGCCGGCAAGCACATCTACACCGAGAAGCCCACCGCCACCGACGTCGAGGGCGCCCTCGAACTCGCCCGGCTCGCGCGGGACGCCGGCATCAAGCACGGAGTCGTCCAGGACAAGATCTTCCTCCCCGGCCTGCTGAAGCTGAAGCGCCTCATCGACGGCGGCTTCTTCGGCGAGATCCTCTCCGTGCGCGGCGAGTTCGGCTACTGGGTCTTCGAGGGCGACTGGCAGGAGGCCCAGCGGCCGTCCTGGAACTACCGCGCGGAGGACGGCGGCGGCATCGTCGTCGACATGTTCCCGCACTGGGAGTACGTCCTGCACGAGCTGTTCGGCCAGGTCACCAGCGTCTCCGCGCACGTCCAGACGCACATCCCGCAGCGCTGGGACGAACAGGGCAAGCCCTACACCGCCACCGCCGACGACGCCGCCTACGGCACCTTCCAGCTGGCCGGCGGCGCCGTCGCCCAGATCAACTCCTCCTGGGCGGTCCGCGTCAACCGCGACGAGCTGGTCGAGTTCCAGGTCGACGGCACCCACGGCTCCGCCGTCGCCGGGCTGCGCAACTGCCGTGTCCAGCACCGCTCCGCCACCCCGAAGCCGGTCTGGAACCCGGACCTCCCGGTCACCGAGTCCTTCCGCGACCAGTGGCAGGAAGTCCCCGACAACGCCGTCTTCGACAACGGCTTCAAGGCCCAGTGGGAGCTCTTCCTGCGCCACATCGTCCTGGACGAGCCCTACACCTGGGACCTGATGGCCGGCGCCCGGGGCGTCCAGCTGGCCGAGCTCGGCCTCAAGTCCGCGGCCGAGGGCCGGCGTTTCGACGTACCGGAGCTGTCGCTGTGACACGCCGCCTGACCACCCGGCCCGCCGCCTCCTCCTCCTGCTACGGGAGCTGACGCCGTGACCGACCGCACCACGGCACGCGCGACGGACCGCACCACGGCACGCGCGACGGACCGCACCACGACGCACGCGACGGTCCGCACCCCCGGTGCCGGACGCGCGACGAACCGCACCACCGACACCGGACGGGGGCCGACCGCATGACCATCCACCTCCCGCAGGGGCCGTACGAGCCGCGCACCACACCGCTCGACCTCACCCCGGACGGCACGGGGCTCGCCTCCCGTACGGTTTTCTCCGCCGCCCACGTCGTCGCCGACCCCTACGCCGACATCAGCCCGGACGACCCCGCCGCCGTCGACTGGGACGCCACCCTCGCCTTCCGCCGCCACCTGTGGTCGCACGGGCTCGGGGTCGCCGAGGCCATGGACACCGCCCAGCGAGGCATGGGCCTCGACTGGGCCGGCGCCGCCGAACTGATCCGCCGCTCCGGCGCCGAGGCGAAGGCCGTCGGCGGACGCATCGCCTGCGGTGTCGGCACCGACCAGCTCACCGGCCCCGCCACCCTGGCCGACGTGCGCGCGGCGTACGAGGAACAGCTCGCCGTCGTCGAGGAGAGCGGCGCCCAGGCCATCCTGATGGCCTCCCGCGCCCTGGCCGCGGTGGCGCGCGGCCCCGAGGACTACCTGGAGACCTACGCCCACCTCCTGCGCCAGGCCGCCGAACCCGTCGTCCTGCACTGGCTCGGCCCGATGTTCGACCCCGCCCTGGAGGGGTACTGGGGCTCCGCCGGCCTCGACGCCGCCACCGACACCTTCCTGAAGGTCGTCGCGGAACACCCGGACAAGGTCGACGGCATCAAGATGTCGCTCCTGGACGCCGAACGCGAGATCGACGTCCGCCGCCGCCTCCCGAGCGGGGTCCGCTGCTACACCGGCGACGACTTCAACTACCCCGAGCTGATCGCGGGGGACGACCGGGGCTTCAGCCACGCACTGCTCGGCATCTTCGACCCGCTGGGGCCGCTCGCCGCCCACGCGGTCCGTGTCCTGGACACCGGTGACGTGGCGGGTTTCCGGGCCCTCCTCGACCCCACGGTCGAGCTGTCCCGGCACCTCTTCCAGGCGCCCACCCGCTTCTACAAGACCGGGGTGGTCTTCCTGGCCTGGCTCTCCGGGCACCAGGACCACTTCACGATGGTCGGCGGCCTCCAGTCCGCCCGGTCCCTGCCGCATCTGGCGAAGGCATACGAACTGGCCGACCGGCTCGGCCTGTTCCCCGACCCCGAACTGGCCGAAGCCCGTATGCGCGGACTGCTGGCCGTCCACGGAGGAGCACGATGAGCACCGAGGCATCCGGCCTCTCCCGGCTGTCGGTCAACCAGGAGACCGTGCGCCAGTGGTCCCTGCCCCAGCTCGCCGAAGGGTGCGCGAAGGCCGGTCTCTCCCAGGTCGGCCTGTGGCGGGCCCCCGTGCAGGAGTACGGCGTCGAACGCGCCGGGCAGCTGATGAAGGACACCGGCCTCACCGTCACCAGCCTCTGTCGGGGCGGCTTCCTCACCGCGAGCGACCCCGCCGGACGCGCCCGCGCGCTGGACGACAACCGGGCGGCCGTCGACGAGGCGGTGGGCGTGAACACCGACACCCTGGTCCTGGTCTCCGGCGGGCTCCCCGAGGGCGACAAGGACCTCTACGGTGCCCGTGAGCGCATCGCGGACGCCCTGGCCGAACTCGCCCCGTACGCGGCCGAGCGCGGTGTCCGCCTCGCGATCGAACCGCTGCACCCGATGTTCGCCTCGGACCGCTGCGTGGTCTCCACCCTGTCCCAGGCCCTGGACATCGCGGAACGTTTCCCGGCCGAGCAGGTCGGCGTGGTCGTCGACACCTACCACGTCTGGTGGGACGACCGGGCGCCCGAGCAGATCGCCCGGGCCGGGGCGGCCGGCCGGATCCACTCCTTCCAGCTCGCCGACTGGATCACCCCGCTCCCGGCGGGCGTCCTGGTGGGCCGGGGACAGCTGGGTGACGGGAGCGTGGACTTCCGGGCCATCCGGCGGCACGTCGAGGCGACGGGCTTCGACGGTCCGATCGAGGTGGAGATCTTCAACGAGGGACTCTGGGCGCGGGACGGCGGCGACGTGGTGGCCGAGGTGGCCGCCCGGTACCTGGAACACGCCTGCTGAGAGAGCCGTACCGCACCTGCTGAAAGGGCCGGAACGCGCCTGCTGAGAAAGCCGGAACGAGCCTGCTGAGAAGCTGGAACGCGCCTGCTGGGAGCCGGTCGCACCGGCGAATGCAAAGAGATCGCAAAGGCGTGCAACCTTTGCGTACCTTCCCCGGTCGTATGTTGCGTCGGGACTTCCGGGGAGGGGTCCGGGGGGAACGGGAAGACCCGACGGGAGGGGAAAGCGAGGGGGGTCCGGCCTGACGGCCGGGCCCCATTCCGCTGTCCGGGCCCGCCGCCTCCGCCCGGGGCCGTGGCCTTCGCCCTGACCCGGCGCCCCTGGGTCTCCAGGAGCTTCAAGAGATTCAGGAACTCCAGGGACGGCAGCGGCGCCGGCCGGCTGCCGCCGGTCAGCCGGCGCCGTCGAAACCGCGCCGGGCGGCCTCGATGTGGCCGAGGTTCCGATGGGTCCACTCGCACATGACGTCGACCGTCTTCCGCAGCGCTCGCCCCGGCCCGGTCAGGGTGTACTCGACCTTCGGCGGAACCGTGGGATACACGGTCCGCTCCACCAGGCCGTTGCGCTCCAGCATGCGCAGGTTCTGGGTGAGCATCTTGTGGCTGATGCCCTCGACCTCACCGCGCACCTCGCTGAAGCGCAGGGTGCGGTCCCCCAGCGCCTCGATGATCAGCAGCGCCCACTTGTTGGCGACGTCCGAGAAGATCTCCCGCGCCAGCGAGTCCGCGCGCCTCAGGTCGGCCTGTTCCTCGGGCGTACCGGTGAATTGCTTGGTCACTTCGATGTCACCCAGTCACTTAAAAGTGCGTTCTTCCATGTCAGCGCACACTCTCCTACGGTTTCCGAGTAACCACAAGAGAGCGAACGCGAGCCCTCAGGGCTCGTGTCCGGACGCATGCCGAGCATGCTGGCAAGGAGAGTGAACGACATGGCCGTCACCCTGGTGGACCCGCCCGGACTGCCCGCGACCGGCATCTA
Organism: Streptomyces nitrosporeus; assembly: GCF_008704555.1. Taxonomy (NCBI): domain Bacteria; kingdom Bacillati; phylum Actinomycetota; class Actinomycetes; order Kitasatosporales; family Streptomycetaceae; genus Streptomyces; species Streptomyces nitrosporeus. Next base: position 5,087,704 of record NZ_CP023702.1, read on the forward strand.
CCGGCAAGTGTCCGTCGCGACCGGCTCGAAGCTGGTGCACATCGCCGGCCAGGTCGCCTGGGGCGCCGACGGGGCCACGGTCGGCGTGGACGACCTGGCCGCCCAGGTCGAGCAGTGTTACCTCAACGTCGCCACCGCCCTGGCCGGGGTCGGCGGCACCCCCGACGACCTCGCGCGGCTGACCGTCTACGTCGTCGACTGGACGCCGGACAAGATGCCCCGGCTCATGGAGGGCATCGCCCGTGCCGCAGCGAGGCTGGGGCGGTCCCCGCTGCTGCCGCCGGCCACCCTCCTGGGCGTCGCGGCCCTGGACGTCCCCGAGCACCTGGTCGAAGTGGAGGCCACGGCGATGCTCGACTGACAGGAGCGGCGGGCGACCACGCCGAAGGCGCCGGGCGGGCAGGACGGGCCGAGCGGGGCGGGCGGTGAGGGGCGGGGCCGGGCTCACACGAGCAGCGGCGGTGAGGGCAGCCGGAAGTGGTCGGCGATGATCCGGAGGGTGAGCGCTCCGTCGGCGTTGAACCCGGGGTCGGCTTCGTACGCCGGTGTGTCCCGGCCGACGATTCCGGCATCGAGCAGCTCACGTACCAACAGGTCCCCGCTCCGCCGTGATTCGCGGCGGCCGCCCATGTTGAAGTACGTCTGCTCGAACCCGCCCCGGCTGTGGACGAACTGGAACGGGTGGGCGTCACAGTGCGGAACCATGTAGTTCTGCCCGTGCGCGCACGCGCAGGCGGGCGTGGAGGCCAGGAATACGGTCTCCACCGGCTCGGAGAGGTCCGCGCGGTCCGCGTAGCGGAAGCCGGTGACGTAGGTCGCCAGAGCCACGACGGAGAACCCGTCCGGGTCGGAGCCCGGGCCCGGACCCGCGTCGTGGGTGACCCATGTCCAGCCGGACGACCGGCCGCCGGCGGACACGGGATGCCCGGCCTCGGCGAAGACGGCGGACAGCGTGGGCAGGCTCATGCCCTTGCAGAAGGTGGCGTACGTGCTCGGGGGGAGCCGGATCATTCCGCTACCACCTCCGCCGACAAGGGGGGAGAGGGCAGCAGGAAGTGGTCCGCGATCGTCCGTACGAGACGGTCCTCGTCGTCGTCCGCGTGGTCGAAGCAGTCGTGGCCGCCGCTCTCCCCCTCCTCGCAGGAGGCGCCGGGGCCTATCAGATTCGCGGCCAGCAGCTCGGCGGAGAGATGATCCGGATTCTCACCCACCCGGGACCCCACGTCCTCGAAGCTGAAGCCGAGGACCAGCCAGCCGTCACGGAAGTACGAGAAGTCCGGACCGTGCGCCTTCGGGCTGCACGGCTCGGTCACGAAGACGGCGATCTCCCCGCCGTCCCGGCAGATGCCGGTGTAGTCGACCAGGCCGTAGTCACCGGCTTCGTCGTCGAGCATGTCGTGCACGGCCCAGGACCAGCCCCTCGCCTCACCGTCGGCGAGGGGCTCGCGCAGTCGGCTGCGCAACCGCTCCGTGAGCGCGCCGGGAGGCAGCCCCCGGGCGAAGACGATGTTCATCTCGTGCCCGGGGAACGCGTGGTCCGTCCAGCCTGTCATCGCTCTCATGCCGGGGACCCTATGTCCGGGCACCGACAGCCGGGAGAGACCGACAGCCGGGAGAGACTGACCGCCTGACCGCCTGACCGCCTGACTGCCTGACTGCCTGACTGCCTGACTGCCTGACCGCCTGACCGCCTGACCGCCCGACCGCCCGACCGCCCGACCGCCCGACCGCCCGACCGCCCGACCGCCCGACCGCCCGGCCGACCGCCCGGCTGTCAGCCGAGGCCGACGGTGCCGTCCGCACGCCTGCGGAACAGCGCCGCCCACATGAAGTCCTCGCCGAACCAGGGGGAGTCGGCAGGTTCGTCCCGCATCCTGCGCAGCTCCACCTCCTCCAGACCCTGCGGCCCGCCGAAGATCCAGCGCAACGACTCGGCCGTGTACGCCACACCGCCGTGGAGCCGGGCCGTCCGGTACAGCTCCACGTCCGACAGCTCCGACCCCATCGCCCCGGAGGCGAAGGCACCCAACGACAGATGTCCACCGGGCGCCAAGGCCCGCTCCACATAGGCGAGATAGGTGATCCGCCGGTGCGGCGGCAGATGGTGGAAGCACCCCGAGTCATGGATCAGGTCGTACGGCCCGGCCGGCGCCCCCTCGGCGAAGGCGTCCCCGCAGTGGAACCGGATGTCCGCACCCGCCTCCCGGGCCCGCTCCTCTGCCCAGGCGACAGCCCCGGGCGACAGATCGACCGCGTCCACCTCGTAGCCGAGCGACGCGAGATACAGCGCGTTGCGCCCCGGCCCGCAGCCCAGATCGAGCGCCCGCCCCGGGGTGACCAGCCCGCGTTCCACATACGACACGAGTGTCTCGTCGGGCTTCGCCGCGAAGAACGGCACCGGCTTCGACCGGTCCTCGTAGAACCCGTCCCACCAGTCGGCCCCGCCCTTCGTCCACCGGTCCGCGTCCGGCGCGAACAGGTCGTCCATGAGCCGCAGCAGATCCTCGACCGAGCGCACGTTCCGGTCCATCCCAAGCCCCCTTCGTCAGACCGGAATTCTAGCGAGAAACGAGACATCATCGCAGGTCAGAGCCGTATCGCGAAGCTCTTCCGGGGCCGCTGAGAGCCTGCCGCGACCAAGGCGGGCCCGAGGGGCCGCGCCCGGGACGGAACAGCCCCCGGCAGCCCGCCGGAGGCTTCACAGGGGCTCCTGAGCGGTACGCCCGGACAGCTTTTCCCGGCACTTCCGCGACCGCGCCCCGGGCCCGCCGTCCCGGGTGAGATCGTCCGGCACCCGAAGGCCGGTCCAGGCAGAATCATCGACCGGGGCCGAGGCGTCGAGACCGAGGCCGTTCGGGCGGGACCACCGACCGCACACCACCGACCGCGCACCACCCGGAACGACGAGGAGAGCCATGCTGACGAGCGGCGACGGGACCGGCACACGGGAGCAGGCCGTACACGGAGACGTACACACCGGATTCGAAGGGGTCCGTGAGGTCTTCACGCAACTGACCCGGCAGCAACCACAGCCCACCGGGCTGCAGTTGGCGGTGTACCGCAACGGCACACGCCTGGTGGACCTCTGGTCCGGGCCGGGGGTGGACGGGGACACCATGACCGGCGTGTTCTCGGTGAGCAAGGGCGCGGCCCACATCGTCGTGGCCCTGCTCGTCCAGGACGGCGTACTCGACCTGGACCGCGAAGTGGCCTCCTACTGGCCGGAGTTCGCACAGGCCGGCAAGGAGCGCGTCACCCTGCGGCAACTCCTGGCCCACCAGGCCGGGGTGATCGGCGTCGACGAGGTGTTCACCGTCGAGGAACTGGCCGACGACCGCCTGATGGCCGAGCGGCTCGCCGCACAGGCCCCCTACTGGGAGCCCGGCACGGCCTTCGGCTACCACGGCCTCGTCATCGCCGCCCTCACCGGGGAGGTCGTGTACCGGGCCACCGGACGCACCCTCCACGACTGGTGGGAGCAGCGCGTACGCCGCCCGTACGGTGTCGACTTCTACCTGGGGCTGCCCGAGGAACTGGAGCCCCGCTACCTGCCCGTACAGCCCGAAGTCACCGATCCGGGCCAGGTCCCGCCGGCCGAGGACAAGCTGGTGGCCATAGCCTTCAGCACCGAGCACATGCCGGACCTGTCGGTCTTCCCCAACACGCGGCGCGTCAGGGAGCTGGGGCAGGCGTCGGCGGGCGGGGTGGCCTCCGCCCGGGGCGTGGCCGGCGCCTACGCGGCCGTCATCGGCGGCCTGGACGACAGGCCCGCGCTGCTCACCCCCGGTACCGTCACCGCCTTCAGCCAGGTCCACTCCGAGGGCATCGACCTGGTGGGCGGCGGCGAGTCCCGTTTCGCCCTGGGGTTCCAGGTCTTCCACCAGCGCTACCCCGCCGCGCCCCCGGACGCCTTCGGCCACGGGGGAGCGGCCGGCGCCCTCGCCTTCGCGAGCCCGGGCCAGGGCCTGGCGTTCGCCTACCTCCGCGACCGGTTCGCGGACGGGGACCAGACGGACAGGGAGCGCGCCCTGCTGGTCGAGGCGGTGACAGAAGCGGCGGCCCGCACCGACGGTTAGGGACGGGGCCCGGCCCGGGACTGCACGGAAACAGGCACCGGGCCGGGCACGCACAGCCGCACCCCGTGGGACAGAGGGTCCCTATAGGGTGACCTGGTGATTTCACACATAGGTCCCCTGGAGCTGCTGGTCCTGGTGCTCGTAGGACTGCTCTTCCTCGCCGTACCGCCGTTCATCGCCCACCGCAGGGGGGTGCGGCGCCTGTGGCTGGTCGTCGTGGTCAGCGTGATCGGTGCCTTCACCGGCCTGTTCTGGTTCGTGGCCCTGTTCATGGCGCTGGCGATGCCTGCCCGCGATTCCGGTCCGGTGCCGCTGCCGGAGAGGTGACCGGCCCGCGACCGTACCCCCGCCTCCGGCCGGCCGACGCGCCTGCCCGCCCGCAACGCCATGAACGCCCCGGACGGTCCGGACAGTCCGGCCACCGTGCCGACCGCCGGGCGACAGGTTCAGCCGCGCCCCGTCCCGGGCCGCCGTGCGACGAAGACGAACTCCCTGCCCGGACGGTCGGGCGCGTCACGGACGTCCTCGACCTCGAACCCCTGGGCGGCGAGGTCGTTCTCGACCTCCTGCCGCTCCCGGAAACGCAGCGTCGAGTCCGAGGTCAGAACCTGCCCGTCGGCCGCGAACACGAAGGTCCACCGGAACGACACCAGCGGCAGAGCCACCCCGGTGACCTCGACCCAGCTCTCCACCGCGCCCACACCGGGAATCTCCGCCACCCCGTACGAGGCATTCCGGTTCCACTCCTCCCAGGCCCGCCGTCCCGGCACCCGCGTCTCGAACACCAGCCGCCCGCCCGGCCGGAGGGCCTCGTACGCCGATCGCAGGGTCGTCCGCCACATCTCCGGCCCGGTGATCGCCTGCGCGACGTTCGCCGTCATCGTCACCAGGCCGACCCGGAGCGGCAGAGCCGCCGAGGCGTCCCCGCAGATCCACCGCACCCGCTCGCCGCCGGGTTTGGCCCGCGCCACCTCGACGGAGGCGCGGGCCGGATCCACCCCGGTGACCTCCACACCCCGTGCGGCCAGCAGCAGCGCGAACACACCCGTCCCGCACCCGATGTCGAGCACCTGCCGTGCCCCGAACTCCTCGGTCATCGCGAGATAGGCGTCGAGATCACCACGCCCGGGGTCGAGCGGATCGTAGATCGCGGCCAGGCGGGGATGGCGGAACTCGGCGTCGTCCATGCGGCTGAAGGATAGGTGCCGCAGCCTCGGGTGATCACCCGTTTCCCCACCTGCCTCTCCGCTCGCCCGGGACGCCGTCCCGGGCCCCGGCGACCTCTCACCGGCACGGGGGAAGCGGTCCACCTGCCCCGCACCGGCGGCAGGAAAAGGGTGCGGCGCCGCGCGGACGACAAAGGCCCACGGGCCGTCCGCGGAGAGGGCGGACGGCCTGTGGGCCCTGCGTTCAGTACTCAGCTGATGGCCTGGAAGTCGAGCCAGCCGCTGGTGCCGGCGGCAACCCGCTGCCGGGTCTGTCAAACGAGCGGTGTAACTCGGGTTGTTGAGGGCTGCTGAGCCTCTTTCATCCTGAGTAGTCGCAGGTCAGGAGTGTGTGGATGGCCTGGGCGATGGTGCCGGTGCGTCGAGTGGAGCATCTGGCCCGCCGGAGGATCCGCCAGGATTTCAGCTGTGCGAAGGCGCGTTCTCCGGGGCCCTCAGCCGGGCGTGGTCGCGGTTGAACTGCTGGTATTGGGCGGGTTGTCCGTGGTGGTGGTGGTACGGGGTGCGGACGGTGGCGCCGGCGCCCTGGTAGGCCCGGTCGGTGAGGACGGGGATCTGCCTCATGGGACAGGCTTGGATGATGCCGTGGGAGCGGGCCGCTGTCAGATCGTGGGTACGGCCCGCTGTCGCGTGGGAGAACCAGAGCGGTGTGCCGTCCGGGCGTGCGATGACCTGGACGTTCATGCCGTGTTGCTTGCGCTTTTGGCTGTAGTACGGCTGGTCGGCGGCGACGCGGTCGGTGGGGATTAGGGTGCCGTCGACGATGACGGAGTCTCCCTCGCCCAGCCCGGCCAGCGCCTCCTGCAGGCCGGGCGCCGGGCAAGCCGGATCTGAAGGGTCTCGTCGACGTGGCGCCAGGCCGTGGTCTCAAAGACGCCGAACCCGGCGCCCACCTGTGCGAACGTCTCGTTCTTGCGCAAGTGCGCCAGGGTCGGCAGGGCCTGCTTGAAGCAGCTCAACCGCCGCCAGGTCGAGCGCGGTTAACGCCTTCGGGCGTAGATGAGCCATGAGACATGCTCGACCAGCTCGTGCGGGACGTCGAGCATGCAAGGATACGGAACCAACGAAGCCCCCCCGGCCGTCGGCGTGTTGAGTGAGATCACCACACCGACGACGAGGGGCTTCGCCATGTCACCACCCGCGCTGGCCAGCCCGTTTCACCCCCCAGACCCCAGGATGAAAGAGGCTTACTGGCCGTTTCAGAATGAGTCGAGCCGTGGTCTTGCGTTTGACGATCTTGGTCGGCAGGGTGTGCGGGGTGCGTGCTGATCTTGTTCCTGACGACCTGTGGGAGCGGGTGGCCCCGCTGCTGCCGCCTGCTCCGGAACGGCGCCGCCGGTATCCCGGCCGGCTTCGCGTTCCAGACCGGGCGGCACTTGCTGGCGTCCTGTACGTGCTGCGGACCGGTGTCGCCTGGCGCGACGTTCCTGCGGAGACCGTGGGCTGCTCCGGGGTGACGGCCTGGCGCCGGCTACGGGACTGGACCGAGGCCGGCGTCTGGCCACGCCTGCACGCTGCCCTGCTGACCGAGCTGCGCCGCGCCGACCTGCTGGACCTGGACGACTGCGCGGTGGACGGGTCGCACGTCCGGGCCCTCAAAGGGGGGATCGTGTCGGCCCCTCGCCCGTCGACCGCGCCCGCCCCGGCTCCAAGCACCACGTGATCGTCGACCGGCACGGAACCCCGCTCGCCGTCACCCTCACCGGCGGCAACCGGCACGACGTCACCCAGCTCCTGCCACTGCTCGACGCCGTCCCGCCGATCCGGGGCCTGCGAGGACGCCCCCGCCGCAAACCCCGGCGGCTGTACGCCGACCGAGGCTACGACTTCGACAAGTACCGCCGCCTGCTGTGGAAGCGAGGCATCAAACCGCTGATCGCCCGGCGCGGCGTCGCCCACGGCTCCGGACTGGGCCAGGTCCGCTGGGTGGTCGAGCGCACCTTCGCCTGGCTGCACCAGTTCAAACGGCTCCGCATCCGCTACGAGCGCCGAGCTGACCTTCACCACGGCCTGCTCGAGCTTGCTTGCAGCATCATCTGCCTGCGGAAACTTCGACTGCAGACCTGAGCAGGTTCAGCGGAAATCACTAATTGAACATATTCAAAACGTGTGGAAGGCTGGCTCCGGCCGTGCTCGGCTCTTCCCGCAGAAGCGGCTACCGGGCGTAAGCAGCGAGCAGTCTCGAACGGGCAGGGCGGCATGGACTCGGCAAGCAGGAATCTGGCCCCAAACCAAGAGGGCCGAGGCAGCCGGTCCACGCTGATGCCAGACGGCTGGATGCGTCGCCCTCTCATCAGGCCCTTCGGACAGTTGGCCACGGTCCTCGGATTTCTGCTTCTTGCGTGCACAGCATGCGCTGGAGCCGGCGGCGATGCCGCCGTGATCCAGCAGGCCGAGCTCGTCGGGGACTGGAGTAACGCCAACGGCGCCAAAGTGCATGTGTCAGCTGGACATAACTTCTCGGCAAGTGGAACTAAGCATGCCGTCCCCGACTACGAGTGCCCTACGGAAACAGCTGGTACGTGGCGGTTCTGGGCACAGGGCGGCCCGCCGTCGAGCTTCGTAGCCTCGGACTCGGCGACCGAAGGAGAGTCGTTCGTCGTGTCGGTGAACGCTGACAGTTCGGCCAGCTGGTGCGACCTCCAAGGTCAGGTCCAGCGTGATGACCAAGGCTTCAGCATCTGTCTTGTCCTGGATCTTGACCAGTCCTGCACTGCAGATGAGCTCCTCCGCAAGGACTCGACGCGATCCCGGTAAGCGTGAGTGCAGCCCGATCCGACGCGCCAATGAGCAGGGTCGCATGTCGCCATTCTGAAACGATCAGTTAGTGACGGAGGTTCGCTGGAGGTGCACCTCGACGGAGGTCGCGTCGTCGGGGTGACTGCCTTCGGTGGGTCGGTGATCGATCACTTTGTAGGATCGAGCGCCAAGGCGGAACGGAGGGCCGGCGCGTGGTTGGGACTCGCGCGTACAGAGGGCCCCTCATCGGCCGTCGCTACCGCGCAGACCCGCTGGACACGATGCCCGGGCGCTGACGCGGCTCTCGTTCTGTGTGCTGTCGTAGCGGCGGCAGGCGGGGCCTGGATGGCTTTCACCGGCGCCTGAGGCATCCGGCCCGCTGACGAGCATCCCGCGTGAGAGAGTTCACCGGTGCTTCCCCCGGTGCCCGACGGTGCCGGACTCGCGCCGCTGGGCTTCCAGAACGGCGCACCAGCGTGAATGGTCCCGGCCGGGGTGGCATACGGGCCGGGCTTTCGTGGCCTCCACGCGCCCGAGCCCGGTTTTCTATCCAAAACGCGCGTTGTTCTTAGAATGGGCGGGTGGAGGACATCGAGACGATCGCGGTGCTGCAGGACCCGGTGCGGCGCCGCCTGTACGAGTACGTGGCGGCCCAGGGCCGGGAGGTCGGCCGTAACGAGGTCGCCGAGGCGGCGGGGGTGTCGCGCACGCTCGCCGCGCACCACCTGGACCGGCTGACCGAGGCCGGACTGCTGGTGAGCGGCAGCCGCAGGCTGACGGGGCGGTCGGGGCCGGGGGCGGGCCGCCCCGCCAAGGTGTACACGCGGGCGCGGGCCGAGTGGTCGGTGTCCCTGCCCGCGCGTGACTACCGCACCGCCGCCGAACTGCTCGCCGAGGCCGCCGAGGAGGCCGGGCTGGACGCCGGGCTCTGCGCGGCGGCGCGCCGTCGGGGCGAGGTGCTGCGGGGGGAGGCCGGGCCCTGCGGCAGCCTGGGCGAGGTCATGGGGGTGCTGGCCGCCCGCGGTTACGAACCGCACCTGGAGGAGAAAGCCGGAGCGGAAGCGGGGGAGGGCGCGCGTGCCGTCCGTATGCGCAACTGTCCCTTCGACGTCGTCGCCGAACGCTTCCCCCCGCTCGTCTGCGGCATGAACCTCGCACTTCTGGAGGGGCTGCTCGGCGCGGACGGGTCCCTCCGCGCCCGGATGGACGCCCGGCCGGGGGAGTGCTGTGTCGTGGTCGAAGATTCTAAAAACAATACTGATTGACATAGAAAAGCGGGCCGTGCTGGGATGTGGTCATGACCGCACCCCGGCCGACCGCCCATCTCGCCGAACTCAACATCGCCACCCTCAGCTACCCCCTCGACGACCCGCGCGTGGCGCCGTTCGTCGAGGCGCTCGACCCCGTCAACGCCGCCGCGGACGGCACGCCCGGCTTCGTGTGGCGGCTGGTGGACGAGAGCGGGGGTGACGCCACCGGCCTGCGCCCGGCGGGCGAGAACGTCATCGTCAACCTGTCGGTGTGGGAGACCCAGGAAGCCCTGTGGGACTTCACCTACCGCAGCGGGCACCTGGAAGTGATGCGGCGACGGCGCGAATGGTTCGAACGGCACGTCAGGGCGCACCTGGTGCTCTGGTGGGTCCCCGCCGGCCACATCCCGACCGTGGAGGAGGCCCTGGAACGGCTGGCGGACCTCCAGGCGCACGGGCCCTCGCCCCGGGCCTTCACCTTCGCCTCGTCCTACACCGCCGCCGAAGCCGCCCCGTACCTCCCGGACTCCCCGCACCCCTCGGACTCCCCGAGTACTCCGTGCCTCCCGGACTCCCCGGACTCCCCGGACTCCCCGGGCCTTCCGGCCGCGCGGCCCGTGTGACCCGCCCGGGGTGCCCGGCGAGGGCGGGCCGGATGCCGGACGAGGGGGCGGAGGCGGCGGCCCGGCTTCGCCGGCCGTCATCGGCATGGCGAACCTCTTCTCTCCGTGACGCACCGGCACCAGGAACGGCACCGGTGCGTCACGGGGGCTTCCCGTGCTGTCGTACCCGCCCGGTACGGTCGGTCCCATGTCCAACACCGCCGTGCTCGAAGGCGTCCTGGAGCGGATCACCTACGCCAACGAGGAGAACGGGTACACGGTCGCCCGGGTCGACACCGGGCGGGGGAGCAACGACCTGCTCACCGTCGTCGGTTCCCTGCTGGGCGCGCAGCCCGGGGAGTCGCTGCGGATGGAGGGGCGCTGGACCTCGCACCCGCAGTTCGGCAAGCAGTTCCAGGTGGACAACTACACCACCGTCCTCCCCGCCACGATCCAGGGCATCCGCCGCTATCTCGGCTCCGGGCTGATCAAGGGCATCGGCCCGGTCATGGCCGACCGGATCACCACCCACTTCGGTGTCGACACCCTGGACATCATCGAGCAGCAGCCGAAGCGGCTGGTGGAGGTGCCGGGTCTCGGACCGAAGCGCACGAAGATGATCGCGGCGGCCTGGGAGGAGCAGAAGGCGATCAAGGAGGTCATGGTCTTCCTCCAGAGCGTCGGCGTCTCGACCTCCATCGCCGTCCGCATCTACAAGAAGTACGAGGACGCGTCGATCTCCGTCGTGAAGAACCAGCCCTACCGGCTGGCCGCCGACGTCTGGGGCATCGGCTTCCTCACCGCCGACCGCATCGCCCAGGCTGTCGGTATCCCGCACGACAGCCCGGAGCGGGTCAAGGCCGGCCTGCAGTACGCACTGTCGCAGTCCACCGACCAGGGGCACTGCTTCCTGCCCGAGGAACGCCTGATCGCCGACGGGGTGAAGCTCCTCCAGGTCGACACGGGCCTGGTCATCGACTGTCTGGCCGAGCTGGCCCAGGACCCCGAGGGCGTCGTACGCGAGAAGGTGCCCGGACCCGAGGGCGGTGAACTGGTCACCGCCGTCTACCTGGTGCCCTTCCACCGTGCCGAACTCTCCCTCGCCGCCCAGGTGCAGCGGCTGCTGCGTACCCCGGAGGACCGGATGCCGGCCTTCCAGGACGTCGACTGGGAGAAGGCGCTGGGCTGGCTCGCGCGGCGTACGGGGTCCACCCTCGCCCCCGAACAGGAGGCCGCCGTACGGCTCGCGCTCAGCCGGAAGGTCGCCGTCCTGACCGGCGGGCCGGGCTGCGGGAAGTCGTTCACCGTACGCTCCGTGGTCGAGCTGGCCCGTGCGAAGAACGCCAAGGTGGTGCTGGCGGCCCCCACCGGCCGTGCCGCGAAGCGCCTCTCGGAACTGACCGGCGCCGAGGCGTCCACCGTGCACCGGCTGCTGGAGCTGAAACCGGGCGGGGACGCGGCCTACGACCGTGAACGCCCGCTCGACGCGGACCTGGTGGTCGTCGACGAGGCGTCCATGCTCGACCTGCTGCTCGCCAACAAACTCATCAAGGCGGTGGCACCCGGTGCCCACCTCCTCCTGGTGGGGGATGTGGACCAACTGCCCTCGGTCGGGGCGGGGGAGGTGCTGCGCGACCTGCTCGCGGACGGCGGACCCGTCCCGGCGGTGCGGCTGACCACGATCTTCCGCCAGGCCCAGCAGTCCGGAGTCGTCACCAACGCCCACCGGATCAACTCCGGCACCCCGCCCCTGACCCAGGGCCTCGACGACTTCTTCCTCTTCGTGGAGGACGAGACGGAGGACGCCGGGGTGCTCGCCGTGGACGTCGCCGCCCGCCGCATCCCCGCCAGGTTCGGCCTCGACCCGCGCCGTGACGTCCAGGTCCTCGCCCCGATGCACCGGGGCCCGGCGGGCGCCGGCCATCTGAACGGGCTGCTCCAGCAGGTCATCACCCCGGGCCGCCCGGACCTGCCCGAGAAGCGGTTCGGCGGCCGGGTGTTCCGGGTCGGCGACAAGGTCACCCAGATCCGGAACAACTACGAGAAGGGCGAGAACGGCGTCTTCAACGGCACGGTCGGCGTCGTCACCGCCCTCGACCCGGACGAACAGCGCCTCACGGTCCGTACCGACGAGGACGAGGAGATCGGCTACGACTTCGACGAACTCGACGAACTGGCCCACGCCTACGCCATGACCATCCACCGGTCCCAGGGCAGCGAGTACCCGGCGGTCGTCATCCCCGTCACCACCAGCGCCTGGATGATGCTCCAGCGGAACCTGCTGTACACGGCGGTGACCAGGGCGAAGAAGCTGGTCGTCCTGGTCGGCTCCCGTAAGGCCATCGGACAGGCGGTCCGCACCGTTTCCGCAGGCAGACGCTGTACGGGGCTGGCCTTCCGGCTGAGCGGAGGAGCCGGCGGAGAGCCCCGGGAAGCGGCCCCGGAGACCTCCCGGGAAAAATGATCGATCAAAACGGTGGGAAACATCACTACGCCCTTCCGGAACCGGATCCGAGGGGGCAGGATGAGAAAGTTGACGGCACTCAGTGCCGTCGGTAGGTCCAATGGACGACCCCGAGTGCACTCTCCTGAGCCAAATGGGGGAGGGTGGAGACAGTCAGGGCACCTCGAAGAAGAGGCACTACGTCGGTGAGGGATGACGTGAGCGACAAATCTGTAGTACTGCGGTACGGCGACGACGAGTACACCTACCCGGTGATCAACAGCACCGTCGGTGACGAGGGCTTCGACATCGGGAAGCTGCGGGCCAATACCGGCCTGGTCACGCTGGACAGCGGATACGGCAATACGGCCGCCTATAAATCCGCCATCACCTACCTCGACGGCGAGCAGGGCATCCTGCGGTACCGCGGATACCCGATCGAGCAGCTCGCCGAGAGCTCGACGTTCCTCGAGGTCGCCTACACGCTCATCAACGGTGACCTTCCCAAGGCCGACGAGCTGTCGGCCTTCAAGGACGAGATCACCCAGCACACCCTGCTGCACGAGGACGTCAAGCGCTTCTTCGACGGCTTCCCGCGTGACGCCCACCCGATGGCCATGCTGTCCTCGGTCGTCAGCGCGCTGTCCACCTTCTACCAGGACAGCCACAACCCGTTCGACGAGGAGCAGCGCCACCTCTCGACGATCCGGCTGCTCGCCAAGCTGCCGACGATCGCCGCGTACGCGTACAAGAAGTCGATCGGTCACCCGTTCGTCTACCCGCGCAACGACCTGAGCTACGTCGAGAACTTCCTGCGGATGACCTTCTCGGTCCCGGCCCAGGAGTACGTGCCGGACCCGATCGTTGTCTCGGCGCTCGAGAAGCTGCTCATCCTGCACGCGGACCACGAGCAGAACTGCTCGACCTCCACGGTGCGTCTGGTCGGCTCCTCCCAGGCCAACATGTTCGCCTCCATCTCCGCCGGTATCTCCGCGCTGTGGGGCCCGCTGCACGGCGGCGCCAACCAGTCGGTGCTGGAGATGCTGGAAGGCATCCAGGCCAACGGCGGCGACGTCGACTCCTTCATCCAGAAGGTGAAGAACAAGGAGGACGGCGTCCGCCTGATGGGCTTCGGCCACCGGGTGTACAAGTCCTTCGACCCGCGCGCCAAGATCATCAAGGCTGCCGCGCACGACGTGCTGTCCTCGCTCGGCAAGTCCGACGAACTGCTGGACATCGCGCTCAAGCTGGAGGAGCACGCGCTCTCCGACGAGTACTTCGTCTCGCGCAACCTCTACCCCAACGTGGACTTCTACACGGGCCTGATCTACCGGGCCATGGGCTTCCCGACCGAGATGTTCACCGTGCTCTTCGCGCTCGGCCGCCTCCCGGGCTGGATCGCCCAGTGGCACGAGATGATCAAGGAGCCGGGTTCCCGCATCGGCCGCCCGCGCCAGATCTACACCGGCGAGGTCCTGCGCGACTTCGTCCCCGTCGAGAGCCGCTGAACCCTCGGCGTACCGGTTCCGGTCCGACGGCACCCCTGCCGGCTCCGGCCTGAGGAACCCGTGTGACGCCTGGCGGCACCGCCGCCCACTGCCTTCGCCCCGCGTGCCGCGCTCATCCCGTCGAGCGCGGCGTCGGGGCGATTCGGCTGTCCCGAGGGCTTTTCCTGAAGGCTCCCGGGCTGTTCCAGGGGCTTTGGGGGCTTTCCGAGGGCTTCCGGGGCGGGCGCCGCTGCCTTCCGAGGGCTTCCGGGGGCGGGCCGCTGCCTTCCGAGGGCTTCCGGGCCGGCCGCATTCAGAGGCCGAGTGGTCCTGACCGCGGCCGTACGGCCGATCCCTGGGGCGGACCCGTACAGCCGGGCCCGTAGCCGATCCGTGCGGCCAGCCAGCCGTACAGCCTTGCAGCCGTGCGGCGTGGCCGGGAGTGGGACAGGGGCGGCCGGGCGCCGGGCCGCCGGGCCGGAACGCGAGAAGCGCCCCGTTTGTCGATCCCCCCACGGGTCGACGGACGGGGCGCTTCCCATATCCCGGAGCGGATTCCCCCCACGGGATCCGGCCGGGCGTCTGCCGGGAGCCGGAGCTCCCGTTGTTCCGGTGATGTGCCTGTTCAGTTCATCCTGCTGTGCGATCTGCCGGGGTACGTACGCACGGGAGGGCCGCTCAAAGCTCCCCGGTGCACGTGCCCCGGCCAACGCTTGCCCGGAGCGTCCCCCAAGACACTCCGTCGGACGTCCCCCAAGACATCCTTGGCATCGCACTCTTAGACTCACCAACCCATCAGATGGTTACCCTCGAATCGGTGTGATCTAAGTCTCTTTGTGGGAATTATGTGAAGGAGCGCAACCGCAGGCTGTTCGTCACGACGAAGACCGACGAAAACGCCATCGCCGCTCCCGCAATCATGGGGCTGAGCAGGCCGAACGCAGCCAGAGGCAAGGCAGCCACGTTGTACCCGAAGGCCCAGAACAGGTTGCTTCTGATGGTCGACAGAGTACGCCTCGACAGCCGGATAGCGTCAGTGGCCACCTTGAGATCTCCACGAACCAGCGTGAGATCGCCCGCCTCGATCGCCGCGTCCGTGCCGGTGCCCATCGACAGGCCCAGGTCGGCGACCGCCAGGGCCGCCGCGTCGTTGACGCCGTCACCGGCCATCGCCACGGACCGGCCCTCGGCCTGGAGACGCCGGATCACCTCCACCTTGTCCTCGGGCATGACCTCCGCGTGGACCTCCTCGATCCCCACCGCGCGGGCCACGGCGTCCGCCACCGCCCGGTTGTCGCCGGTGAGCAGGATCGGCCTGAGACCCAGGGCGCGCAGCTGCGCGACGGCCTGCGCACTGCTCTCCTTCACCGTGTCCGCCACCTCCAGCACGCCCCGGGCCTCGCCGTCCCAGGCGACGGCGACGGCCGTACGCCCCTGGGCCGCCGCGTCCGCCATCGCGTCGGACAAGGTCTGCGGGAGGCTGATCCCGGCGTCCTCCAGCAGCCGGGCCCGGCCGGCCAGCACCTGGCGCCCGTCCACGGCGCCCCGCACCCCGAGCCCCGGTACGTCGGTGAACTCCGCAGGGGCGGGCAGGGCGCCTTCCGTACGCTCGGCGGCGCCGGAGGCGACGGCCCGGGCGACCGGATGCCCGGACGCGTGTTCCAGACCGCCCGCGAGGCGGAGCAGTTCGGCCTCCTCCGTACCGGCCGCGGTGTGCACCGCGCCCAGGGTCATCCGGCCGGTGGTGACGGTGCCGGTCTTGTCGAGCACGATCGTGTCGACGCGGCGCGTGGTCTCCAGCACCTCGGGGCCCTTGATCAGGATGCCGAGCTGGGCGCCGCGCCCCGTACCGACCATCAGAGCGGTGGGTGTCGCGAGTCCGAGGGCACACGGACAGGCGATGATCAGCACGGCCACCGCCGCGGTGAACGACGCGGTGACGTCGTCCGTGACCAGCAGCCAGGCGACCAGCGTCACCAGGGCGATCAACAGGACCACGGGTACGAACACGGCGGAGACGCGGTCCGCGAGACGCTGGGCCGCCGCCTTGCCGCTCTGGGCGTCCTCGACCAGTTTCGCCATCCTGGCCAGCTGGGTGTCCGCTCCGACGCGGGTCGCCTCGACGACCAGCCGCCCCGACATGTTGAGCGTGCCCCCGGCGACGGAGTCACCCGGCACGGCGTCCACGGGCACGGACTCCCCGGTGAGCATCGAGGCGTCCACGGCCGACGCGCCCTCGACGACGGTGCCGTCCGTCGCGATCTTCTCACCGGGCCGGACGGCGAAGCGGTCCCCGACGGCGAGCCGGCCGACGGGGACACGGACCTCCTCGTTCCCGCGCAGCACCGTCACCTCCTTCGCACCCAGGTGCAGCAGGGCCCGGAGGGCCGCACCCGCCTTCCGCTTGGCCCTGGCCTCCAGCCAGCGGCCCAGCAGGATGAAGGAGACGACGCCGGCCGCGACCTCCAGATAGATGGTCGAGGAGGGATCGGTACGGGAGACGGCGGCCTCGAACCCGTGCCGCATCCCGGGCATGCCCGCGTCGCCGAAGAACAGGGCCCACACCGACCAGCCGAAGGCCGCGAGGGTGCCGACCGACACCAGGGTGTCCATCGTCGCGGCTCCGTGCTTGAGGTTCGTCCACGTCGCACGGTGGAAGGGCAGGCCGCCCCAGACCACCACGGGGGCGGCGAGCGTGAGCGAGAGCCACTGCCAGTTGTCGAACTGGAGGGCGGGGACCATGGCCATCAGCACGACCGGCACGGCGAGGGCCGCGGAGACCAGCAGGCGCTGCCGGAGTGCGGCGAGGGCCGCGGCGGCGGCCTGTCCGCGGGTGTCGGCGTCGGCGTCGGTGGTGGGGGTGAGGTCAGGGACGGGGGGAGGCGCGCTACCGGAAGACAGGGCGCCGGGCGTGGCTGTCCGCAGGGGCTCCGCCTCGGGAGCGGGCGCCTCCGGCCCCCCTGCCTCCGAGGACTCTGGGGCCTCCGGAGCGGCCGTGTCCTCCTGGCCCGATGTCCGGGAAGGCGCAGGGGCGGCGCGGGTCACGTGCCGGGCGGTGTAACCGGTCCGTTCCACGGTGGCGACCAGGTCGTCAAGCGAGGTTCCGGAGGTGAACCGGACGCGTGCCTTCTCGGTCGCGTAGTTGACGGTGGCGGTGACACCGTCCATCCGGTTGAGCTTCTTCTCGACGCGGGCCGCGCACGAGGCGCAGGTCATTCCGCCGATCAGCAGCTCGGCCTCGGACGTCTCCGCTACCGGGACGTCCGCGGCGGCGGTGGTGGTGCTGGCCATGGTGCCGTACTCCTGAATGACGCGGATCGGGCCGTCTCCCTCCCCAGTATCCGCTGCCCGCGGATCACCGGCTGGAGGGGACGGCCCGAGGGGCGGGGCGTGTCAGGCGGCCCGGCCCACGAGCTCGTAACCCGCCTCGTCGACGGCGGCCCGTACGGCGTCGTCGGCCAGCGGGGCCGTGGAAGCGACGGTCACGCGGCCGGTCGCGGCCTCCGCCTTGACGGAGGTGACCCCGGCGAGCTCGGAGATCTCCTCGGAAACGGCCCCTTCGCAGTGACCGCAGGTCATGCCCTTCACCTCGTACACGGTGGTGATGCCGTCCGTCTGGGCCGCGGCCGCTCCGTCGTGGCAGGAACCGGTGGACGAGCAGCAGGAGCCGGCGGCCTGAGGCGTGTCGGTTTCGGCGGTCATGACGTTCTCCTCTTCGCGAGCACACTTGGACAGGGCGGGGAATCGCCGCGGTCGCGGCGGCCTCACCTGAGAACCACTATACCCCTAGGGGGTATCAAAGTGCCGTAGTGGTGGAAGAACGGTCCGCGGTGGTGGCGGGATGCGCCCGCCGGGACGGGGAGCGGGGCGGGAAGGCCGGGTGGCGGGAGCGGCGGGAAGGGGCGGCGCGTCCCGGCCCCTCCGGGACGGGCCCGGGGTGCGCCGGGACCCGGCCCCGGTCCACGGTCCCGGTCCGCAGCTCCGTCCGCGGTCCCGGCCCGCAGCCCCGTCCGTGGTCCCGGTCCGCGGCCCCGGTCAGGGGCTCAGTGTTCGCGGTTGCCGGGCCGGGAGGCGACCCAGGTGAGCACGGTGTCCACGTACCAGTAGGGCCTGCCGTGCTGAACGGCGTCGGGCGGAGGGAGCAGCCCGTGCTTGCGGTACGACCGGACGGTGTCCGGCCGGACGTGGATGTGCGCGGCGATGTCCTTGTACGACCAGAGCCTTCGGTCCGTCATGGTGTGCCCCTCTCCATACCCGCCCCCGCCTCTCGCGTCTTCGTGCGTCCGCCCTGTTCGTTGCCGAACGAGCGGCACCGGCATGTGGTCGGGGAGCGTCACGGGCCTGTGACGCGAACCCGACGGAACACGGATATGTGTGACAGAGGGGTGACTACCGGGCGGCGGGCGGCGAGGGGCGACGGGAACGGCGGCGGGGCCCGGCCGGTCAGCCGGCGGGGCGGGCGGGGCCGCAGGCGCGGAGGAACTCGCGGGTGCGCCGGGCGACCGGCAGGGGCTTGTCGGGCGGGCACGGGTACATGTCCTGTTCGACGATGGCGAAGAGGTCCCTGCCCAGGGCGCGTGCGGCGTCCAGTACGGGTTCCAGCGCGGGCACCCCGCCGGGCGGTTCGCACATCACTCCACGCGCCACCGCGGGACCGAACGGCACCCCGTTCGCCACCACATCGGCCAGGATCACCGGATCGACCTGCTTGAGGTGCAGGTAGCCGATGCGTTCACCGTAGGTCTCGATGAGCTTCACGCTGTCCCCGCCGCAGTACGCGTAATGACCGGTGTCCAGGCAGAGCGAGACCAGTGCGGGATCGGTGGCGTCGAGGAAGCGGCTGACGTTCTCCTCGCTGTCGATGTGCGTGTCGGCGTGCGGGTGCACCACGGTCCGCAGCCCGTAACGGTCCCGCACCTCGCGGGCCAGCCGTTCCGTCTGGGTGGTCAGCTCGCGCCACTGGGCGGCCGTGAGCGTGCTGTCCTCCAGCACCTCGCCGGTCTTGTCGTCCCGCCAGAACGACGGAATGACCACCAGGTGCCCGGCACCCACGGCCTGGGCGAGTGCCGCGTTGTCGGCGACATGGGCCCAGGTGCGTTCCCAGACGCCGGGGCCGTGGTGCAATCCCGTGAAGACGGTGCCCGCGGAGACGGACAGCCCCCGACGCGCGGTTTCGTCCCTCAGCCTGGCCGGGTCGGTGGGCAGGTAGCCGTACGGGCCCAGTTCGATCCACTCGTAGCCCGCCTCGGAGACCTCGTCCAGGAAGCGTTCCCAGGGCACCTGGCGGGGGTCGTCCGGGAACCACACCCCCCACGAGTCGGGTGCCGAGCCGATACGGATGCCGGTCGGAGACGGTGCGAAGGAGGTCATATCGCTCACACTCACCGTCCCGTGAGGGAGTGTCAAGGCTTCGTCCGAATGTCCGGACAAAGTGTTGACAGGGTTCCCGGGCCGGACAACCCTTGGGCCTGGGCGGGAACCGGCCGGCGGACAGCCGAAGGGATGCGCATGCCTGAGCCGTACGACGTGATCACGATGGGCCGGATCGGGGTGGACCTCTATCCGCTCCAGGCCGGCGTGCCCCTGGCCGACGTCGAGTCCTTCGGGAAGTTCCTCGGCGGCTCGCCCGCCAACGTGGCCGTGGCCGCGGCCCGGCTCGGACGTCGTACCGCCGTGATCACCAGGACCGGCCGCGACCCCTTCGGCGACTATCTCCGCCGGACCCTCGACGAGTTCGGGGTCGACAGCCGCTGGGCGACCCCCGTCGCGGAGTACCCGACACCGGTCACCTTCTGCGAGATCTTCCCGCCGGACGACTTCCCCCTCTACTTCTACCGCCTGCCCACGGCACCCGACCTGGAGATCCACGGCGAGGAACTCGACCTGGAGGCGGTACGCGACGCCCGTATCTTCTGGATGACCGGCACCGGCCTGTGCGCCGAGCCGAGCCGCACCGCCACCCTCACCGCCCTCCGGGCCCGCGCCACGGCCCCGGCCGGCCGGCCGGGACCGGGGCCGCGCGCCACCGTGTTCGACCTCGACTGGCGGCCCATGTTCTGGACCGGCCGGGACGGTGCCGGGGACTCCGCCGCACGCGCCCCCGCCCACTACCGGGAGGCGCTCGCGTACGCCACGGTCGCCGTCGGCAACATCGACGAATGCGAGATCGCCACCGGCGAGCGTGAACCGTACGCCGCGGCCCGCGCCCTGCTGGCGGCCGGAGTCCAGCTGGCCGTCGTCAAGCAGGGGCCCGCCGGTGTCCTCGCCGCGCACCGGGACGGCACCGTCACCGAGATCCCGGCCCTCCCCGTGGACGTGCTCAACGGACTGGGAGCCGGTGACGCCTTCGGGGGCGCCCTCTGCCACGGGCTGCTCGCCGGCTGGGAGACCGGACGGATCATGCGGTACGCCAACGCCGCGGGCGCCGTCGTCGCCTCCCGGCTGGCCTGCTCCTCGGCGATGCCCCGCCCCGACGAGGTGGAACAGGCTCTCAGCGACGGCGCCGTCCGCCGGCCGGCCCCCGGCACCGGGGCGGACCCCCGGGAATCCGCGGCCGGGGCGGACCCCCGGGGATCCGCGGCCGGGGCGGGCCCCCGGGAATCCGCGGCCGGAGCGGCCCCACCGGCGCCGGAGGCCACGGCCCCCGCCCCCGAGGCCGCGTCGTGAGCGGGCCCGCCGCCGGCAGCACCGCCGATCTCGTCCGGCTCAGGGCCCATCACCCCGAAGCCGTCGCCGTGGCCGCCGGGGCCCGCCGCAGACGGCCCCTCATCGGACCCACCGGCCGCCTGATGATCATCGCCGCGGACCATCCGGCGCGCGGCGCGCTCGCCGTCGGGGACGACGCCTACGCGATGGCGGACCGCTTCGACCTGCTGGAACGCCTCTGCCTCGCCCTGTCCAGACCCGGCGTGGACGGGGTCCTCGCGGGCGCCGACGTGCTGGAGGACCTGCTGCTGCTCGGAGCGCTGGAGGACAAGGTCGTCATCGGCTCCATGAACCGGGGCGGACTCGCCGGTGCCGCCTTCGAGCTGGACGACCGTTTCACCGGCCACCGCCCCGCCGACCTCTCCCGGCACGGCTTCGACGCGGGCAAACTGCTGCTGAGGATCGACCGCGACGACCCCGGTTCCCTGGAGACCCTGTACACCGCCGCCCGTACCGTGGACGAGATGGCGGCCCACCGGCTGCCCCTGTTCATCGAACCGTTCCTCTGCCACCGCGCCGGCGGCGCCCTGCGCACCGACCTGTCGGCGGCGGCCGTCACCACCTCCATCGCCGTCGCCTCGGGCCTCGGCGGCACCTCGGCGTACACCTGGCTCAAGGTCCCCGTCACCGAGGACCCGGAGGACATGGCCCGGGTGATGCAGGCGTCGACCCTGCCCGCCGTCCTGCTCGGCGGCGAGGTGAGGGGCGATCCCGGCCCGGCGTACGAGAGATGGCGCGCGGCGCTGCGGCTGCCGACCGTGCAGGGGCTCGTCGTCGGGCGTTCGCTCCTCTACCCGGCCGACGGCGACGTGGCCCGGGCGGTCGACACCGCCGTCGGACTGCTGTGAGCCCCGGCGCGGAAGACGGCCGGAGAAGGGTAGGGATGGACCCATGACACGCGAGACACAGCAGCGGCGGTACCACGTACGGGCGAACCGCCGTGCGACGGACGGCCCCTACGCCCTCGACATCAGCCCCGAGTCGGCCGGCTGGGAGCGTTCGGCCCTGCGTGTCCTGGACATCGGACCCGGCGGTGTTCATACGCTGGTAACCGGCGGGAGCGAATGGATCGTCCTGCCGTTGTCCGGTGGCTGTACGGTGCGCACAGCGGATTCCGTCTTCGAACTCCTGGGCAGGGAAAGCGTGTTCAGCCAGGTGACCGATTTCGTCTATCTGCCCCGTGACGCCCGCGCACAGATCACCTCCGGCGCCGGAGGCCGCTTCGCCCTGGCAGGAGCGAAGTGCGAGCGACAACTCCCCGCTCGCTACGGCCCCGCGCCGGAGGTCCCGGTGGAACTCCGCGGGACGGGAAACTGCTCACGGCAGGTCAACAACTTCGCGGCGGCGGACACGTTCGAGTGCGACCGCCTCATCGCCGTCGAAGTGCTCACCCCGGGCGGCAACTGGTCCTCCTACCCGCCGCACAAGCACGACGAGCAGATCCCCGGCACCGAGTCCGAACTGGAGGAGATCTACTACTTCGAGGTCGAGGGAGGCGGACCGGCCTACCACCGGGTGTCACCGTCCCGGCCCGGCGGCACGGACGTCCTCGCGGAAGTGTCCACCGGTGACGCCGTCCTGATCCCCGACGGATGGCACGGCCCGTCCATCGCACCACCCGGCCGCACCCTGTACTACCTGAACGTCATGGCCGGACCCGGCGAACACCGCGAATGGCTGATCCGGGACCACCCCGACCACCGCTGGATCCGCGACACCTGGCCGGACCAGCCCGTCGACCCCCGCCTCCCGCTGCACCGGCCCCCGTCCCCGTCCCCATCCCCATCCCCTCCCGCGTCTCCGTCCACGTCTCCGTCCTCCTCGCCGACGCCTCCGGAGGCCGCCCGGTGACCCGCACCCCCCAGTCCCGGCCCTCCGCCGCGCCGCCGTCCCGCAGGCTCACCACCGCGCAGGCACTGATCACCTTCCTGGCCCGCCAGTACACCGAGCGCGACGGCCGCCGCCAACGGCTGATCAACGCGACCTGGGGCATCTTCGGACACGGCAACGTCGCCGGTGTCGGCCAGGCCCTCGTCGAGGCCGGGCCCGCGATGCCCTATCTCCAGGGACGCAACGAGCAGTCCATGGTCCACGCCGCCGTCGGCTACGCCCGTCAGTCCGGCCGCCTCTCCGCCCACGCCGTCACCACCTCCATCGGCCCCGGCGCCACCAATCTCGTCACCGGCGCGGCCCTCGCCACCGTCAACCACCTGCCCGTCCTCCTGCTGCCCGGCGACACCTTCGCGACCCGGCCTGCCGACCCGGTGCTCCAGCAGCTCGAAGCGCCGCACAGCGGAGACGTGTCGGTCAACGACTGCCTGCGCCCCGTCTCCCGCTACTTCGACCGGATCACCCGCCCCGAGGCCCTGATCCCGGCCGCCCTCCAGGCGATGCGCACCCTCACCGACCCCGCCGCCACCGGCGCGGTCACACTCGCCCTGCCGCAGGACGTCCAGGCCGAGGCGTACGACTGGCCGGAGGAGTTCTTCGCCGAGCGGACCTGGCACGTACGCAGGCCCGCCCCCGACCCGTACGAACTCGAACAAGCCGTCCGCGCCGTCCGGACCGCCCGGCGCCCCCTGATCGTCGCGGGTGGCGGCGTCCACCACAGCGCCGCCGAGGAGACCCTCGCCGCGTTCGCCGCCGCCACCCGTATCCCCGTCGCCTCCACCCAGGCAGGGAAGGGCTCGCTGCGCCACGACCACCCCGCCGACGTCGGAGGCATCGGGCACACCGGTACCGCCACAGCCGACCACCTCGCCCGCGAAGCCGACCTGGTCATCGGCGTCGGCACCCGCTACACCGACTTCACCACCGCCTCCGGCACCCTCTTCGCCCACCCCCGCGTCCGCTTCCTCAACCTCAACATCACCGGCTTCGACGCCCACAAGCTCGCCGCCCAGCCCCTCGTCGGAGACGCCCGCACCTGCCTGGAAGCGCTCGGCGCCGCCCTCGAAGGCTCCCGCCCCTGGCGCGTGGACGCCTCCTACGAGACCGAGTACACCGACGCCAAGGAACTCTGGGAACGCCGTGTGGACGCGGCGTACGCCACCCCCGACCCGGACGCCCGGCCCACCCAGGTCCAGGTCCTGGGACTGCTGGACGCCCTCGTCGACGAGGACGACATCCTGATCAACGCGGCCGGTTCACTCCCCGGCGACCTCCACAGACTCTGGCGGACCCGCGCCCCCGGGCAGTACCACGTCGAATACGGCTACTCCTGCATGGGGTACGAGATCCCGGCCGCCCTCGGGGTCCAGCTCGCCGCACCGGGACGGCCCGTATGGGCCCTCGTCGGCGACGGCACCTACCTCATGAACCCCACCGAGATCGTCACCGCCGTACAGGAGTCCCTCCCCGTCAAGCTGGTCGTCCTCCAGAACCACGGGTACGCGTCCATCGGCGGCCTCTCCGCGTCGGTCGGCGCCGAAGGCTTCGGCACCGCCTACCGCTACCGCGCCGAGGACGGCGGCTACACCGGTCTGCCGCTCCCCGTCGACCTCGCCGCCAACGCCGCCTCACTCGGCATGCGGGTGCTGCGCGCCCGGACGGTGGACGACCTGCGCGCCGCTCTGGCCGAGGCCCGCACCGCGGACCGCCCCACTTGTGTCTACGTCGAGACCGAAACGCCCGACACAGTGTCGGGGCCGCCTCCCGCGCAGGCGTGGTGGGATGTTCCCGTGGCCCGGACGGCGACCCGGCCGCAGGCGGTCGAAGCCCGCAAGGAGTACGACCGTCAGGCCGCCACCCGCCGCCACCACCTCTGAACCCGGCGCGCCGCACGCCCGTACCGTCCGCCCCGTACCGCACACCCGTACCGCCGCCCCGGCCCGGCGCGCCGCCCCCGTGCCGCCGCCATCCGTGAACCCGGCGCGCCACGCGCCCGTACCGCCGACTCCGTACCGCACATCCCGTACCGCGCCACCTGTGAAGGAGCCCCGCCTTGAAGACCCTCAACCACTGGATCGGTGGCAAGACCGTCGAGGGGACGTCGGGTAACTACGGCCCGGTCACCGACCCGGCGACCGGCGCCGTCACCACCCGGGTCGCCCTCGCCTCCGCCGACGAGGTGGACACCGCCGTCGCCGCCGCGAAGGCCGCGTACGCCACCTGGGGCACCTCCTCGCTCTCCGCCCGCACGAGCGTCCTCTTCCGCTACCGGGCCCTGCTGGACGCCCACCGCGACCAGATCGCCGCACTGATCACCGCCGAACACGGCAAGGTGCACTCCGACGCCCTCGGCGAGGTCGCCCGCGGCCTGGAGATCGTCGAACTGGCCTGCGGGATCACCACCCAGCTCAAGGGCGAGCTCTCCACCGAGGTGTCCAGCCGGGTCGACGTGGCCTCGATCCGCCGGCCGGTCGGCGTCGTCGCCGGGATCACCCCGTTCAACTTCCCGGCCATGGTGCCGATGTGGATGTTCCCGCTGGCCGTCGCCTGCGGCAACACCTTCGTCCTCAAGCCCAGCGAGAAGGACCCCTCGGCGGCGAACCTGCTGGCCGAACTCGCGGCGGAGGCGGGCCTGCCCGACGGCGTACTGAACGTGGTCCACGGCGACAAGGCCGCGGTCGACGCCCTCCTCGCCCACCCCGACGTCGCCGCCGTCTCCTTCGTCGGATCCACCCCGATCGCCCGTCACATCCACACCACCGCCTCCGCGAACGGCAAGCGCGTACAGGCCCTCGGCGGTGCGAAGAACCACATGCTGGTCCTCCCCGACGCCGATCTGGACGCCGCCGCGGACGCCGCCGTGTCCGCCGCGTACGGCTCCGCCGGTGAGCGCTGCATGGCCATCTCGGCCGTCGTCGCGGTCGGTTCGGCCGGGGACGGCCTGGTCGCCCGGATCAAGGAACGCGCCGAGAAGATCAAGATCGGCCCCGGCACCGACCCCGCCTCCGAGATGGGCCCGCTCATCACCGCCGCCCACCGCGACAAGGTCGCCTCCTACGTCACCGGCGCCGCGGCCCAGGGCGCCGACGTCGTCCTCGACGGCACGGGGTACACGGTCGACGGCTTCGAGGACGGCCACTGGATCGGCATCTCCCTCCTCGACCACGTCTCCACCGACTCCGACGCCTACCGGGACGAGATCTTCGGCCCCGTGCTGTGCGTGCTGCGCGTCGGCACGTACGAGGAAGGCGTCGCCCTGATGAACGCCTCGCCGTTCGGCAACGGCACCGCGATCTTCACCCGCGACGGCGGAGCCGCCCGCCGCTTCCAGCTGGAGATCGAGGCCGGCATGGTCGGCGTCAACGTCCCGATCCCCGTCCCCGTGGGCTACCACTCCTTCGGCGGCTGGAAGGACTCCCTCTTCGGCGACCACCACATCTACGGCGACGACGGCGTGCGCTTCTACACCCGGGGCAAGGTCATCACCACCCGCTGGCCCGACCCGGCCGACGCCCCCACCGGCGTGGACCTCGGCTTCCCGCGCAACCACTGAGATTCCTGTGAGCTTCCTGGCCAACCGCTGAGCGCCTGGCCAACCACTGAGCGCCGGGTCCCGGACGCGCCCGCCGGGGCCCGGCGGCGGGGCCCTGGCGCCCGGACTCCGGCGGCTCGGCCCTGGAGGCTTGGCCCGGCCGCAAGCACTTCGAGCCGCGGATCGCCCTGCCGTACGCCGTCCCGGGTGCCAGCCATACCGCCCTGGGCTTCTTGCCGCCTGTGCCCGCATCGGTGAAAGGGGTCGAGGGCGGCGAGAGCGGCCGCCGGACTCCCTGGCCAGGGAGTTGCTCCCCGCACGTGCGGGGGTGACCCCGATCAGGCGGTGCGTGTCGAGCGAGGCGACGGCTGCTCCCCGCGTTGCGGGGATGACCCCATCCTCAGCGCGGGCATCTGCCCGGGCCGACTCTGCTCCCCGCGTACGCGGGGATATTCCGGCCGGAACAGGTCTGTCGGGTGGGCGAAGATACTTCCCGCACGCGGGGAAGCCCGTCGCCGAGGCCGGGTAAAGGTACTCGAACTCGTTCTGTACTCCGATGGCGGCCTACGGCTTCGCGGGGGAAGCGGATAAATGGGCGCGGAGCCAGAATTTCACACCAGTTGCCGCTGACCTTCCCCCGGGAAGGCGCCGGAGCATCATTCTGAGCCAATGGTGAAGTCTTCACGGGCGAAACCGAGGGGCTCGCGTGCACCGGTCGGGAGCAGGTCGTTGCTGTGGCCATGAGAGGCAGATGTATGGGGCACTTTTGCGCCGTCTTCTGGGCCCGGCGGGCCGAAGAAAGAAACGGAGATGGCTGGAGAGGGAGCAGTTGGGTTTACTTCCCGTCGAAGATCCCACAACGACCTGCCGCGACATCTTGCGATGCGCGGCAGCTTGAGAGGAGATCACCTTGAAGTTGCTCGCTCGTTTTCGGAAGACCAAGAGGACGGCGATCCTTTCCACAGCCCTTCTCGGCCTGGTCATCCCGACGAACGCTCTGCTCACCGCCACGCCGGCCGCCGCTGTCTCTTGCAGCGGATGGGGATGGAGCAACCCCGACGCAGGCCACGGTTACATGACGAAGAGCGGTACCCATCTGAAGTCCGGCCCGTACTCGGCATGCGCCGACCTGACGACCACGGTCCCCGTCGGCACCCACCTGTACTACCACTGTTACGTGGTGAACGACTACGGCAACACCTGGACCCACGTGCGGATCGACGGAACGAGCATCGAGGGCTGGACTTCGGACGACAACCTCGACGACAACGGGGCGACCAGCCGCTGCTGAGTCCGTGGCGGTGCCGCTCCGCAACTGAGGAGATCTGGTCCCCGGTCGGAGCCACCCGCTGACAGTGATGTGACCGGTGTTTCTGCTGATGAGCTGACTTGCCCACGGGCTGTCGTCGCCGACTGCCCTGTCCGAGGTCGTCGACCCGTCGGCGGGACCACCGGTCACGTGGCCGGACGGGCTTTGCCACGTCAGGAACCCGGCCGGCTGGGGCTTTTCCGGGCGGCGTCGGTGGACACCCCCGCACCGCGTACGGAAAACCAGATGCCGGGGCGCACCGGGGTCGCGCATCCTGGGCCGCATGAACGACCCTCTCCTTCCGCCCCGTTACGAGATCCGCGCACAGCACACCGAGTCCACCGTCACCGTGTACCAGGCGTACCGTCCCGCCATCGGACTGCCGGCCGCACGCGACGGGAGGTTTCCCGACGCGTGGAAACGGGAGCGGATGACGTGGATCAAGCCGAGTTTCCTGTGGATGATGTACCGCTGCGGATGGGGGACGAAGGAGGGACAGGAGGTCGTCCTCGCCGTCGAGATCGAACGGAGCGGTCTCGCCTGGGCCCTGGAGAACGCCGAACTCTCCCACTACGTGCGGGGTGTGCACGAGGACCAGGCGGCGTGGAAGCGGGCGCTGCGTGCGGCACCGGCCCGGGTGCAGTGGGACCCCGAACGTGACCTGGACCTGAACCCGCTCGGGTACCGCTCGCTGCAACTCGGACTGGCGGGAGAGGCATCCCGGCGTTACGCGGACGAGTGGACGGTGTCCATACGCGATGTCACACCCCTGGCGCGTGAGGTGCACGCGGCCGTGCGGGCGGGGGAGCGGGAGAGGGCAGCCGCCCTGCTGCCCGTGGAGACGCCGCTGGACCTGGGAGCCCCGCGTCCGGTGGCGGCAGCGGTGTGAGCCCTCGCGGGTGACACCCGGCTGTACGGGAACCCTGCCGCCCCTGTGCCCCTGCCGCCTCTGTGCCTCTGTGCCTCTGTGCGGGATCGTCGACCGGGCCGAGCACGGCCGACAGCTGTACTCTGCTGCGGAAGTTGAAGATGTACAGGACACACACGTGGGCTTTCGGCGGGGGGCGAAGGATGCGCGTACGTCAGGCCGTTCTCCCTGTTCTCGCCCTGCTGGTGCTGACGACAGCGGGGTGTTCCTCATCCGGGGACGAGGACGGGGACGGAGACGATCAGAGGCTGACCGGGCTGCGGGAGACCTACTGCAGGGAACTGGGGATGTGGCAGAGGGTGCGGAACTCCGCGGACACGGTCACCCCGGACCCGTCGGCGTACGACGAGGCCGGGGACGTGGCTCAGGACGTGTTGCGCGCGATGCGCCCGCTCCGGGAGGAGAGCGTCCACGGGGGAGCCACCACCTTGGGCGAGGCGACGGCGCGGACGGTCGGCAACAGCGACGGCGAGGCGGAGGGGAGCGTCGTGCGGTACTGCGCTGACGCCGGCTTCGAGACGCTGACACGCTGAGGGCCGTCCGCCAAAGCTCCCTCGGAGGCGAGCCGAGAGCAGGAGGACCACCCGTCGGCTTCCGGGGAGGCGAGGTCTCTTTGGAAACGAAGCGTGCGCGGCGCGGGGGCCGTGCGCACCGGGGAGAATCGCCCCATGCGGATTCTGATCATCACCGCCGGTTCACGAGGAGACGTCGCGCCCTTCACCGGCCTGGGGCGGCGCCTGCTGGACGCGGGCCATCAGGTCGCCGTAGCCGCTCACCCGTCCTTCGCCGCACTCGTCGGCGGGTGCGGTCTCGATCACCGGCCCATGCCGGGAGACCCGCAGGAGCTGATCCGGGGCTGGGCCCGTGCCGCGACGCGGGAGGAACGCCGGGCGTTGACGAGGGCGTACGCGGACGGGCTCGCCGACGGAGTGGCGCAGGCCGTGGCGGGCGGAACCGACCTGGTACTCACCGCCTTCGGCCCGGCACCGCTCAGCCGGGCAGCCGGTGAGGCGTTCGGGGTCCCCGTCATCGGTACCTACCTCGTACCGCAGTTCGCCACCCGGCAGTTCGCCCTGCCCGGCGCCCAGGACACCGGAGAGCTGGGGCCGGAGGGCAACCTCGCCGCAGGCCAGGAAGTGCTGAGGCGTGCGGAAGGGCTCTTCGCCGGCGCCGTGACCCGGCTGCGGGCCCGCCTCGGACTGCCCGCCGCCCCGCCCTCCGTACCGGCGGACACCGGGCCGGTCTTCCACGGTTTCAGCCAGCTGGCGGTTCCGCGCCCGGAGGACTGGCCGTCCCGGGCCGAAGTGACGGGCTACTGGTGGCCTCCGAGGCCGTACGGCTGGCAGCCCCCGGCTGAACTGACCGACTTCCTCCAGGACGGTCCGCCCCCGGTGTTCATCGGATTCGGCAGTATGGCGCCGGGGCACGGGGAACGGCTCAGCGAACTGGTGACGGCGGCGGTGAAGCGGGCAGGAGTACGCGCGGTGGTGCAGGCGGGATGGGCCGGACTGGACGGCTGCGGACCGGACACCCTGGCCATCGGCGACCTCCCGCACGACTGGCTGTTCCCCGCACCGCCGCCGTCGTCCACCACGCCGGGGCGGGCACCACCGGAGCCGGACTGCGGGCCGGGGTGCCCGCCCTGCCGGTACCTGTCATGGCCGACCAGCCGTTCTGGGCCTCCCGGCTGCACCGGTTGGGTGTCGCCCCCCGGCCACTGCCGTTCCAGGACCTCACCGCCGAAACCCTCGGTGACGCGATCACGTCCTGTCTGGCCGAGCCGTCCTATCGCCACCGTGCGACCGAACTCGCCCGTGGCATCGCCGCGGAGGACGGCGCGGGGGCGGTGCTGGCCCACATCGGACCGGGCGGGCCCGGGTGAACCCGGCGCTTCTCGGCGGCTGGGCGGGCGGGTACTTTGGAGCCTGTGTGCCTCGGGCCGGAAGCGGTGAAGACGGACCAGAACGGCAAGGCCGGCCGATAGAGCCCCTGGCCAGGAAGACTGCTCCGCCGCCTGTGCGGGGATGACCCCCTGTCCGAGCCGGAGGCGGAGGCCAACCGGCTCTGCTCCCCGCACGTGCGGGGATGACCCCACGCGGATCGTACCCACCGGCTTGCCCGGTATCCGCTCCCCGCGCACGCGGGGATGACCCCACCCCGGGCGGTGACATCGGTATCGGGTACCTCCGCTCCCCGAGTGCGGGGATGACCCCGGCGACGTGCGCATCGGCGAGGGAGGCAGCCTCTGTTCCCCGCGCACGCGGGGATGCCTCCGCCCTCGCCCCGTCCCCGTACCCGCGTTGCCGTACCGCACCCGGAGTACGAGCGGCCCGCCCGTACCCCCAGGGGAGGGCGGTGGCCTCCCCCCGGGGTGGGCCCGGGACGCGGAACCAGCCGTTTAGGGTCGAGACATGCAGACTCCGACTTCCCGGTGGCGCGCCCGCGTTCCCCGCCTCCCCCGGTCACGGGGCCGGCGGGCCGCGCTCGTCGCCGTGTTCGCGCTGCTCGTCGGGGCGGGCACCTGGACCGCCGTCGCCGACGACAACGCGCCGTCCGTACATCGTGAGGACCGGATGATGCGGGTGAACGGGGTGTCCGTGGACACCTCGTACTTCACCACCGGCGGGTCGCGGCCCAGACCCGCCGTGCTGATCGGCCACGGTTTCGGCGGCAGCAAGGACGATGTGCGCGCACAGGCCGAGAAGCTGGCCGCCGACGGGTACGCCGTGCTGACCTGGTCGGCGCGCGGGTTCGGGAGGACGGGCGGGGAGATCACGCTCAACGCCCCGGACCGGGAGGTCAAGGACGTCTCCGGGCTGATCGACTGGCTGGCCGGGCGGCCCGAGGTGAGGCTCGACGCGGAGGGGGACCCGCGCGTCGGTGTGACGGGTGCTTCCTACGGTGGTGCCGTGTCGCTGCTGGCCGCCGGATACGACCGGCGGGTCGACGCGATCGCGCCGATGATCACTTACTGGGACCTGGCCGACGCGCTGTTCCCCGACGGGGTGTTCAAGAAGCTGTGGGCCGGGATCTTCGTCACGAGCGGCGGCGGCTGCGAGAAGCTGGAGAAGCGGCTCTGCGAGATGTACGAGCGCGTCGCGGTCAGCGGTGAGCCCGACGCCGCCGCGCGCCGGCTCCTGACGGAACGTTCACCCGTCGCCGTGGCCGACCGTATCGACGTTCCCGCGCTCATCGTCCAGGGGCAGAGCGACTCCCTGTTCCCGCTCTCGCACGCCGACACGATGGCGAAGGCCATCCGCTCCAACGGGGCGCCCGTGTCCGTCGACTGGATCGCCGGTGGCCACGACGGCGGCGACATGGAGGGCGACCGCGTCGAACGCCGGATCGGCAGCTGGTTCGACCGGTACCTGAAGGACGAGAAGGGCACCGACACCGGCCCCGCCTTCCGCGTCACCCGGACCGGAGGGGTGGACTCGACCGACGGGGCCGCCCTGACCCGTGGTGCGGACGGCACCGTGTACCCGGGCCTGCACAGCGGTGGCGAGCGGATCGAGCTCGGTGACGGGCAGCGGCGTACGCAGACCCTCCACAACCCCGCGGGCGGCGGACCGCCCTCCGTCTCCGCCGTCCCCGGCATCGGCGGCGGACTCGGACAGCTGTCCTCCTTCGGCGTCGGCCTTTCCATGGACTTCCCCGGCCAGTACGCCCGTTACGACTCCGCCCCGCTGGACGGCCCGCTGCGCGTCACCGGTTCACCCACCGTCCGGGTCGCCGTAAGGGCGGACGACGTGACGGCGGAGGACGTGACGGCGGACGACGGGAAGACGGAGGACGGGAAGCCGGGGGACGGGAAGGACGTCGTCCTCTTCGGCAAGGTGTACGACGTCTCGCCCGACGGGAAGCAGCAGCTCCTGCCGTCGCAGCTCGTCACCCCCCACCGGATCACACCGGACGAGCAGGGTGAGCCGGCCGAACTGGCCCTGCCCGCCATCGACCACGAGTTCGACGCCGGCCACCGGCTCCGTCTCGTCCTGTCCGCGACCGACCTCGGCTACGCCTCACCCGCCGAACCCGCCACCTACACCGTCTCCCTCGACGGGCCGCTCACCGCCCCCACCGCGCCCGCCGTGAAGACCGCCGCCGCCCCGCCCGCCCGGTGGGTGTGGGCCCTGCCCGCCGCCGCCCTCGTCGTGGCCGCACTGCTCCTGCTCACCGCGCGCAGGCGTACGACGACCCCGGCCCCCGACCCGTCCCTGGCCGGCGTACCGCTCCTGATCACGGGCCTGTCCAAGAAGTACGCCAAGTCGTCCGACCGGTACGCCGTACGCGATCTCGGCTTCCGGGTCGAGAAGGGACAGGTCCTCGGCCTCCTCGGGCCGAACGGGGCGGGCAAGACCACCACCCTGCGCATGCTGATGGGGCTCATCACCCCCGACGCCGGTGAGATCCGGGTCTTCGGACACGCCATCCGCCCCGGTGCGCCCGTGCTGTCCCGGGTCGGCTCGTTCGTCGAGGGCGCGGGATTCCTGCCCCACCTGTCCGGGCGCGCCAACCTGGAGCTGTACTGGCAGGCCACCGGCCGTCCCGCCCAGGACGCCCGTCTCGACGAGGCGCTGGAGATCGCCGGACTCGGCGACGCGCTGGCCCGCGCCGTACGGACGTACTCCCAGGGCATGCGGCAGCGGCTCGCGATCGCCCAGGCCATGCTCGGCATGCCGGACCTGCTGATCCTGGACGAGCCGACCAACGGTCTGGACCCGCCGCAGATCCGCGAGATG
Organism: Streptomyces nitrosporeus; assembly: GCF_008704555.1. Lineage (NCBI taxonomy): Bacteria > Bacillati > Actinomycetota > Actinomycetes > Kitasatosporales > Streptomycetaceae > Streptomyces > Streptomyces nitrosporeus. The sequence goes on from NZ_CP023702.1 coordinate 5,120,630, forward strand.
CGGGACGTGATGATCCGGTACGCGGCGGGCGGGCGCACCGTGATCGTCTCCAGCCACCTCCTGTCCGAGGTCGAACAGTCCTGCACCCACCTCGTCGTGATGGACCGGGGACGGCTGGTCCAGGCCGGGCCCGTCGCCGAGATCACCGGCTCCGGGGACATGCTGCTGGTCACCACCGCCCAGGAGGTGCCCGAGGTCCTCGCCGAGAAGGCCGCCGCCCTGCCGGGCATCGGCTCCGTGACCCGCACGGACGACGGCCACGGGCTGCTGGTACGCCTCGACGGCGCCACCACCGACCGGCTGGTCGCCGAACTCGTGCGCCTGGACGTACGGGTGACCGGGGTCGGGCCGCACCGCCGCCTGGAGGACGCCTTCCTCACCCTGATCTCCGGAGGTTCCGCATGAGCGCCGAGACGGACACGAGTACCTCGACCGACCTCCGGAGCCTGGCCGAAGCCCCCGGCTACCGTGCCGGCCGCACCCTGCCGCTGCGCGTCGAGGCGATGCGCCAGCTGCGCAGACGGCGCACCCTGCTCATGGGCGGGGTGCTGGCCGCCCTGCCCTTCGTCCTGATCGTCGCCTTCGCCATCGGCGGCACCCCCGGCGGTGAGGGCGGGGGAGGGGGCGGTTCGCGGATCAACCTGATGGACGTGGCCACGGAATCCGCCGCGAACTTCGCCGCGACCTGCCTGTTCGTCTCGGCGGGCTTCCTGCTGGTCGTACCGGTCGCGCTGTTCTGCGGGGACACCGTCGCCTCCGAGGCGAGCTGGTCCTCGCTGCGCTACCTGCTGGCCGCACCCGTGCCCCGGGCCCGGCTGCTGTGGAGCAAGCTGGTCGTGGCGCTCGGCTTCAGCCTGGCCGCGATGGTGCTGCTGCCCCTCGTCGCCCTGGCCGCGGGAGCCGTCGCGTACGGCTGGGGGCCGCTGAGGCTGCCGACCGGGGGAGCGCTCGCCACCGCCGACACCGTGCCCCGGCTCGCCCTCGTGGTCGCGTTCGTCTTCGTCTCCCAACTCGTCACGGCCGGACTGGCCTTCTGGCTGTCCACCAGGACCGACGCCCCTCTCGGCGCGGTCGGCGGCGCGGTCGGGCTGACCATCGTCGGCAATGTGCTCGACGCCGTCACCGCGCTCGGCTCCTGGCGCGAATTCCTGCCCGCCCACTGGCAGTTCGCCTGGGCGGACGCCCTCCAGCCCGAACTGGAGTGGGGCGGGATGGTGAAGGGCGCGGCCGTATCGGTGACCTATGCCCTGATCCTGTTCGCTCTCGCCTTCCGGGGGTTCAGCCGTAAGGACATCGTGTCCTGAGGGAGACCTTCCGGCCCCCTCCCGGGCGCTGTTGCCGCATCGAGACTCTTCCGCAACACATTCGTCCGATCCGCCCCGGCACCTCGTACGTCCCATCCACAGATGTTCCCGACGACATGGGGGGTACGGATGGAACACAGGACGAGGAACCGTCACGGCGCGCTGGCTCTGCTGCTGGCGGGCGGCATGCTGATCACCGGCTGCGGCGCGGGCGGCCCGGACCAGGAGACCGCCGCCGACCGGAACACCGGCACCCGCGCGCCGGCGGCCGGGGGGACACCGGCCCCCGCGCAGGGGTCCGCCGCTCCCGGGCAGCGGGACGAGGCGGCACCGGGGCAGGGCGAGGAGGACAGCGCCGCCGGAGCGGAGAAGGCCGCACCGGACTACCTCTCGACCTTCGCCCTGGACGTCGACACCGCGAGCTACGGCTACGCGCGCCGGACGCTCGGTGACGGACGGCTGCCCGAACCGGGCACCGTACGGCCCGAGGAGTTCGTCAACAGCTTCAAGCAGGGATACGAGCGGCCCGAGGGCAACGGGTTCTCGGTCACCGTCGACGGTGCGCGGGCCGCCGGTGCGGGCGACTGGTCCCTCGTACGCGTCGGACTGGCCACCAGGCCCGCCGCCCGCACCTCCGAACGCCCGCCCGCAGCACTGACCTTCGTCGTGGACATCTCCGGGTCGATGGCCGATCCCGGCCGCCTCGACCTGGTGAAGACCTCGCTGGGCATCCTCACCGACGAGCTGCGCGACGACGACTCCGTCTCCCTGGTCACCTTCAGCGACGAGGCGAAGACCCTGCTGCCGATGACCCGGCTCAAGGGCAACCGCACCGAGATCCGTGACACCGTGGGGGAGATGGAGCCCGCCGCCTCCACCAACGTGGCGGCCGGCGTCGAACAGGGCTACGACGAAGCGGTCGACGGATACCGCGAGGGCGCCAACAACCGGGTCGTCCTGCTCTCCGACGCCCTCGCCAACACCGGGGAGACCGAGGGCGAGGCGATCCTCGAACGGGTCGGTGACGCGCGCGAGGAATACGGCATCACCCTCTTCGGCGTCGGCGTCGGCAGCGACTACGGCGACGAACTGATGGAGACCCTCACCAACAAGGGGGACGGCAACACCACCTACGTCGCCGACGAGGCCCAGGCCAGGAAGGTCTTCGTCGACCAACTGCCCGCCCATGTCGAACTCAGGGCCCGCGACGCCAAGGCCCAGGTCGCCTTCGACCGCGAGACCGTGCGGCAGTTCAAGCTCATCGGCTACGAGAACCGCGAGGTCGCCGACGAGGACTTCCGCGACGACAGCGTGGACGGCGGTGAGGTCGGCCCCGGCCACACGGTGACCGCGCTGTACGCCGTACGGCTCCGCGAGGGCGCGTCCGGACACGTGGCGACCGCCACCGTGCGCTGGCTCGACCCGGAGACCCGCACGGCGCGGGAGGAGACCGGTTCGGTGGAGACCGGCGCCGTCGACGGCGCGCTCTGGACGGACAGCGACCCCCGGCTCCAGGTCACGGCCGTGGCCGCGTACTTCGCGGACGTACTCCGGGGCGGCGACCTGCCCGGCACCCCCGCGCTCGGCGTACTCGCCGACCGCGCGCGCACGCTGGCGGCCGCCACGGAGGACAGCTCGGTGGAGAAGCTGGCCACCGCGATCGAGCAGGCCGAGCGGATCGGCGGCGGCAGTGGTGACGGGGCGCCGGGCGGGGAGGGCGAAGGAGAGATGGACTGACCCTTGCCCCTTGATCCCTGCCCTCTGACCCCTGATCCCTGACCTCTGATCCCTGACTCGCGTCCCGCGAGCTGCGGCCCGCGTCCCGTGCGGGCGGGCGGTCCGGTCGCCCGGGGGCGGGTGGCCGGACCGGCTCCGGGCGTCGGTCCCGGGCGACGGCTCCGGGCGACGGTTCCGGGCGTCGGTCCCGGGTACCCGGGGCCGGGCGGCGGCCCGGGGGATCCACGACCGGGCAGCGGTCCGGGCGGCCGGGCCCGGTTCCGGTGCCGGGCGGGGCTCAGGCGAGGTGGAAGACCTCGGTCAGGGGGACCATCGCCTCGTCCGGCGCCTCCGGCTGCTCGAAGAACTCCGCCATCTCCCGCTGCCACCGCCCGTTGACCTCGGTGGCCGCCATCGCCTCGCGGGCCGCGTCGAAGTCCTCCGTCTCCAGGTATCCGACGAGCAGGCCGTCCTCGCGGAGGAAGAGCGAGTAGTTGTGCCAGCCGGAGTCCGACAGCGCGGCGAGCATCTCCGGCCACACCTCCGCGTGCCGCCGACGGTATTCGTCCTGTCGGTCCGCCCGGACCTTCAGCAGAAAACAGACACGCTGCATGATGACGCCGCCCCCTCGCCCCGGACGCTCCCGGATTCGCTGGACAGATTGGCTCTGAAAGGATTCAGCGCCTCGGAACGTAGCGGGGGCGGAGGACTCCGTCAATGGCCGAGGACCCGGCCGGGACGGGCTGGGACACCCGGCCCGGCGCGGAACGCCACGCAGGGCTCGGGTCTCCTGTCCGGCCGCCCCTACTCGGCGCCGTACGCTCCGGTGGCGGGGGCCGCCGGATGGTCCGGGCCGAGGAACACGGCCAGAGCTCCCCTCCCGGGCACCCCCACCGGCACCTGGTACCAGCCGGCACGCCGGTAGAACCGCACCGCGTCCTTTGCCCGCAACGAGGTGAGCAGCCAGCACCGTCCGTCCGGGGCCGCCTCGGTGACCGCCGCGAGCAGCGCGAAGCCGGTACCGGTGCCACGGGCCCAGGAAGCGACGGCCAGTTCGTCGATCTCCAGCGCCCCGCACAGCCAGGCGGCGACCCGGTCCGGGCCGAGGGCCGCTGCGACGTCCGCGTAACTGCGGTCGTCGGGGAAGGGAGCGGGGGTGGTCCAGGCGGTCGCGAACCCGCACACACCGCCACCCGGCCCGCTCTCCCAGGCCGCCCGGTTCTCCCCGCCCGGCTCGCCCTGCCCGCCCGGCTCCCTCTCCCCGCCCGGCTCGCCCTGCCCGCCCGGCTCCCTCTCCCCGCCCGGCTCGCCTGTGCCGCCCGGTCCGTCTGCGGCGTCCGGTCCGTCTGTGCGGCCCGGCTCGCCTGTGCCGTCCGGACCGCCCGTACGGCCCGGTCCGCTCGCGCCGAGCGCCACGGCCCCGATGAAGCCGGGGCGGACCGCGTCGGAGGCCAGCCGCTCGGCGTACCGCCCGGCCGCCGACGGGTCCTCGTTCCACGGCGGCCCGGAGAAGGCGTCCGCGTAGACCTCCCGGATTTCTTCGATGTACGCCGATACGCCCTGGCCGTCCACAGCCGTCACCCGCACGCCCGCCACCACTCCGCCCTCGTCGCCACGCGGCTCCGTCCGCTCCGTCCACCGGCCGCCGCTTCGCCCGGTTGCCGTTCCGCCCCCACCACCGTGGCACCCGGCATCCCGTTCCGTGCGACAGAGGGTAGACGGGGGCCGGGGCCGGCGGAGGGCGGTGGCTCAGCCGGGGCCGTCCGCCCGGTCCGGCAGGAGGTGCCGGGTGAACCACCGTCCGGCCAGGTCCGCGACCCGGTCCAGGGCTCCCGGTTCCTCGAACAGATGGGTGGCGCCGGGGACGACCTCCAGCCGGTTCTCGCAGTGCAGCGCAGCCTGCGCCTGCCGGTTGAGATCGATCACCGTGGTGTCGTCGCCGCCGACGATCAACAAGGTCGGCGCGCGGACCGTGGCCAGGTCCGCGCCCGCGAGGTCGGGGCGTCCGCCCCGGGAGACCACCGCCCCCACACCGGAATCCGCGGACGCTGCCGCCCGCAGAGCCGCCGCCGCACCGGTGCTCGCGCCGAAGGTTCCCACCGGGACGCCCACCCGGTCGCGTACCCAGCGGGTGGCGTCCGCCAGCCGTTCCGCGAGCAGCCCGATGTCGAACACGCGGGCACGGTCGCCCTCCCCCCCGGGGGTGAGCAGGTCGAAGAGCAGCGTGCCCAGACCCGCTGCGTTCAGAGCCTCCGCCACGGCACGGTTGCGCGGGCTGTGCCGGCTGCTGCCCGAACCGTGCGCGAACACGACGACCGCACCGGTGCCGCGCGGGAGGGTGAGACTCCCGGGCAGCCGGACCCCGCCCGCCGCCACCTCGATGTCCCCGGCCCGGCCCTCGGCCCCCTCCCCGGCCAGGTCTCCGGTCCGTTCCCCTGCCTGCTCCCCGGCCCCGGCCTCCCGGGGGCCGCCTCCCGTGGCCCGCGCCAGCAGGGCGACCACCTCGTCGTCGGCGGTCTGCGAGAAGTCCCGGTACCACTCGCCGACGGACGCCAGGGGGACCGGGGTGGACACGCACACCACCTCGTCCACGTCCTCGCGCAGCCGCTCCACCACCTCCGGGGACGCCACGGGGACCGCCAGCACGACACGGCCGGCGCCCTGGGCCCGTACCACCTGGCAGGCGGCGCGGGCCGTCGCACCGGTGGCGATCCCGTCGTCCACCACGATCACCGTGCGGCCCGCCAGCGGCAGTCGCGGCCGGCCCGCGCGGTAGGCGTGGGCCCGGCGCGCCAGCTCCGCCTCCTCGGCACGTTCGACCTCGGCGATCTGCTCGTCACCGACCCCGGCACGGCGGACGATGTCGGCGCTGATGACCCGTGTGCCGTCCTCGCCGATGGCTCCGAAACCCAGCTCGGGGTGGTACGGCACACCCAGTTTGCGGACCACCGTCACATCCAGCGGCGCGCCGAGGGCCCGCGCCACCTCGAACGCGACCGGGACCCCGCCACGCGGCAGCCCCAGGACCACCGGGTCCCCGCTCCGCAGATGCCCGAGTTCCTCTGCGAGTCGGCGCCCGGCGTCCGTACGGTCGGTGAACAGCACGGTGAGTCGCCTCCATGCCCGGGGGGCGGGGGAGTGGGTGTTCGAAGAGGGCTCCGGCGGGGCACCGGAAGCGATCCCGCCCCCTTCGAAAGAAGCTCATGAGCGAAGGCCCGGCAAGTGCTCACGCCGGCCCGTACGCCACGAACCGGGGCGGACGCACCGCCCCCCGGGGGACCCGCCCCGGCCCCTTGTCCACCTCCAGCCCCTTGTCCACCCCCGGCCCTTGTCCACCCCCGACCTGCGCCCGCCCCGGCCCCTTGTCCGCCCCGGCCCCCGCCCGCCCCGGTCAGCCCGGCCGCTGCGCCGCCGCCGTGCGGCCGGTCCGTACGGACCAGCGGCCCTCGTCCCGGAAGAGGCGTACCGGGTGGCCGAAACAGGCGCTGACCAGCTCACCGGTCAGGGTCTCCCCGACCGGCCCCGCCGCCAGACGGCGCCCGCCCCGCAGCAGCATCGCGTGGGTCGTACCGGGCGGCAGCTCCTCCAGGTGATGCGTCACCAGCACCGAGGCGAGCTCCGGATGGCTCTGCTGGAGCGTGTCGATCCGCTCGATCAACTGCTCGCGTCCGGCCACGTCCAGCCCGGTCGCGGGCTCGTCCAGCAGAAGCAGCCGTGGGCGGGGCATCAGCGCCCGCGCGATCAGCGCACGCCCCCGTTCGCCCTGGGACAGGGTCGGCCAGGCCGCCTCCCGGCGATGGGCGAGACCGAGCAGTCCGATGAGATGGTCGGCCCTGGCCGACTGCTCGGCTGTCGGATGCCGGCGGGGGACGCGCTCGATGCTGTTGGTCAGCCCCGTCAGCACGACATCGCGGACCTTCAGCGGAGACCGCAGGGCGTGCCGCGGATCGACATGGCCGACGTACGTACGCAGGCTGCGCAGATCGACCCGCCCCAGCCGGTGCCCCAGGACGTCCACCGTCCCGCGCGACGGGTGGGTGAGGGCGCCGAGCAGACCGAGCAGGGTGCTCTTGCCGGCACCGTTCGCACCGAGCAGCGCCCAGTGCTCACCGGCGCGCACGGTCAGTGACAGCCCCTCCAGGATCGGGTTGCCGTCGCGTACGACGTCCACGTCCCGGGCGCACAGCACCGGGGGAGCGTCCGCCGGACGGGCCGGGGCCGCTTCCGCGTCCGGGGCGCCGCCGGCCGCCGTCTCCGTGGTCACGGCCGGTCTCCCAGCGCGCGGTTGACGGCCGCCAGCACCGAGCGGACCGACGCGGTGAGGACCGAGGTGTCCCACCCCGCGCCCCAGGCGACCACGGGGTCCGAGGAGGCGCCGGCGACCTGGCACCGGACATAGGCGACGGCAGGGCTGTCCGGCCCCGCGGCCGTCGAGTGCTCCGAGTAACCGAGGATGCCGACGGTGACACCGGCCGTGCGCAGGGCGTCGGTGAGGGCGGCGAGCGGACCGTTGCCCGCACCCTTGCCGGAGTACTCCCGGCCGTCGGCACGCAGCACACAGCTGAACTCATGTGCGCCCGGCGCCGGTTCGGCGGTGCTCCAGGAGAGCATCTCGACCCGGCCGCCCCCGGCGGGAGCGAGGTACGTGGCTCGGAACAGCTCCCACAGCTCCTCGGCGGAGAGCTCCCGGCCGGTCGCGTCGGCGACCCGCTGCACCTCCCGGGAGAAGTCGGGGCGCATGGCCGAAGGGAGGTCCAGTCCGTACCGGGACCGCAGCATATGGGCGATCCCGCCCTTGCCCGACTGGGAGTTGATGCGGATGACCTCCTCGTACGTCCGCCCGATGTCACCCGGGTCGATGGGCAGGTACGGCACCTCCCACGCCAGGGCGTCCGCCGGCACGCCCTCTGCGGCGGCACGCTCCGCGTGACGGGCCAGCCCCTTGGAGATCGCGTCCTGATGGGTACCCGAGAACGCGGTGTGGACCAGCTCCCCGCCGTAGGGGTGGCGGGGGTGCACCGGGAGGCGGTTGCAGTGCTCCACCACCTCCCGTACGGCGTCGATGTCGGAGAAGTCGATCATCGGGTTCACCCCCTGGGCGTACAGGTTGAGCGCCAGGGTGACGAGGTCGACGTTCCCCGTACGCTCACCGTTGCCGAACAGGCAGCCCTCGACGCGCTGCGCACCGGCCAGTACGGCGAGTTCCGCGCAGGCGACCCCGGTGCCCCGGTCGTTGTGCGGGTGGACGGAGAGGATCACCGCGTCCCGGCGGGCCAGATGGCGGTGCATGTACTCGATCTGGTCGGCGTACACGTTGGGGGTGGCGATCTCCACCGTGGCCGGGAGGTTGTGGACGACCGGCCGGTCCGCGCACGCCTCCCACAGCCCGGTCAGGCTGTCGCACACCTCCAGCACGAAGTCCGGCTCGGTCAGGTTGAAGACCTCAGGGGAGAACTCGAACCGGATGTCCGCGCCCGGCCGTTCCTCCGCGCGCCGCATCAGATGCGTGGCGGCGTCCAGGATCATCGCGTGCAGCCCGGCCCGGGACCGGGCCAGGACCACATCGCGCCAGACGGGCGCGGTGGCCGTGTAGAGGTGGACGAGCGTGCGCGGGAGCCCCGCGACCGACTCGACCGTGCGGTCGATCAGGTCCCGGCGGGCAGGGGTGAAGACCGACACCGTCACGTCGTCCGGTACCGCGCCGCTCTCCGCCAGGTGCCGGACGAAGCCGAAGTCGGTCTCACTGGCGGACGGGTAACCGACCTCGATCTCCTTGAAGCCCATGGCGACCAGGAGGTCGAACATCCGGCGCTTGCGCGTGGTGTCCATGGGCTCGGCCAGCGCCTGGTTGCCGTCCCGCAGGTCCACCGGCACCCACAGCGGGGCCTCGGTCAGCCGGGCCGACGGCCAGGAGCGGTCGGCCAGGGGCAGGGCCACCCGGTCATGGGCCGGGCGGTAACGGTGGTGCGGCATCGCACTGGGACGCTGCGGATTCCACGCCGGGGCACGGTCGGGAACACCGCCGGAGGGGGTACGCAGGGTGGGGAACGCCGTGGCCCCGGGGGGCACGGGCACAGTCGCGGTCACAGGGAACTTCCTTCGTCGGCCGTCGGACGACCGGCGCGGCACGACCACCGCTGCGGGGAGCCGGTCGTCTCAGGCCCCGCAGCGGCGACCGAGAAGAAGGACCTCGCGCTGTGGCATGCCGGGTACAGTAGGGCAAAGGAACTCCTCAGACAAGCTGAGGTGTGAGGAGAGGCGGACGGCATGTCACCGAGCGGATCCGGCGGTCTCGGAGTCCTGCGGCCGTCACCGCTGGTCGAGCAGGCCACCGAGCGGCTGCGGGAGCAGATCACCGGCGGCGCCTGGCCGGTGGGCACGAAGCTGCCCGGCGAGACCACGCTCGCCGCGTCCCTGGGGGTCGGCCGCTCCACCGTCCGCGAGGCCCTCCGGGCGCTCGCCGGGGCCGGCCTCGTCCAGGCGCGCCAGGGCGCCGGTGTCTTCGTCATCGCGACCGAGGCCCAGGAGGACTGGGCCACCCAGCTGCGCCGGGCCGCCGTCACCGACGTCTACGAGGTCCGCATGCTCATCGAGGTCGAGGCCGCCCAACTCGCCGCGACCCGGCGCACCGAGGACGACGTGCGCGCCCTGGAAGCCGCCCTGGCCGGGCGGCGCGCGGCCGGGGACGCGGACGACGCCGCGTTCGTCGACGCCGACATCGCCCTGCACGCCGCCGTCGTCGCCGCCGCGCACAACCCCGTACTGACCGACCTGTTCACCCGGTTCGTCCCCGCCCTGCGCCGGGGCCTCATCGACATGCTCGGCCTCCTCGCCCTGCGCGCCACCGAACCGGACCACGGCGACGCGGGGCACGCCGCTCTGGTGGACGCCGTCAGGACGGGCGACGCGGACCGCGCGGGCGGCATCCTGCGGGGCGAACTGGCGGGGACCCTGGAGCGGTTGCGGACGGTGTGAGGCACCGCGCGGCACCGGCGGGCCCAGGAGCGGCCCTCGGCCGCCTCCCCCTCGGACGACGTGGCGTTCCCGCCCGGCGGGCGCAGGGCGCTCCGGGGCGTACGAGCACGCCGGGCCGCCGGGGCGAGGGGACGGGCGGCAACCGAAGGCCCCCAGGCGCGCGGGCGGGCCGGTGCACCGTACGCGGCCGGCCCGCCGAAGCCTCACCCGGTGGCTCCGGCCGTATGCGCGAGAGCCAGTTCCGCGAGCCGGGGGAGAGCATCCGGGGCCAGCCGCGGCAGGAGCGGCAGCGCGTACCGCCAGTGCTCGCCCGCCAGCACCTCACACGCGAGACGGCGGGCCTCCTCCTCGTCCCGGGAGGAGTCCGCCCCCAAGGCGTCGGCGAGAGCGAGGAACCGCAGCACCGAAGTCCGCTGCGGCGCCCACCCGTCCGCCACCGGAAGAACGACCGGCACCTTCGCGAGGTACGTCGCCACCGCGGCCAGAGCAGCCGAGCGCTCCTCCGAGGTCTCGGCCCGCTCGGCAGTGCGCCGCATCCCGCGGGCATCACCCCGGAAAGCATGCAGGACCGCCCACTCGGCGACAGGGAGCACGCCCGGAGGGAGCGGGGTCGTGGCCATGGAGTGCTCCCAGCGGCTCAGGTTGTCGCGCATCGGCGGCACCGTGTGACAGCACCCGCTCGCGGCGAGCAGGCCGTTCAGCAGCACGGAGTGCGCGTCCCAGCCGCGCAGGTCCTCCTCCGGGCGGGCACAGGCGGCACCGAGCGCCGCACACACGGCGGCACCGTGTTCCGTGAGGTCCGGCAGTGCGAGCAGCAGATCCACGAGGCCCGGGAGCGCACGGCCCCTGAGATACGGGAGGCGGGCCAGACGGCCGAGCTCACCCGCCCTCTCCTCCATGAGCCGGCCCGTGGCCCGGAGGCCGGGGAGGACCGGCCCCGTGGCCGCCGCGTTTCCCACGGGTACGGCCTTCCGGGGCTTTTTGCCCGAGGGATTCCGCGGACCCAGCCACTCCTCCGCGGCGTCGGCATCACCGGCGTAGGCGAACGCCTGCGCCACGAGGCTGCGTACGGCTGGATCGTCCGCCGACGCCGCCATCCCCGCGGCGCTCCGCGCGAGACGCACGGCCCCGACGGAGTCACCGCCCACCGCGCAGCCTGTCGACACCACGGCCAGAGCACCCGCCAGCCCGGCCGGCTCCCGCGACCGTTTCGCGAGCCGCGCAGCCTCGTCGGAACGACCCGCCCTCGCGAGGGCCTCGGCGAGCGGAAGCCCCCACCCCTGGGTGTTCGCCACCGCGGCGTCCTTCTCCCGCCGGGCGAAGGCGGCCGTGAGCAGTTCCCGACCGGCGACAGGATCCTTCCGCAACGCTGCCTCGATCTCCTCGAACAGGTCTTCTCCGGGCGGCGGTTCGCCAGGACCGTCTCCCACGGCTCGGCCCATCACGTCGCGAGCGGGCTCCCGGACGTCATCACCGAGCACATCCAGGAGCAGACCGTCCGGTACCAGTTCGAGGACCTCCCCGGCACGCTCCCCGTGCCCCGTTTCACGCAGAGCGGCCACCACGCGCGCGAGTGTGGTGGACAGTTCGAGACGCAGATGGCCGCGGTCGGCCGGTGAACGTGTCTCCGGGTCGGTGAAAGCCCCGAGCAGTGCCCGGCGTGCCCGCAGGGCGAGTTCCCCGGCACTGTCCGGGCGCACCGAGGCCAGGGCACCGGCACCGAGTGCCAGCAGGTCGACGTGCGTCAGGTCCGACGCGGGGTCCAGTCCGGCGCAGAAGGCCTCGACACGGTCCCGCGCCCCCGTGCCGTCCGCCACCATGTGGGCCCAGATCTCCAGCGCTTCGGCCTGTTCGGCGAACGTTCCCCAGCTCAGCGCCTCAGCATGCTCCATCACCCTGCCGAGCGGCCCGTCCGTCTCCCCGTCCGCCCTCCCCTCCTGATCGAGCACCTCGATCGCGCGCATACGGGAGTCCCACCCCGCGGCCGCGTGGTCGGCGACCGCGTACAGAACCGAAAGTCCGGCCTCGCGCTGCCCGCAGCCACGCAGCACGAGACCCGCCCGAAGCAGCTCACCGGCCTTCTCGCTCAGGTCGGCCGTACCGTCCGGGACGGAAGCGAAGAACCGCCTCGCTCGTACGACTGCCTCTTCGCCGGCCTTTTCGGCCTCCTCCCGCCGCTGGACGGAGAGGACCTCGGCCACCTGCGCCAGCCGCAGGGCGGCGACCGCCCCGTCGGGTGCGGAACAGGCCAGTGCGCAGGCTCGGGAAGCATCCCCCGCAAGCGCGAACAGGCGGGGGAAACCGCCCGGTTCGAACCGGGCGCGGCCGGACAGCGCCGCTCGAGAGAGAGCCACTCCCGCCCTTGCCCCCACCTCCTCCCCTCCTGCGGTCGGCACACGTCCGAGCTGCGCCAGTGCCTCGTCCAGACGCCCCGACGCCACAAGCCTCAGCTGGCGCCGCGGGTCGAGTACGACGCGCTCGGTACGCCCGGCGTCGCGCAGGAGGCGCGGGTAGTGGGACAGCAGATAACCGGGGGTGGCTTCCGGCCAGCCTTGTCGCTGCCAGCGTTCGGCCCAGGCGTGCAACCGCCCGGTGCAGTCCTCCAGCAGAGCGGAACCGCTCAGCTCCTTCGCGGCCCGCAGCAGTTCGCTGTGCCCGAGTACGTATGCGCCGGTGTCGGTGCCCGCCCGGTCGGGGACCAGACAACGGCCCCGCGCACTCTTCAGCAGACGGTCGATCTCCGCCCGGTCCACCCCCGCCAGCTCTGCCAGCTCCTCCGCCCGCAAAGTGGTTTCGGCCATTGCGAGGAGCCCGGCCACGGTGCACCCCAACGGGGTCTCCCTCAGCCGCCCCAGTTCCACGCCGGCGATGTACCGGACGTCCTCGTCACCCACCAAGGGAGGGAGCACCCGTACGTACCTCCGCTTCCGCAGAGGATGGGACTTCGGCACGTCCGAAGGCGGTCTCTTCGCCGGACGACTCGAGACGATGACGCGGACCGCGGACTCCGCGGCGCGCCCGGACGCCGGTAACGGTACGTGCGGGAGCAGCGAAGCGATGCTGGCGTCCGGCTTCCGGGCCCCCGGGGGCCCGCCGCTCCACGCGGCGTCCTCGTCCAGACCGTCCACCACCAGCAGCAGCCGGCGTTCCCGTGCCGCGGCCCTCCGGAACAGTGCCTGAAGGCCGGCGGGTGAGAATCCCTGCCGGGGAAACGGCTTTCGCACCCCCAGCAGTCCCATCAGCTCCTTTGCCACGCACGTCACGAACCCCTCGGCACGATCGGTGCCACGGACCGGGTCGAGAGGACAGAAGACGATGTCGACCCCCGCGGGCGGCCGCGACACGAAATCGCCCAGCAGCGTGCTCTTCCCGGCCCACTGCGGCGCCTGCCACCAGAGATAGGAAGGGGCGTCGGGAGCGGGGTCGCACGCGAAGTCCCGCATGGCCGCGAGCGCGGCCGCGCGGGCCTGGCGAGAGGTGTCGCTCTTCACGCCTCCGGGGCCGGCCCAGGAGGAGGGAACGCCCCGGCGCCCCTCCCCCTCCCGCTGTGCCGCTTCGAGCGCCCGTGCCCACTCGGCGTCGAACTCCGCGGGCTCACCGGCCTTGAGCCGCAGGCTCGTCACCAGGACCTTCACAGCCGGTGTGCTGGTGCGCAGCGGCGCGGACCGGCCCTGGCACCACGCCGAGACCCTTCTCCGGCTCAGTCCGGCCGCGCTTACGCAGGCGGCCCAACTGCCGGGCTCCCGCTCGTCGGCGTTCTTCCCCAACTGGTTCAGCTTCCGGCCGAACGCCCTACGGGCCGTTCGGTATGTGTGACCGGGAACAGAAGCCTTCACAGTATCTCCATGTCGAAGTTCCTTGCTGTTAACTATCCCGCTGAGCTGCGGTTTCAGGAGCGTCGATGACCGGACATGGCCACCTGTCACGCCGGGTCGTCAAAGTGGCCTCACCGCCCGGCGACCGGACAGGCCGGGCGTCGAAACGGAAGGACCACCGTGCCCGTACTCCCCGCACTTCTCCAGGACGCCGCCACCCTCGCCGCCGCCGGCGGCACCCTCTATACGGCGGTCCTCGCCGCCGTCGCGCTCACCTCGGTCCTGGCCGCCACGCCGGACCGCCGCCGCGACGCCCGGGCCACGCTGACGATTCTGATGCGACGTCGGCCCCCGAGGTGAGCGGAAGTCCTTCCGTCGCCGTTTCCATGAGGCCGGAGCGAACTTACGAGGTTCGCTGTTTTCCTCCCGTGAACTCAGCTCTCTGTGCGGGACCGGAACCACCCGTATGGTGCCGCGTTGCGCAGGCGGGAGAACCCGTCACGCCGGAGAGGATGGCCGGGCAGGGAGAAGGTGTTCCCTGGCAGGAAAACTCTGGAGAGGAGCGTTCGATGATGCGGCAGAGACCTCGTATGCGCTGTGGGCGTGACCCGCGGCGGCTTGTGAGCCACGAGGAGAGACAGGAACACGGCAGGTCCTGGAGGCGTCCGCTGGTGCATGCGGTGCTCGTCGCGTCAACGGCATCCCTGGTCGCCGAGCTCAGCGGGTACGCGTTGACGTGGGTGGCTCCGGCGGCCTGACGTCGTGAAGGGCGTCCACGCCGGGCGCCCTTCACGACGGTCCTCCGCCCAGCCTCGAACAGGGGTCATGGCCGGATGGGCACGCGCGGCCGCTTCGACGTGAGGCGGCCGGAGCGCACACATCGCCGACCGGGCCGGTTTGCCCAGGAATAGGGATATCCATGTACTATCCCCTACTTCAGGGCGATATCCCGCTCCTGCGGGAATGACCCGTTACGGGGCTCGCTGGCTCCTTTTGGGCTTCACTCCTCCCCGCGTCCGCGGGGATGAACTGTCTCCGTCACACCCTCTCTTGGGTGCGTGTGCGCAGTTTCCGGAACCACCTGTAACCCCGCCGGTCCGCTGCTACCGTCTCATCACTCAACGTGTCCGACGAGTGATGAGAGCGGTAGCCGTAGTCGTGCTGGAACTGCCCGTTTCCACTGGGCGGCGTCCCTCCTGGGACCCCCGGTATCAGCCCTGTGTGCCCGTCATCTCCTCCGAGGGTGTGGCCGCCGACCTGTCCCTGGTGGAAGTCCTGCGCTGGTCGGAGAAGCTGAGTTCTCTTTTCTGCCCGACACCCGGCGAAGGCGTGGCTCTCGTCGAGTACCTGCTGGGTATCTGCTTCGCGGCCGGCGTTTTCCCCTCCTCCTCCGAGGAGTGGCGTGCCTGGGTCGCCGAGGAGCAGTCGCTCGAAGGGGCCGTGGCATGGCTGGCCGATCAGCCGGCCGACCAGTGGGATCTGTTCCACCCCAAGCACCCCCTCGGGCAGAACAGCAGATTGTGGCCCCAGTTCGACGAGGACTGCACCGGACCGGCGCAACTCGTCATCGAGAGGGCCGGTGACTACTGCCAGTTCTTCGATCACCACCACCTCGAACACTCCGCCCCGCTCCCGGCCGCCGAAGCCTTCCGCGCCATGCTGACCCAGCATGTCTACGGGCTGTCCGGCCGCGCCCGGCTGTCCGGCAAGAGGCTCGGCCCCAAGCTGACCAACCTCTCCGCGGGACGCCTCCAGGGCCGGATCAGGGTCGTGGTCCAAGGACGTACCGTCGGGGACACCCTGCGGCTGAACCTCTATCCACCGGCCGGGGGAGAGGCCGGGCACTTCAACCGCTCGTGGACCACCGGCGGGAACCCGCGCCGTGAGTTCACCACGAAACCGCCCGGCCGCCCCACGTCCGGCCCCGCCGACCTGCACAGCTGCCTCGGCCGCTCCGTGCTGTTGCGCCCGGTGCCGGCGGATGAGGGCGAGCCCGTCTTCGTCGACCGCGTGCTGATCGGGGCCGGGGAACTCATCAGCCTCGACCCGGACCGCGACCTGGAGGACGCCGTCCTGGGGAAGAAGGCTCTGAACGGCCACAGGAAGCCGCTCTGGCCCTCACCCACCCGCGCCCTGTGGCGTGACGCGCACGCGCTCTACAGTGCGGCGACCACGGAGACGACAGGCCTGTTCGGGCGGCTGCGGGACCTCTGGCTGCGGGAATTCGCCTTCCCGGAGGGTGGAGACGGCCCGCCCTGCACGCTCCAGGCCGTCGGGCTCATCGCCGACAAGACGCTCGCGGCCACCTGGACGGAGGGCCGGTTCCCCTACGCCCCGAGCATGGGAGAAGCCCTGTGCGAGGCGTCACGAGACGGCTCGGTCATCGCCGACCACCTGGCACGGGCCCTGGAACGTGCCGCCTACGTGGCTTGGAAGGTGATGTACCCCAACCCGAAACCCGCCGACAGGGCCGCACAGATGGCCCGTTTCGACGCCCGGCGGGAGTTCTGGCCCGCAGCGGAGGAACCCTTCCTCCGTCTGCTCAGCGTGACGGCCGGCGGGGCGGACGTACCGGCCGCCCTGAGGGACTACGCCGGTGAAGTCCGCTCCAACGCCGAGGACTTCCTCAGACAGAGGCTCGACGCCCTTCCCCGCAACGAGCAGGGATTGATCGCCCGTTCCCGTGCCGAGGAACGATTCCGGGCGGACATGGCCGACGTGAAGGCCCCCGCCGCACTCCGGAAGGAGACACAGTGACGACCCGACAGCCCTGGCCCGCACCGGACGGCGGCGGCGAGGCCCTCACGAACTGGCTCGTGAGCCTCGTGCGCAACCACGATTACGGGAAGCTCGCCGAGCTGCGCCGCACCGGACAGACCGAGGCCCACATCCAGGCCGGATGGTCCGCCCCGGGCGACGAACACCGGGAGATCTACGAGAAGGTCGCGTTCCTCTTCGGCGTCTACCACCAGGGAGCGCCCCGGCCCTCGTACGGCAGGGGCAGCCTCGGCGCCGCCGCCCGGAGGATCGGGGACGGTGCGGGGCGCGGCCCCGACAACCCCGGCGCGCAGCGGCTGATCTCCCGGGTGGTGTCGAGCCGGGGCATCCCCTGGCGCCACCTCCAGCACGCAGTCACCCGCCTGCGGGCCTGTGAACAGCCGCCGCCCTCCTGGACCGAGCTCACCGAAGACCTGACGCGGTGGCACGACCGCAGCGCGCGGATCGCCTACTGGTGGACGGTGGACTTCCACGAGCCGCCCGGACGGAGCCGCAGCGGAACGCACACACAGCCGACACGGAAGGACACGAGTACGTGACCGAGGCACCCCGAAGCCAATTCCTCTCCCTGCACGTGCTGGAGACATTGGTCGCGGTACTTCCTGTGCGCGACGAGAACGGCTCGCCCAAAAGCCTCGTCTATGGCGGCGTAGAACGTCATATGATCACAAGTCAGGCGCGTCGCCGGGCCGAACGTGTCCACGCGCGCAACCGGGCGAACGCGGGCGTCGGTGCCCTGGCAGGCCGGAGTACGGGCCTCCGTACGCGCGAATGGGCCCTCATCACCGCCAAGTCGCTGGAGGACGACCACGGCTGGGGCAGGGAAGAAGCCGTCGCCACCGCCCGTGCGGTCATCGAGGCCGTCGGCCTGAAGTTCGGTGACCCCGCGAAGAAGACCGTGGCCCACCTGACCAAGGTGCTGCTCTTCGCCCCGTCCGACACCGGGACCCGGATCGCCGCTCACATCGACGAGCACGCGCAGGAACTGCGGGACTGGCGGGACGGCTACATCCGGATCCAGGAGGAGACCAGGAAGAAGACGGCCCGCAAGGGCGGCCGGAAGACCGTCCCGGACACGGAGTCCGTCCAGGAGGGAGCGGAGGGAGCAGCCGAGGCGTCACCGCCGCCGCTGCCCAAACGGCACCGTGACGCGGTGCTGTCCGCCATCGCACCGCGCGACGCCATCGACATCGCGCTCTACGGCCGCTTCCTCGCGGAGATCGCGGACTCGCCGAACGTGGACGGTGCTGTGCAGAGCAGCCACGCCTTCACCGTCCAGCAGGCGGAGCAGGTGGACGATTTCTACGCCGCGGCGGACGACGCCAAACTGCACCGCAAACGGAACGCCCTGGACTTCCTCGACTCCGCGGACGACGCCGGAGCCGGTATGACCGGCTACCAGTCGCTCATCTCCGGTACCTTCTACCGGCACGCCGTCCTGGACCGCACCCAGCTGTACGCCAATCTCCGCGCGGCCGGGATGGCCGAGGAGGAGGCGGCGCGCACGGTGGTCGATGCCGAGAAGGAGTTCGTCAACGCCTTCGTCGAAGCCTTCCCCGAGGCGAAGAAGAACTCGACGGCCTCCACCGGCTCGCTGCCCGCGCTGGTTCTCGCCTTCGAGGGCGAGCGTCCCTACAACTACGCCGCCGCCTTCCAGCTCCCGGTCGACGAAAGCCCGGTCAGCGCGGGCGGGGAGGGGCCCGCCGGCCCCGCGGCCGTCCGCAGGCTGCTGGAACACCACGCCTTCGTCAGCGCCCGCCGCCCTGACCTGAAGTCCGCCCGGGTGCTGACCTACGACCCGCGGATCGACGCCGTACTCAGGGAGTTCGAGGTCGCGAGCAGTACCTGCGTGAAGCCGGTGGCGGCGATCGAGGAGCTGACGCGGTGAGCCACGTGCTGCTCATCCGGCTGGCCGCCCCCCTCCAGTCCTGGGGGCTGGCCGGCCGTTTCTGGCAGCGCGACACGCACAGCAGGCCCACCAAGTCAGGTGTGATCGGACTGTGCGCCGCCGCGCTCGGCCTGCCGCGCGAACCACCGGCGGACGGTCCCGGAGAGGACCCGCTGGCCGAACTGGCCCCACTGCTCTTCGGCGTACGGGCCGACCACCCCGGAAAGCCGGTGCGTGACTACCACACCGTGGGCGCGGGCCGGTATCCGCTGCGCCCGCGCGACCTCGTCACCGACCACCGGCGCGCCGCGGCGGCGGCCGCGAAGGTGGACACGGGCACCGGGGAGACCTTTGGCCACCACGAACTCGCCGACTGGTACGGGGCGCCGAAGAGGATCACCGCAGACCCGCTCTCCGGCACACTCGTCTCCGCCGAGATACGCAGGAACGCGCTGGTCAGCGAACGCTGGTACCTGGCCGACGCGGCGTTCCTGGTGGGTCTGCAGCACACCGACCAGGCTCTGCTGGAGCGGATCGCCCATGCCCTGGAGCACCCGAAGCGCCTCCTGTGGCTCGGACGGAAATCCTGCCCGCCCTCCGGGCAACTGGACCTCGGCGTACACCCCGGCACCCTTGCCGAGGTGTTCGCGTCCAAGGCACTGCTGCCCCGGCTGCCGGAGGAGTCACCCCGCACGCGAGGCGGCCGGCCCTGGGCGTGGATCGAGAGCCGTCTCCCGGTACCCGGCACCGGCCCGGTCATGGACCAGCCGGTGGGCTTCCACGCCACGGGACCCGAGCACGCTCCACGCTGGGAGACCAGGACCCGTGTCACCATCGACCCGCACGCCCGCGATTGGAACATCATCCTGTGACAGCGCCCCGTGCCACGGCTGCCAGGTTCGTCGCCACACAGACCCTGCTGACCCTCGACGCCAGACACCCTTACGTCGCCAAGTCGCTGATCGACGCCCAGGACATGCACCGGAACGTGATGAGCGGTTTCCGGGGCTGGGTCGACGACGGCAGCCGAGACGCCCGTGCCCAGATGGGCGTGCTGTCCGCCTGGACCCTCGACCTGCGCGAGGCCCGCCTCTCACTCGTCGTGCAGTCACGGGTGCCCGGCGACTGGAACCTTCTTCCCAGGGCGGCCTTGGTGGAGGAGCCCGAGACCCTGACCCTCGACCGCACCTTCGGCGTGGGGGACGTCGTCGACTTCCGTACGGTCGTCAACCCCGTGTACAGCCGTCCACCCGCACCGGGCGCCACGGAGAGGACCCGAGGCCAACGGGTCGCCCACACGCGGCCCGACCATGTGAAGGCGTGGTTCGTCCGGCGCCTCCAGCCACCGCATGAAGCCGTCGGCTCCCCCGGCGGCCCGGCCCGCCTGGGCGCCGACGCCCACGCCGACGACCTGGCCGTCCGGATGCTTCCCCGGATCTCCAGCCCCGCCTCGCACAAAGGGCTCCGTCTCGTCCGGGCGGAGATCCGGGGCAAGCTGACCGTGACAGCCCCGGACACCTTCGTCGACGTCCTCACCAACGGTCTCGGGCACGGGCGGGCCTATGGCTGCGGTCTGCTCCTGGTGCGTTGACGGCGAAGGGCGGGCGGAGCGCAGCCGCCCTTCCCGTTTCTCCGCGGGCCTCGGCGCGGACGGAAGGGCAAGGGGCAGGGCCTGAGGCATAGAGCTCCAGGCGCTTGGCCTCAGGCCCTCGACCGGGCGGTGCACGCGGTGCCCGGCATCTGTTCCACTCTGCTCTTTCCAGGTCAGATGCCTTGTGCGCCCCCGGCAGGACTCGAACCTGCGGCCAAGCGCTTAGAAGGCGCCTGCTCTATCCACTGAGCTACGGGGGCCGGTGTGGGCCTCGTCGGCCGCGGAAGGCGCTGATTCAAGCCATCCGTGACCTTGCCGGGACAAGGATAGGGCTCCTGCTGCCCTGCCCCGGTTGCTTCACCTGCGTGGCACGATGTGGAGGTTCGGTGAAGCGAACCGATAATCCCAGGTGGGCCCCGATCGTGCATCGCTTTTCGCGCCCTACGCGCCGGGTGTTGTGCACTCGTTATGCCTGCGCCCCACTCGTCCCCTCTGTCCACCGGGGTGGAACCGCCGCGCAGAGAGGTCTATACGCTTCAAAAAGACACCAAAATTGGGCATTCTTCCCATGTGGTAACCATGGATGTACGGCCCCAGCTCATCGACGCACTCACCGCCCTGCGCGACCGTGTCGCTGCCGTGCGTCTCCCGCTGCCGCTCCCCGGGGTCGAACGTGCCCGGCAGACGCGGAGCGAACTCCTCGCCCAGCTGGACGACTACCTCGTACCCCGGCTCAAGGACCCCGAGGCGCCCCTGCTCGTGGTGATCGGCGGATCGACCGGGGCCGGTAAGTCGACGCTCGTCAATTCGCTGGTGGGCTGCCGGGTCAGCGAGGCCGGGGTGCTGCGTCCGACGACGCGCACCCCGGTACTGGTGTGCCACCCCGACGACCACCACTGGTTCGCGGGGGCACGGGTACTGCCGCGCCTGACCCGGGTCTGGCTGCCGCCGGGGCAGACCCCCGACCCCGAAGGGCCCGACCCGCGCGGGGCCGGCGACGGTCAGGACGACACCGTGCTGCGGGTCGAGACCGCGGCCACACTGCCCCGGGGCCTCGCCCTCCTGGACGCCCCGGACATCGACTCGCTCGTCGTACGCAACCGGGCCCTGGCCGCCGAACTCATCTGCGCCGCCGACGTATGGGTCCTGGTGACGACCGCGTCCCGGTACGCGGACGCGGTGCCCTGGCACATGCTGCGCACCGCCAAGGAGTACGACGCCTGTCTGGTCACCGTCCTGGACCGGGTACCGCACCAGGTCGTCACCGAGGTGTCCCGGCAGTACGCCGCTCTGCTCACCCGGGCCGGCCTCGGCGGCGTACCCCGGTTCACCATCCCCGAACTCCCGGAGTCCACGGGCGACGGCAGCGGACTGCTGCCCGCCACCGCCGTCGCCCCGCTGCGCGCCTGGCTCACCCACCGGGCCCAGGACCCGGCGGCCCGGCAGCAGGCCGTCGGGCGGACCGCGTGCGGGGTGATCGACTCGCTCGACGTCCGGATGCCCGAGCTGGCCGGGGCCGTCTCGGCCCAGTACGCGGCGGCCGTACGGCTCACCGGCACCGTCGAGGACGCGTACGCCAAGGAGTCCTCACGGGTGCGGCGGCGGCTCGCGGACGGGGCCGTGCTCTCCGGGGCCGCCCGGACCCGGTGGCGCGGCTACCCGCTCTACAGCACCGCCGGCGAACTGCTGGACGCCCTCGTCGAGAGCCTGGTGACGCTGCTCCAGTGCTCGGTGGACGCCTCCGACGAGAAGATCCGCGCGACCTGGCGGCGCGACCCGGCGGCGGGCGGCCTCCGGTTCGAACGCACCGGCCGTGAAGCCGGGGGGTGGGGCCCCGCCGAGGACGTCCAGGGCCGCATCGCCGTGGCCGTACGCCGCTGGCGCAGGGTCCTGGAGGAGCTGGCGGAGGAGGAGGCCCAGCTCCTCGAACGCAACGCCGCGCCCGACGCCGAGACGGTCGCCGCCCTCCTGGCCGCCGTGCTGCTCGGCGGGCGCCGGGCACGCGGCGCGGGGGAGCAGCTCGCCGAACGCATCGGCGCCCAGGGCGCGGTACGGCTGCGGGACAAGGGAGGGGCACTGCTCACCGCCTGTCTCGACCAGGTGCTGCACGGCGAACGCGACCGGCGGCTCACCCCGCTGGACGCCCTGGAAGTGGCCCCGGAACCGCAGGCGGAGCTGATCGCCGCGCTGTCCGTACTGCAGAGGGAGAGGAGCCGGCGATGACCGCCGTCACCGACGAGGACCAGGATCAGGACCGTGGCCGGGGGTACGGGCGGGAACCCCGGCACGGAAAGCGGGCGGAGGCCGCCGAACGGCACTGGGACGACGGGCTGATCGCCCGCCGGGCCGTCGGGGCCGTGGCGGACGGCACGGTGGCGCGGTCCGCCCCGGACACCGCTGCCCGGCCGCAGACCGAGGCGTACGGCCTGCGGAGCGGCCCGCTCCGGCCCCGGCTGGACGCCCTGCGCGAACTGCTCGGGCTGTCCAGGGCCCGGCTCGACGGGGACACCCTCAACGAGGCGGGACGGGTGCTCGACGAGGCGTCCGCACGGCAGCGCCTCTCGTCACGGCACACCGTCGTCGCCATCGCCGGGGCGACCGGCAGCGGGAAGTCGACCCTCTTCAACACCCTGGCCTGCTCCCAGATCTCCGAGACCGGGCTGCGCCGCCCGACCACCTCCTCCCCGATCGCGTGCAGCTGGACCGACGGGGCCGCGGGGCTGCTGGACCGGCTGGCCATCCCGGGCCGGCTCAGGCGCCGGCCCGTGCTGGGAGGCGCGCAGGGCGACGAACCCCTGGACGGGCTGGTGCTGGTGGACCTGCCCGACCACGATTCGGCGGCCACCGGCCACCGGGACGAGGTGGACCGGGTGCTGGCCCTGGTCGACGCGGTGATCTGGGTCGTCGACCCGGAGAAGTACGCCGACGCGGCCCTGCACGAGCGGTACCTGAAGCCGCTCGCCGGCCACGCGGAGGTCACCTTCGTCGTCCTCAACCAGATCGACCGGCTGCCCGGCGAGGCCCGGGACCTCGTCCTGGACGACCTGCGGCGGCTCCTCGACGAGGACGGCATGGCGGTCGGCGAGCACGGCGAGCCGGGCGCCACCGTCATGGCCCTGTCCGCGCTGACCGGCGAAGGCGTCGGCGACCTGCGGGAACTGCTCGGCCGGTTCGTCCAGGACCGTACGGCCGCTGCACGCAGACTCTCCGCCGACGTGGACGCGGCGGCGGCCAGGCTCCGGCCCGTGTACGTCGGCGAGGGACGGCCCGGACTGGGGGAGCGGGCCCGCGACGAGTTCACCGGCCGGCTGGCGGACGCCGTGGGCGCGGCGGCGGCCGGGGAGGCGGCCGAGCGCGAATGGCGCAGGAACGCGGGCCGGGCGTGCGGGACACCGTGGCTGCGGCTGTGGCGCTGGTACGAGTCCACCCGGCAGCTCGGCGGCGGACTCGACCTGATGGCACAGGCGCTCGCGCCGCCGGAGGAGGAGCTCACCGCCCGCCAGCGGGTGGAGCAGGCCGTACGCAAGCTGGCGGACGACGCGACCGAGGGGCTGCCCGCGCCCTGGGCGCAGGCGGTCCGTGAGACGGCGGTGAACGGGGCGGAGGGGCTGCCCGAGGCGCTGGACGAGCTGTCGCGCCAGGTCCAGGCGGGCGGCGGGGGCGGAAAGGCGGCCGAGGAGCCGGAGGACACCGAGGACGCGGGCCGCGGCGAGAAGTCCGGGCGGGGCAAGGGCTCCGGGCGCGGCAAGCGCTTCCGGCGAGGCAAAGGCTCCGGGCGCGCGAAGAAGACCGGGGCGGGGCGGGCGGGCGGGAGCGGCGACGGGCTCGCGGGGGACGACGGGCTCGCGGGGGACGACGGGCACGCGGGGGACGACGGGCTCACGGGCGATGGCGGCGGGCGTACGGGCGAGGGCAGGCGTGCGGATGACGGTGCCGGGGCCCCGTCCGGGCGGGGCGGGGCAGGCCGGGGCGCGTCCGGGGTGCGGGGTCCGGGAGCCCCGGCGGGCGGAGCGGCCGGCGGGGTCCATGTGAAGGGTGTGGCCGCCCGGGGCGTGCCCGGGGGCGGTGGGCCGGCCGCCGGGACGCCGGGGAGGAGCAGGACGCCCGGAAGGGCCGGCGGACCTGCGACGGGCTCACTCGGCGGACGCGTCGCCAAGCCCCCGCGTCCCAGGTGGTGGCCGGCCGCCGTGCTCACGCAGGCGTCCATGACGCTGCTTCAGGTCTTCGGCGGGCTGTGGCTGCTCGGTCAGATCATCGGGGTGCTCGAACCCGGCCTGATCGTCCCGGCGCTCCTCATGCTGGCCGGAGTCGTCGGCGGGCCCCTGGTCGAGTGGGCGTGCGCGGCTGCCGCGCGGGGGCCCGCGCGCCGGTACGGGCAGGAGGCCGAACGCCGGCTGCGGGAGGCGGCGGCGGGATGCGGCAGGGCCAGGGTCCTCGACCCGGTCGCCGCGGAACTGGCGCGCTACCGCGAGGTCAGGGAGCGGTACGCGGCGGTGACGGAGATTTCCACAACCGGCCGGTAATCCACAGGCCCCGGCGCGTTCGCCGGTTCCCGTCCAGGATGGGAACCGGCCGTGGACACCGCGGCCGCACGGAGAACGACGGGGCACGGGGACGGGGACGGAAATGAACGACACATGGGTGACGCTGGTGGGGAACGCCGCCACACCGGTGGACTTCCGGGAGGCGGCGACGGGCGCGACGGCCCGCTTCAGGATGGCGGTCACACCCCGGCGGTGGGACCGCGAGAAGCAGGCGTGGGCGGACGGGCACACCAGCTTCTACACGGTGTGGGCCTGGCGGACCCTCGCGGCCAACCTCGCCGGGTCGGTCTCGGTCGGCGAACCCCTCGTCGTACACGGGCGTTTGAAGGTGCGCGAGGAACAACGCGACGGGACATGGAGGACGTCGGTGGACGTCGAGGCCGTCGCGGTGGGCCACGATCTGACCAGGGGGACGGCCGCCTTCCGTAGAGTGCTGAGAGCGGACCCCTCCCTCACAGCCCCGCAGGGGCGGCGGGAACCGGGGCGCACGGGGCGTCAGGAACCGGCCACAGTGCTCGCGCCGGTGTCCTGAACAAGGGGGGCGCGCCGGAGTCGCGATAACGATTCTGATTCGGAATGCTTATCTGACGGTATCGCGGGGGACTCTTCTACGCTCCGTCCATACGATTCCTCAGTACTCATGCGGCACTTGAGTTTGCTGGCGAGGCACCTCCCACACGCGCACCACGTGCGTGAAGGTCTCGCCCGGAGGGGAATTCTGTGTTTTCAGCGTCTTCAGCAGCCACTGCATCGCCCGGGGCGACGACGGAGCAGTCCATGCACAGCCGGAGTGGAGGTCGCAGAAACGGCCAGGAGCCGGGTCGTGCCGGACTGGGGCGCGGCCTCGTCCGGACCGTCGCGGCTCTGCTCACCTCGGGCCTCGTGGCCGCGGGTACCCTCGCCGGTGCCTCCACGGCCGCGGCGGACGAGACCGGGGAGCACCAGGGTGGCGCGGTGGCCGTGCTGGACGGCCTGAAGACCTACGACATGGCGCGGCTCGACAACGGTGAGGGCAAGAAGCCCCAGGACATCCCGGCCGGGCTGTTCGAGATGACCGTCGACGGCGGCGGCAAGCTCAAGACGTACTGCATCGACATCCACAACCCCACCCAGGACCGCGCCAGGTACCTGGAGACGCCCTGGGACCAGTCCTCGCTCGGCGACAACAAGAACGCCGGCAAGATCCGCTGGATCCTCCAGAACTCCTACCCGCAGGTGGACGACCTGGCGGGGCTGGCAGAGAAGGCCGGCACCGGCCCGCTCACCGTGAAGTCCGCCGCCGCCGGTACCCAGGTCGCCATCTGGCGCTTCTCGGACGACGCCGACGTCACGGCCAAGGACGAGCACGCCGAGAAGCTCGCCGACTGGCTGGAGGAGAAGGCCCAGAACGTCGCCGAGCCCAAGGCGTCCGTCTCCCTGAGCCCCGCCGCCGTCTCCGGCAAGGCCGGTGGCCGCCTCGGCCCGGTCACCGTCCACACCGACGCGGGCCAGGTCTCCGTGGCACCGCCCGCCGACGCCGCCGCGAGCGGTGTCCAGGTCACCGACAAGGACGGCAAGGCCGTCTCCACCGCCACCGACGGCAGCGACCTCTACTTCGACATCCCCGAGGACACCGCCGACGGCTCCGCCTCGCTCTCCGTCCAGGCATCGACCTCCGTGCCCGTCGGACGTGTCTTCGCCGGACTCACCAAGAGCCAGACCATGATCCTGGCCGGCTCCAGCGAGTCCACCGTCACCGCGGCGGCCACCGCCACCTGGGCCGAGAAGGGCGCCGTCCCGGCGGTCACCGCCCAGAAGAACTGCGCCAAGGGCGGCGTGGACATCACCGCGAGCAACAAGGGCGACGAGGCATTCACCTTCGAGCTGGCCGGTACCGAGCACACCATCGCCGCCGGTGAGACCCGCACGGTGACCGTCCCGGTCGCCGAGGACCAGGCGTACGACTTCACGATCACCGGCCCCGGCGGCTTCGAGCAGAACTTCAAGGGCGTCCTGGACTGCGAGACGGCCGGCACCCCGCAGCCGAGCGAGGGCACCGACACCCAGAGTGGTTCGAGCCCGTCCCCGGTTCCCTCCTCCACCGACGCCGGCACCGGGACCAGCGGCACGGAGGGCGGCGACCTCGCCGCGACCGGCGGCTCCAGCGCCACCCCCGTCATCGCGGGTGTCGCCATCGCCCTCGTCGTCCTCGGCGGCGGCGCGGTCTTCCTGCTCCGCCGGAAGAAGCCGCAGACCAGCGGTGAGTGAGTGACCGCTTGAGCGACCGCCGGCACCCGTGAGGAGCGCGGCGGCGAGGGCCCGGTACGGACATCCGTACCGGGCCCTCTCGCGTCCCCGGCCTCCTAGGCCCGCCCCGGCTCGTCAGATGACCCGTCCTGACCCGTCCTGGTCCCGCGCGGCCGTGCCCGCACCGCGTACCCCCTGCCGTGCCCGGCGCGCCCCCCGCAGTGCCGCGCCGCGTCCCCTTGCCGTGCGTACCGCGCGCCCCGCAGTGCCGTGCCGCGTCTCCCTGCCGTGCCGCGCCGCGTCCTCCGCGGTGCCGCGCCGCGCCCTCTGCCGGTGCGCGCCGCGTGCCCGGTGCCGGGGAGGCGGGCGCGGGGGCCGGAGGGCGGACTGGTTTCCGTCCGGGTGCGGACGTCAGGCAAGATGGGTGTATCTGCCCACACCTCTATTGCTGCCGGACGGTTTCTCTTGGCTGAGTACATCTACACCATGCGCAAGACGCGCAAGGCGCACGGCGACAAGGTGATTCTCGACGACGTCAACTTGAACTTCCTGCCCGGCGCGAAGATCGGTGTCGTGGGACCCAACGGCGCCGGCAAGTCCACGGTGCTGAAGATCATGGCGGGCCTGGAGCAGCCGTCCAACGGTGACGCGTTCATCTCGCCCGGCTTCAGCGTCGGCATCCTCATGCAGGAGCCGGAGCTCGACGAGAGCAAGACCGTCCTGGAGAACGTCCAGGACGGCGCGGCCGAGACCATGGGCAAGCTCAAGCGCTTCAACGAGGTCGCCGAGCTGATGGCGACCGACTACTCCGACGCGCTCATGGACGAGATGGGCAAGCTCCAGGAGGACCTGGACCACGCCAACGCCTGGGACCTGGACGCCCAGCTGGAGCAGGCCATGGACGCCCTGGGCTGCCCGCCCGGCGACTGGCCCGTGGTCAACCTCTCCGGTGGCGAGAAGCGCCGGGTGGCGCTCTGCAAGCTGCTGATCGAGGCCCCGGACCTGCTCCTCCTCGACGAGCCCACCAACCACCTCGACGCCGAGTCGGTGAACTGGCTGGAGCAGCACCTCTCGAAGTACGCGGGCGCCGTCGTCGCCGTCACGCACGACCGGTACTTCCTGAACAACGTCGCCGAGTGGATCCTCGAACTCGACCGCGGCCGCGCGCTGCCCTACGAGGGCAACTACTCCACCTACCTCGACAAGAAGGCCGCCCGCCTCAAGGTCGAGGGCCGCAAGGACGAGAAGCGCGCCAAGCGGCTCAAGGAGGAGCTGGAGTGGGTCCGCTCCAACGCCAAGGGCCGGCAGACCAAGTCCAAGGCACGTCTCGCCCGTTACGAGGAGATGGCGGCCGAGGCGGACAAGATGCGGAAGCTGGACTTCGAGGAGATCCAGATTCCGCCGGGGCCGCGCCTCGGTTCCATCGTCGTCGAGGTCGAGCACCTCTCCAAGGCGTTCGGCGACAAGGTCCTCATCGACGACCTGTCGTTCACCCTGCCGCGCAACGGCATCGTGGGTGTCATCGGTCCGAACGGCGCGGGCAAGACCACGCTGTTCAAGATGATCCAGGGCCTGGAGACGCCGGACTCCGGTTCCATCAAGGTCGGCGAGACCGTCAAGATCTCCTACGTCGACCAGTCCCGCGCCAACATCGACCCCAAGAAGACCCTCTGGGCCGTCGTGTCGGACGAGCTGGACTACATCAACGTCGGCCAGGTCGAGATGCCCTCGCGCGCCTACGTCTCCGCGTTCGGCTTCAAGGGCCCGGACCAGCAGAAGCCGGCCGGTGTCCTCTCCGGTGGTGAGCGCAACCGCCTCAACCTGGCGCTGACGCTCAAGGAGGGCGGCAACCTGCTGCTCCTCGACGAGCCCACCAACGACCTCGACGTCGAGACCCTGTCCTCCCTGGAGAACGCCCTCCTGGAGTTCCCCGGCGCCGCGGTGGTCATCTCCCACGACCGCTGGTTCCTGGACCGCGTCGCCACGCACATCCTGGCGTACGAGGGCGACTCCAAGTGGTACTGGTTCGAGGGCAACTTCGAGTCGTACGAGAAGAACAAGGTGGAGCGCCTCGGCGCGGACGCGGCCCGCCCGCACCGTGCCACGTACAAGAAGCTCACCCGGGGCTGACCGTGGCGCGTCACATCTACGCGTGCCCGCTGCGCTGGTCGGACATGGACGCCTTCGGGCACGTCAACAACGTGGTCTTCCTGCGGTACCTGGAAGAGGCGCGGATCGACTTCATGTTCCGGCTGGCGCCGGGGGACGGCTCGCCGTCCTTCTCCGGCGGATCGGTCGTGGCCCGGCACGAGATCGACTACGTACGCCCCCTGGTCCACCGGCACACGCCGGTGACCGTCGAGTCCTGGGTGACGCGGATCAACGCCGCCTCGCTGACGATCTCGTACGAGATCAAGGACCCGGACCAGGTGTACGTGCGGGCCTCGACGGTCGTCGTGCCCTACGACCTGGCCGCGGGCCGGCCCCGGCGGATCACCGCCGAGGAACGGCTCTTCCTCCAGGACTATCTGGATCAGGAGCCCGCTGCCGCATGACGGTGTCCGTACGGCCGCTGCAGTTCGCCGACCCGGGGGAGGCCGCCGACCTGGCGGCCTTCCTCGGCCGGCTGCTCCACTACGACCGGGCCGCGGCGGTGCGGCTCCAGGCGGGCGGGGGGACCCTCGCGGTGTTCGGCCGGCCGCCGTCCTTCGAGGTCCTCGCGATCCGTACGGCCCGGCTGGCGGACGACCACGCCTTCGACGTCACCGTCTCCGCCGGTGAACTCCTCGAAGCGCTGGGCCCCGACGGCTCCGGGCCCGGAGCGGCCGGCACCGCCGCCGTGCTGCCCGGGGCCGTCACCGGCCCGCCGTGGTCCGGGGTCCTGCCCCCGCGCGGCGGCTGGACCGCCCGCCCCGGGCTGCCGTCGCCGGCGGACCTGGGCGCCGTGCTCAAGGCCGCCGTCGCCGAGTTCCGGACCAGGGACGCGGCGCTGCCCGAGGGACGGCGTACGCGTGAGGAGCGCGAGCTGATCGGCCGGGACATCTGGTCCCGCACGCTCGGCGACACCCGGCTCCCGCTGCGGGCCGTCCACGCGGCCCAGTCCCTGGGCTTCCTGCGCCGCACCCCCGGCTTCCCGGTCGCACTGCTCACCGCGGGACCGTGGCTGCGCCTGCGCACCCCCTACGGCTCGATCGCCCTGCGAGGCCCCGACGGCGGCCTCGGCACCCTCGCCGTCACGGTCCGGCGCCCCCACACGCACTGATCCGCCCCCGGGCGGGCGGACTACCCGGCGGACGCGCCCGGGGAGCCGGACGGGCCGGGGGCGTCGGGCGCGTCGGACGCGCCGGGGGAAGCGGGCGCGTCGGGCCAGACGCCGATGTGGTCCTGCTCCAGTTCCAGCATCACCCGGTGCTCCATGCCCAGGGCCGCCGTGTAGTCGGCCGGCAACTGCAGCCGTCCGGCCCGGTCGAGCATCGCGTACTCCCGGGCCACCTGGGACTCCTGGCCCGTCGCCTCGTCCACCTCGGTGCGGCGCAGCACCTCCGAGGAGGTCCGGCCGTCGCGGATCGCGACCGTACGGCGCACCTCGTCCGCCACCGCCTGGTCATGGGTGACGATCACGATCGTCGTGCCGAGTTCCTCGTTGGCGCGGCGGAACGCGGCGAAGACCTGCTCGCCGGTGGCGGAGTCCAGCTCACCGGTCGGCTCGTCGGCCAGCAGTACCGACGGGTTGTTGGCGAGCGCCACCGCGATCGCCACCCGCTGCTGCTGCCCGCCGGACATCTGGGACGGCCGGCGGTCCCGGCAGTCCTCCACCTCCAGCATCCGCAGCAACGACTCGGCCCGCGCGGCCCGTTCACGGGTCGCGCCCCTGCCGCGCAGCTGCATCGGCAGCGTGATGTTCTGGACCGCCGTCAGATACGACAGCAGATTGCGGGCCGTCTGCTGCCAGACGAAGCCGACGACGTCCCGGCGGTAGCGCAGCCGCTCCTTGGGCCCCATCGCCAGCAGGTCGCAGCCGGCGACCTTCGCGGACCCGGCCGTCGGCACGTCGAGGCCCGCCAGGATGTTCATCAGGGTGGACTTGCCGCTGCCCGACGCCCCCACCAGGGCCATCAGCTCACCCTCGGAGACCAGCAGGTCCAGGCCCTGCAGCGCCTGCACCTCCACCCCGTCGGCGGAGAAGATGCGGACCAGCCGGTCGCAGGTGATCAGCGCGTCGTGGCCGTAGGACGGCCGGTCGCGGCGTGCGGCGGCCCGCTGTTCGAGTTCCGCCAGGGTGGTCTCTGTCGACGATGACGTCATCGGGTGTCTCCTGCCCTGAGTTCCTTGATCGATCCGCGACGGCTCGCCCACCATGCCTGGACCCCCGCCACACCGGCGGTGAGCAGGACCACACCGACGGCCGGGAGGACCAGTGAGACCGGGTCGGCCCGCAGCGACGCGGTGGACGCCGCGGCGGGGCCCGCATCGGCCAGCGCCAGTGCGGCCAGGTCGATCCCCGGCGCCAGCAGGACGACGGCCGTCCAGCCGACGAGCAGCCCGCCCACGGCGGCCAGCAGCGCCTGCGGCATGGCCTCGGACGCCAGCAGCCGCCGGCCCTGCGCGGTGGTCAGGCCCATGGTGCGCAGCCGTGCCAGCAGCGTCCTGCGCTCCGGAGCGGTCCGCAGCAGCGAGAGGAGGACGGCGAGCAGCGCGTAACCGGCGCCCGCGCCGACCGCCGCACCGTAGACGCGCTCCGCGCCGGTCTGGAGCGGGGTGTCGGAAAGGGCCTCGCGCTCCTCGGCCCGCAGCCGCACACCGAGGGACGCGTCCGCGTCGTGCGCCACCGCCCGCAGCGCCTTCCCGTCCAGCCGGCCGCCGGTGACCAGCAGCGTCGTGGGACCGGACACCTCCAGAGAGGACCGGTCGACGATCATGAACGTGTCGGAGTCCACCGCCGAGGTGCGTGGGAGGACCCCGGCGACCCGCACCGTGATGTCCCCGCCCGACGACCGGACGGTGTGCGGCCCGTCACCGAGCTTCCCGGCCACCGAGGGCGAGACGATCACCGGCAGGGCGTCCCCCTCGCCGCCGGCCGCCAGCACACCCGCGGAGAAGGACGGCAGCCCCGCCGCCCGGTCCAGCCGGGCGTAGGCGTCCGGTTCGACACCCAGCAGCGTCACGCGCGGGGTGTCCGAACGGGCCTTTGACGCCGGGCTCAGCGGGTTCGCGTACTCGATGCGCACCGGCACCACCCCGTCGGCACCGCGCACCGCGCGCACATCCGCGACCAGGCCGTCGGTGAGCGCCTCCGGACGGCTCTCGCCGCTGATCCGGGCATCCGCGCCGACCGCCCGCAGCGCCGCCTCGTCCCGTGCGTCGGAGATCCCGGCCAGCACCGAACCGCCGAACGACGCCGTGGTCAGCGCGATCAGCAGGGCCAGCAGCGGCAGGGTCCCGCTCGCCGACGCCCGGCCCGCCCGGGCCAGCGACAGGAAGCCGACCGCCCCGCGTAGCCGCGCCACCGGACGGGCCGCCAGCCGCAACGGCAGCGGGTACAGGCGTACGAGGACCAGCGCGGCGATCAGCCCGACCAGGACCGGAGCGGCACTGACCAGCAGGTCACCGTCCGAGCCCGTGCCGCGCCTGCGCAGCGCGGCGACCGCGCCGACGGCCAGGACCAGCAGGGTCAGCTCGGCGACCGTACGGCGGCGCGAGGGCCGGGCCGCCACGACGTCCTCACGGGCACCGTGCAGCAACGGCCTGCGGTGCTCCAGGGCCGTCCGCGCCGGCAGCGCCGCACAGACCAGCACCGCCACCGAACCGGCACCGACGACGGACGGCCACCACCGGGCCTCACCGATCAGCGCCACCGCCAGCCCCAGGCCCAGTGCCGCCGCCGGCACCACGGCCACCGCCGTCTCCGCGAGCAGCCGCCCGCCGATCCCGGCCAGGGAGGCGCCACGGGACCGCAGCAGGGCGAGTTCGCCGTGCCTGCGGCCGCCGATCAGCCCGCCCGTCATCAGCAGGACCACGGCGGCCACCGTCCCGACCCCCACCGCGGCGACCGTGACGACCGGGTCGATCGCCTCACGCGTCGCCGTGTACGAGTCGACGAGCGCGTCCAGGTTCGTCAGCAGCGCCGTGTTCGGGCCGATCAGCGAGCGCAGCTCCAGCAGCCCGGGGCCGTTCTCCAGGGAGGCGAGCGCCGACCGCAGCCGCGGCACGTCCGTCGCGGTGAGCCCCGAGGCGTCCGGGGCGAGCCGCCAGTACAGCTCCGGCTCACCCGTCGTGTCGAGCAGCACCGGCCCGGCGTCCGGGGCGAGCAGCAGCGCCGCCGTCCAGTAGTAGACCGGGGTCGGGGAGCCCGGGTCCTGGACCAGGGACGGTGCGCGGTAGAGCGGGTCGACCGCCCAGTAGCCGCTTCCGGGCCGCAGCGGCTCCACGACACCGGTGACGCGTACCGTCAGCGGCTGCCCGCCCTGGGTGGGCACCGCGATCGTGGAGCCCGGCTCCATCCCCAGCTCCGCGGCCGTCTCCACGGTGACGGCCGCCTCCACCTCACCGGTCTTCGCCGTCACCTCGCCCCGCACGGCCGGCCACCGGCCCGCGGTCAGCGTGCTGTGCTCGTCGAGCGCCGACGGGGCGGCGTAACGGAACTGCGGGGGTGCCGCGTTCGGGCGGGGCAGCCACGGCTCCGTCGCGACCATCCCCTTGGTCGTGTGCACCCCGTACGACGAGTCCTCCGCGTCGGCGCGCACCGGCTCCGGCAGCGACGCGAGCAGGGAGCGGTGGATCCCGGACAACGGCTCCTCGCGGAGCGCCTGTTCACGGGCCGGGAGCGGCTCGCCGAGCGGCGGCGGGGGCGAGGTCACCTCCAGCACACTCTGCCCCGGCGGCGCCGTACCCACCTCACGGCGCAGCGCCTCCGTCCCGTACGCGTCCACCGCACGCGGGAACGCGGCGGCGAGGAAGGCCGTCACCAGCACCAGGACCGCGAGGGCGGCCGTGATGCCGGGGGCGGTACGCAGCCGGGTACGCACCCACGGGGCGCAGGCGGCGGAAACCTTGGCGGTCCTCATGTCAGTTGTCCCCCTGGTGGCGGAGCGATACCGCGGGATCGGACCGGCGCAGCGTGAGCGCCGCGACGATCAGCAGCGGCAGCGCGGCGACCGCGGTCAGCAGCACCGCCACCTGCCCGGGCGGCAGCACCACCAGCACATCGGGCACCGGCCGGGCGGCCTGCCCGGTCAGCACGACCAGCGGCACGACGGCCCGGGTCAGCACCGCGCCCAGCGCCAGGCCGATCAGCACCGCCAGGGCGATCAGCACCCCCTGCTCGACGGCGACCATGCGCGCCAGACCACGCCGGGGAGCCCCCAGCGCCCGCAGCACCGCGAACTCCGCCGTCCGTTCGCGCTGGGAACCGGCCATCCCCACCGCGAAACCGACCGCGGCCAGCGCCGCCGCGACCGCCGCGACCGCCAGCAGCGCCGACTGCGGGCCGGCGCCCAGCGGATCGTCGGCCAGCTCCCGCGCGGTCTCGTCACGCACCAGGACCTGCGCCGGGTCCGTCCCGGGCAGCCCGCGCAGCAGGGCGGCGACCTCCGCCCCGCCCCCGGGCGCGGTGCTCAGCCACCACTCGGTGGGCGCGAGCGTGGCCCCGGCCCGGTGCGCCAGCACCTCGGAGACGGCCCGCAGATCCAGCAGCACGCTCCCGCCGGGCGTCACCGACGACCGCTCCCCGGGGCCGCCCGCCGCACCGGCGCCCCCGGAGCCGGCCCCGGTGGTGGGCAGCTCACGCACCGCCTTCACCAGCTCCACCCGGACCGTGTTCCCGGCCAGGACCAGATCGACCTCCTGGCCCAGCTCCGCGCCCGAGTGCTTCAGATAGGCGTCGGTGGCGACCGCCTTCAGCGCGGGGGCGGCGGGACGCAGCGCGGTGACCCGCAGCGTGTGCACCGGCGGCTCGAAGAAGCCGGGAGCGGCCCGGGAGGCGGAGCCGGTGGCGTAGCGGAAGGAGGGCGCGGCCCCGGAGTCCGTCACCGCCGCGGGCTTCGCACCGGGCTGTTCCTCGCCCGACGCCGTCAGCGTCGTCGCGGCCTGCCAGCGCACCGCGTCCGCGGACGCCACCGGGCGCTCGGCGCCGTCCGGGCCCTGCCCCCGCAGACCCGTCAGCGAGACCAGCCGGGTCCCGGGGGAACCGGGCACCTCGGTGTCCAGCTCGAAACCGGTGACGGCCAGGCGGCCCGCCGCCGACACGGGGAAGGAGAGCGTGTGCGGGCGCCCGTCCGCGGGCACCGGCCCCACACCGGTCCGGTACCCGATGCCGTAACGGTCCTCCAGCAGCACGCTGACCAGCGGAGCCGGCCCGGACTCCGGCCCCTTCCCGGCCGCGTCGCCGCGGATGCTCAGCTCGAACAGCCCCCGGGTGCTGCCCTCGGGCAGCACCAGCCCGGCCCGCGCCGTCCGGGGAGGAGCGATCGCGTCGTACAACTCCTGCGGGGCGGTGCCCGCGAGGTCCTCGCGCATCAGCATCCGCTCGCCCGCGTGCGCCGTGTCCAGAGCCAGCACGGTGGCCGTCAGCCCGCCCGAGAGCTCCGCCGTCGTACGGTACGCGGCCGCCGCGTCCCGTACCCCGGGCAGCTCCGTGTACGGGGCGGCCTTCGCCGGGTCGTTGCCGAGCCCGGCCGTCATCCGCACCGAGGCACCCGACCGGAAGTCCGCCTGGTCCCGCTGCGAACGGTCCCACGAGGCGCTCTGGCCGATCGCCAGCATGCCCGTCGCCACGGCCAGCACCAGCAGCAGCACCGGTCCCGCGCCCCGCAGCGGGCGGCGGCTGAACTGCCAGCCGGCCAGCGCCGCCTGGAGCCCCCGGCCGCCGGCCGCACGGCGCTCCGCGAGCCGGGCCGCCGGCGGCAGCAGCCGCAGGGTCAGCACCGTGCCCGCCAGCAGCGCCAGCGCCGGCGCCGCCACCAGCAGCGGATCGATACCGAGTTCGCCCTCCCGGTCCCCGCTGAGCGCGCCACCGGCCCCGGTCTGCCGGTTCAGCTGCCAGTACGCCACCCCGGCGACCAGCAGCAGGGCCAGGTCCGCGCCCGCGCGCACCGGGGCGGGCAGCGCGGACGCCCTCGCCCGCCGGACCCCGTCCGCACCCGCCCCCAGCGCGGGCGCCACCACCGCCAGCGCGCACACCAGCGCGACGCCCACGGCCACCAGCCACACCGTCCCGCCCGCCCCGCCCGCCAGCCGCAGACCGAGCCCGGTCAGCCCGCTGCGGTCGGCCAGCAGACCGGTCAGCGGCCCCGCGAGCAACGGGGCGGCCACGGCGGCGGGCACCGCGAGCAGCAGCGCCTCCGTCGCGGCCAGTCCCGCGATCCGGCGCCGCGAGGCGCCCCGGGCCCGCAGCAGCTCCGTCTCCCCGGCCCGCTCACTGCTCAGCAGCCGGGCCACCAGCAGCAACGCGTACCCGGCGAGCAGGACCAGCTGGACCGCGACGATCATGATCGTGGAACGGGCCACCAGCAGCGCCCGCTCGACCTGGCCGATGACCGTCGGCAGCGACGTACGCACCGTGGCACCGTCACCGAGCACGGCCCGCAGCGCCTCGGGGCCCTCGGTCGCCGCCTCGCTCAGGGACCGGGTCCGGTCGGTGGTCAGCCCCCGGAAGTCGGCCGAGGCCAGCCAGGACATCCGGTCGACGGTGACCCGGCCCGAGCCGATCACGGCCGGATCGGTGAGCAGCGGCCCATAGGTGGTGAAGACGACCTCGCGGACACCGCGCCCCTCCAGCGGGTCCAACTGCCAGTAGGGGTCCGCCAGATCGGCCGGCTCGTACAGGCCGGTGACCTCGATCCGGAGCGGCTGCCCCTTCAGCCTCTCGGTGAGCCGGAGCCGTGCGCCCGGCTCCAGCTCCAGGGCCTCGGCGGCGGCCCGGGGCAGCGCGACCTGCACCGGACGGTCCTTCCGCCCCGCCCCGGCCTCGGGCATCCGCCCGGCGGTGAGCCGGACCCGGCTGCGGTCGAGCGAGGCGAAATGCGTGAGGTCGGGTTCGCCACGCCGGGCGGCACCGTCCCCCGGCGAACGGGGCAGCGCGTACGGGCCGGAGGCCGCCAGCTGCCGCACGGTCACCGGCAGCCCGTCGAAGGTCTCCCCGGCGGCCCGGCGCACCGCCGCGTCCGCCTCGGCCCGGTCCTCCAGGTCCACCCCTGCGGACACCACCAGGGACGCGGGCTCGGCGGACCGGTGGGTGAGCGTGTGCCGCAGCGCGGCGTCGCCTATGGAACCGGAGAACGCGGTGAGCGCCGCCAGCACGCAGGTGGTGAGCAGAACGGCCAGCAGGGCGGCGGCGAGCAGGAGCCGGTGCGCCCGCACCCGCAGAAAGACGAACCCCGTCACCCGATCCCCCGTACCTCAGCAGTCACACGCCCCCCGACGTTCCCCGGATGCTTTCAGAGGGCAGAGCGCTTGGAAACCGCCCGGAGGCGCATTTGACGGGATCGTGACCGTTATCCGGTGCCGGAGTACCGCATTCCGGAAACCGCCGGACGGCGGCGGCCGGCCCGCGGTGACCTGCGAGGGTCTGCGGTGGCCTGCTGTCCCCGCCCCCGCCCCCGCTCACGGTCCGGGCGGGGGAGAGGGTGGTCAGTCGGCGGTGTTGACCATCGAGGCGGCGGCGTAGGTGAGGTAGTCCCACAGCTGCCGGTCGTGCTCGGGGGAGAGCCCCAGCTCGTCGAGCGCCGTCCGCATGTGGCCCAGCCAGGCGTCGTGCGCCGCACGGTCCACCCGGAACGGGGCGTGCCGCATCCGCAGCCGGGGATGCCCCCGGCGGTCGCTGTAGGTGCGCGGACCGCCCCAGTACTGCATCAGGAAGAGGGCGAACCTCTCCTCGGCCGGGCCCAGATCCTCCTCGGGGTACATCGGCCGCAGCAGCGGGTCGTCCGCGACGCCTTCGTAGAAACGGTGGACCAGGCGCCGGAAGGTCTCCTCGCCACCGACCTGTTCGTAGAAGGTCTGCTCCTGAAGCGTGTCGCGCCGAATCTCAGTCACCCGTCCATGGTCGCAGACGCACCGGCCGAGTACGGAGGGCTTAGGTCCCCGCTCCGGGCCGGCCGGCCCCGGGCGCACGGCCGCCCGGGGCCGGGCTCAGTCGCGGCGGACCGTGATCGTCGTCCAGGCACCGACATGGACCTGGTCACCGTCCTGGAGCGGGACGGGGACGTACGGCTGGATCGGGTCCTCGGCGCCGTTGAGGGTCGTGCCGTTGGTGGAGTTCTGGTCCACCACGGCCCAGCTCCCGTCCGGCTGCCGCACCAGCACCGCGTGCTGGTGCGAGACGCCCGGGTCCTCCGGCGGCACGGCGAGGTCGATGTCGGGCGACTCCCCGGTGCTGTGCCGGCGCCGGCCGATGGTGACCTGGTTGCCGCCCAGCGCCAGACGCTGCTCCGGTGAGTACGCGGGCAGGTTGAGCCCTGTGGCCTCGGGCCCGCTCCGCTGCATCATCGCCAGGAAGTACTCCCGGTCCGGTGCGATCACCGCGGTCCACGTGCCCGGTCCCGGCCCCTGGCCCGCGCCCTGCTGACCCGGGCCCTGCCCCGGGAACTGCTGCGGCGGGCCCTGGCCGGGCTGCGGCGCCGGACCGCCGGGAGGAGCCTGCGGCCCCTGAGGCCCCTGCTGGAAGGACTGCGGCGGCTGCTGCTGCGAGGGCGGCGGCAGCATCCAGTCGTCGTCGCCCCCCGGCCGCGGCGCCTCGGGAGCCTGCGGGCGGGGCGGGGCGGCCGGACCCGCCTGCTGCTGGAACACCGGCGGCGGTCCCTGGCGCTGCGGTTCGAACGGCGACGGCCCGCCGGGCCCGCCCTGCGGATTGGGGTGCCCCTGCGGACCGGGGTGCCCCTGAGGCCCGGGATGCCCCTGTGGACCGTGGTGTCCCTGAGGGCCGGGATGCCCCTGCGGGCCGGAGGGCGGCTGGGCGCCGGGACGGCCCTGCTGGTCGAACGGGGACGGCGACTGCTGCTGGAACGCGGGCGGAGGCGGAGGCCCCTGCTGGAACGACGGCGGGGGCGGCGGACCGCCCTGCTCCGGGGCGAGCGGCTCGGCCGGCCGGTTCACCTGCGAGGGCCGCGAACTCTGGTACTCGAACGGGTCGCGCTGCTGCGGCGGCGGGCCCTGCTGCGCCTGGAAACCCGGCGGCAGGTTCAGCCCCGGCACCGGGCCGCCCGGCGCCCCGGGCTGCGGAGCCAGCGGGGTGTACGACGTCGCCGTGTTGGTGAGGAAGTTCCAGCGGCACTCCTCGCAGAACGGCGCCATCGCCTCACGCGGGGTACGGCACTGCGGGCACAGCTCGGCCTGCGCGGTCGGCTCGCCGGGCCCGGAAGGGCCCTGCGGGTAGCCGTAACCGGCGGCGGGCGGCGGAGGCGGGGGAACGGCGCCCGCAGGCGCGCCCACCCCGGCCATGCGATGTCCGCAGACCTCGCACCAGTCCTCGGAACCCGACTGGTGTCCGTTCGGGCAGGTCGGCATGTCGGCGCGTCCCCCTCTCCTCGTCCGGCCCCAGGGGCCGTCATGCTCTGTCGTCTCAGCGGCTACTTCTTGACGCGGACGGTCTTGGTCGAGCGTGTCTCGAGTGTCATCTCGTCCGCTTCCGCCACCTTCGCCTTCAGTCGCACAGTACCGGTCGCCGCGTCGACGACGTCGACCACCTTCGAAAGCAGTTTCGCAGTATCCGCGTTTCCGGAGGCGGACGCGAGCTGCACCGCACGGCCCAGTTTGGCGGTCGCGCCGTCGAAATCTCCCGATTTGCGCGCGTCGAGGCCCTGTTGGATGACCTGTGCCAGTTCGGCCTGTCCCGTGTAGTGGGCGACCTGCGGGTTGATCGAGGTGGACGCGGTCATGTCATCGGTCCACACCGCCCGCACGAGCCCCTGCGACAGGGGCCGGGGCGGCTCACCGGGAGCGGTGGCCGGCAGGATCAGCGAGACCCGGACCGCCAGCATCTCCTGTCCGATGCCGGCCTCCGGAACCCGTACGCAGACGTGGTAGTCCCGGGACTCGTCCCCCCACGAGCCGGTCGGGTAGTCCCCCGCCCGGGGGCCCGCCGCGGTGCGCCGGCCGGTCAGGTCGACGACCGTGGGCGCCACCTGCTTGACGAACGCGATCTCCGCGCCGACGGGGGTCCAGAGCCGCAGCGCCACGTCCGCGACCTCCTTGCCCATCACGTCCTCCATCATCCGCGTGAAGTCCGCCGACAGTCCCGAGGGATCGGCCACGATGTCGGCCGAGCCGAGCAGCGCGGAGGCGATCGCTGTGACCTCTTTCACCTCCCAGTCGGTCCCGACACCCCGGGCGTCACAGGTGAAACGGCCCGCGCAGGCATCCAGCGCCGCCCGCAGGTCCTCCGGCGACTCGTGCTCGTTGCGCCCGTCGGTGAGGAGGACGCCGTGCCGGATGTCCACGTCGGCGGCGCCCAGCAGCCGGTCGGCCAGCCGCAGCCAGGTACCGATCGCCGTACCGCCGCCCGCGCTCAGCCCGCGCAGCGCCTCCTTGGCCTGGGCCCTGGTCCCGGCGTCGGCCGTCGCCAGGGCGCCGTCGCCCGGATACACGTCCTTGGCGACGTGGGTGCCCGCCACCACCGAGAACCGTGTGCCGTCCCGCAGCGTGTCGATGGCCGCCGCCGTCGCGTCCCGGGCGTGACGCATCTTCGTCGGCGGGTACTCCATCGAGCCGGAGCAGTCCACCATGAGCACCACGGCGGCGTCCGGCCCCCGCCCCGGGCCGCGGGACCCGGAGCCCGGCGCGTCGGACAGCGGCTCCCCGCCGGTGGTGCCGCCCCCGGTGGACGTGACGGTGACGATCGCGTTGACCTCGCGCCCGCCTTCGGGCAGGTACTCGTTCTGGTACACCTCGACGGAGAACTGCGGCACGTTCGACTTGGAGAAGATGGCCATCTGATCGGCTCCTTGGGGCTCCACACAGGTCAGGTGAAGGCCGGTGTAAGGACAGAGTTCAGGCCGGGCGGGAGCGCCGGGCGCGAGGAGGTGCGGGCCGTACGGGGAGGGCGCGGGCAGAGTTCCGGCCCGCGCCGCTCAGGTGGTCCGGTAGGCCGATCCTGCCCCCTGCGGCGGCACGGCGAACGGCAGCAGGGCCACTGTTACGTTGTCGTGGCCCCCGCCGTCCAGCGCGTGGCCCACCAGGGCCCTGGCGCCGTGCAGCGGCCGGGCGTAGGCGTCGGACGGCACGGCCGAGGCCATCTCGGCCGCCGCCTCCGCGTAGTTCCACAGCCCGTCGGTGCAGACCACCACCAGACCCGGCCGGTCGGGCTTGAACGACGCGGTGTGCGGCTCCAGTTCGTACGCGTCGGCGCCGAGCCACCCCGTGATGGCGTGGGCGCGCTCGTCGGCGTACGCCTCCGCCTCGTTCATCAGGCCCGCGGCGACCATCTGGGCCGCCCACGAATCGTCCTCGGTGAGCCGGGCCGGAGGGGACGCGGGGTCCTGGGGGACCCAGTAGACACGGCTGTCCCCGACCCACCCGACGACCAGCAGACCGCCGGCCGCGATCGCGCCGACCAGGGTGCAGGCCGGGGCGTTCTGATGGCGGTGCGGATCGTGTTCCGGGGCCTGGGCACCGTCCTGGGCCAGGGCGTTGACCGCCCCGGCCGCCGCCAGGATCGCTTCGTGCATCGCCGTCTGCGGGTGCGTACCGCGCGGCAGCGCCTCCAGCAGCGACTCGTTGGCGGCGCTCGCCGCGGCGGCGGAGGCCTCGTCGGGGCGGCTCGCGGACGAGACACCGTCGCAGACGACGGCCACGACGGCCGGCGAACCGTCCGGCAGGGCGGTACTGGACACCGCGAACGAGTCCTCGTTGCGGTGATGGCGCAGTCCCCGGTCGCTGACCGCCGCCACCGCGCCGAGTTCCTGTTCCATGTGGTCGCGCTCACGGGGCTGGGCATGACCGCAGTTCTCGCAGTACCCGTCGGTGTCCACCCGGCCCGAACGGCAGGCGACGCAGACCTTGCCGCCGGCGGCACCCGCCCTGGCCGGCGGGTGCTCGGCGGTACGCGGATCGGGCGCGGCGAGCTCGAAGTCGCCGGAGCCGGCGGCGTCCGGACCGTCGAAGCGGACCGGCGCGGGCTCCCGGACGGGCAGCGGATCGCCCCCGGAGTCCACCCCCGGCAGGTCACCGGGGCGGTGGGTGGGCGCCGGTACGTCCGAACTGTCGGCCTCACGCGCCGCGGGCCACTCCACGGCCCCGGCCCCCGGAGCGTCCGGGACGCCACCGCCGCCCGCGCCCGGGGCCGCGTTCCGCGCGGGAAGGGTGATCGCGACGGTCGGGCGGTCGGGCGGGGGAGCCGGGACGACCGAGAGGTCGTAGCCGCACGCCCCGCAGAACAGGTCGCCCGGTTCCAGCGGTTCCTCGCAGCTGGGACACCCCGGCAAGGAGGTCCGCTGGTGGCTCTGTGACATCTTCACACCCAGGTCCGGGGGCGGAAACGGTTGGCCCGTTCCACCAGTTCGATCCTCTCGTCGCCCCGCTGCGCCAGCCGGGCGAGCATCCGGTACGAGCGTTCGAGCCCGAACCGGAGGCCCCGCTCGTCCAGTTCGCTGCCCAGCAGCTTCCCCGGTCCGCCCGGGGAGGGGGAGGCCGGGGACGGCGGCTGGGCCGCGGGACTACCGGAGAGTACCCAGTCCAGGGCCTTCCCCAGCACCTCGGTCGCCAACTGCTCCCTGCGCACCGCGTCCAGGCCGTACCCCCGCAAGGCGGTCACCTGGTCCGCCGCCGCCGACAGGTCGCCGAACAGCGCCTCCTGCGGGGCCCGTTCGCGCAGCCGGGCGCGCACCGCGGCCACCCGGGCCGCCGTGTAGTGGATCGACGCCTCGGGGACCGACTCCAGCGTCCGCACCGCCCCGGCCCGGTCACCCACCGCGAGCTGCACCCGGGCCAGACCGAACGCCGCGCTCACGAAACTGGGATCGGTCGTCCACACCAGCCGGTAGTACTCGGCGGCGTTGTCCAGCTGGCCCAGCACCTCCGCGCAGACACCGAGGGCCAGCTTCGGCGCGGGCTCGCCCGGGAACGCGTCGTAGACCGCGTCGAACGCGAGGGCCGCGTGCTCCTTGTCACCCGTCACCAGCGACGTCAGACCCCGGTACCACACCACCCGCCAGTCGTCCGGGTGCTGGGACTCGACGGAGGCCAGCACCCGGACCGCGGAGTCGAGTTCCCCCGTCTCCAGCCGGGCACGCAGCTCCCGCAGCCGGGTCTCCAGCGACGCGGCGGGCACCGAGCGCAGGGCCGTGATCAGTTCGGCCGGAGCCGAGGCCGGCATCCCGGCGAGGAAACCGGCGTTCGGGTCGTTCGCGTCGACCCGGGGGACCGGCAGGGCCAGCGAGGTGGCCCGGGCGTCGAACACCGCGAGCACCGGGGCACCGCCGACGGGCGCGGCGGGCGGGGGACCGGGATCGGGGACCGCGCGCGGTCCCGGGACGGCCGTCCGCGTCGCGGCGTACGCGAGCGCCCCGCCGGCCCCGCCCGCCGTGCCGGCCGCACCGCCCCGGACGTGCGTGTCGGGCGCGTACACCGGAGCGGCCCCGGCGGCCGGTCCGGCCGGGACGGGCGGAGCGGCCGGGGCCGCCGCCCGGCCCGCCGGCCCGGGGGCCCCGCCCGCCGCGGCGGCCGGTGCCCGGCCCCGGCGGCGCCCGGGTCCCGGGGCCCGCCCGGACCGGGCGCCCAGCAGCGACACCTCGTCCGCCGGGTCGGCGAACAACCGCGTGTCCGTCACCCGCAGTTCCGTGCCGAAGAGCGTGGACAGCGCGGGGCGCGGGCGCCCGGTCTGCAACGCCACCACCTCCCGCAGCACCCCCGTCAGCTGCTCGGCCATCTCCGCCGCCGAGGCGAACCGGCGCGCCGGATCGGGGTCGGTGGCCCGCACGAGCAGCCGGTAGAAGGACTCGTAGCGCCGGAACACCTCGATGTTGTCCGGATCGGGCAGCGAGTCCACGAAGACGTTGGTGTACCCCTGGAAGTCGAAGGTCAGCACCGCGAGCGTCCGCGCGACCGTGTACAGGTCGGAGGCGACGGACGGGCCCGCCTCGGCCACCTCCGGCGCCTGGTAGCCGACGGTGCCGTAGATCGCCGACTCGGCGTCGTCCATCCGGCGCACCGCGCCCATGTCGATCAGCTTGAGCTGGTCCTCCGTCTGGATCGCGTTGTCGACCTTGAAGTCGCAGTAGAGGAGGTTGCGGCTGTGCAGATGACCGAGCGCCTCCAGCGCCTCGATCCCGTACGCGCAGGCCTGCTCGACCGGCAGCGGGTCCCTCTTCCCCTCCGGCGTACGGCGCTCGTTGGCGATCTCCTTGAGCGCCTTGCCGCCGATGTACTCCATCACTATGTAGCCGTCCAGCGAACCGGTCCGCTGGTCCAGGTGCTCCACGAAGTTGTAGATCCGCACGATGTTGGAGTGCTCGATCTCCGCGAGGAAGCGCCGCTCGGAGATGGCCGCCGCCATGGCGTCCTGGTCCCCGGTGTCCAGCAGGCCCTTGAGGACCACCCAGCGGTCCGCGACCGCGCGGTCCACCGCCAGGTACACCCAGCCCAGCCCGCCGTGCGCCAGACAGCCCGCCACCTCGTACTGCCCGTGCACGATGTCACCGCCGCGCAGCTTCGGCACGAAGGAGTAGGGGTGGCCGCACTTGGTGCAGAAACC
Organism: Streptomyces nitrosporeus; assembly: GCF_008704555.1. NCBI lineage: Bacteria > Bacillati > Actinomycetota > Actinomycetes > Kitasatosporales > Streptomycetaceae > Streptomyces > Streptomyces nitrosporeus. Next base: position 5,165,150 of record NZ_CP023702.1, read on the forward strand.
CTCGGTGCGGCCCGGCCGGTCACCGCGCGAGCGGCCCACCGGGGCACCGCAGTCCGACCGCGAGCAGAACCGCTTCCGCTCGGGTACCTCCGGGTTCGGCATCACCGCGGTCCGCGGGTCGGGCCGGGGCACCTCGGGGACGAGCACCAGCCCGGCCCCCAGTCTGCTCCTGCTGGGCGCGGAGCCCGTCGAGCCGCCCGAGGCGCGCACCGACACCGAGCGGGACGTACGGGTCCCGGACAGCGAGCGGGAGAGCCGGCCGGAGACCGAACGGCGGGACGTCGAGGAACGCGAGGACCCCGACGAGGACCGTGAGGAGGAGCGCGAACCCGACCGCTGCGAACCGCTGCCGCTCACCCCGCCGCCCGCGACCCCGGTGGGCGGGGAGCTGAGCAGGCCGGCCCCGGGCCCCCGGCCGTGCCCGGACGGGGGCCCCGCGGACGCCACCACCGGCGCCAGCCCGCAGGTGTCGCAGTACAGCTCACCGCCGCCCATGTCCTCGTAGTTCCCCTCGCACAAGGGGCGCTGGCACCGCGTACTCATGTCGTCCCCCCGTACCCGTACGCACCGGATCCGCCGTGGTCCCGGGGTGCCAGCAGTTCCGCGGCGGCCCGCTGGTAGCGCAGCACCGCCTGTTCGGCGGCCCGCAGATCACAGGGCGCGCTCCACAGCATCCGGCGGGCCAGGTCGTACCGTTCGATCAGCAGAGGGTCCTCCGCCCCGCCGTGCCGGGCCACCTTCGCCCGGTACGCGTCGAGCCGGCCGCGCAGCTCCGCGCGGACCGCCAGCGGGGCGGTGACCGACGTCAGCGACTCACGGGCCCGCAGCAGTTCGTCCTCGGCCTCCCGCTCCAGCGCGTCCAGCAGCGGCGAGAGACGGTTCCACCGGGCGTTCCTGCGGTGCTCGGAGGCCGCCGCCAGCCGCTCCTGGAGAGCGGTCGGCGGGCCGCTCACCGCGGGCACCTCCGAAGCGGCGATCTTCGCGAGCACCTCCCCGCGCGCCGTCCGCGCCTCGGCCAGCGTCCGGTCCGCCCGGGAGAGCACGTCACGCAGCCTGACCAGGCGCTGCTCGGCGTCCTGCCGCACCGCGAGCACCGCCTCGATCTCCCGGCGCACGTCCTCCAGGGCGCGGGCCGCCCGGTCGTAGCGGCTGGTGTCCGGCCTGCCCCCGCCCGGCGCCGCGCTGCCGGGACCCGGCAGCCAGAACGCCAGCGGGTCGGAGACCACCTGCGTCCGGAGCGTGGCCAGCTCCCGGGTGATCTCCTCCAGGTCGTCCCCGGCCGGGTGCTCCCCGGGCCTGACCCCCACCGACCGGGCCAGGGACAGGGTGCGGCGCAGCTCGGCGGCGAGCAGGTCTATCCGGGCGGGCAGCGCCGACCACACGGAGTCGGAGGCGACGACCATGTCCAGCGAGCGGGCGTACAGGTCGTTCATCCGGGTGACCAGCTCCTCCAGCGTGAACCGCTCGGAGAGCCTGGCCGGACCGGTCTCCGGGGACGCGCCGGCCGCCCCCGGATTCGCGACGGCCACCCCGTCACCGCGCAGCAGCTCCGTCAGCGCCACCAGGTCGTCCCTGCTGGGGTGGCGCCGCCTGGACCTGATCCCGCGGGCGGAGGCGAGCGCCCCGGTGTACGCGTCGAAGTACGTCCACAGCAGGGTGATCGCCTGCTCGGTGGCGGCCCAGCGCTCCCTGGTCACACCGGTCAGCTCGGCCCCCTCCAGGAGCCGGCGGCCCGCATGGTCCTGGAGTGCCAGCAGCGAGGTCTCCACGGCCTCGTGCTCGGCCCCGAGCCGGGCCAGCGCACGGTCCGCCTCGTCCCGGTCCATGACCGGGCCGGGACGTCCGCCCGCGTAACCGGGGAAGGAACCCGCCACGCCCATCGATCACCTCTCCGCTCGTCACCCGGGCCGCGGCCCGGAAGGTCAGTTGCTCCGGTACAGGGGCGCCGGCGGCGCCTCGACACCGGGCAGCCCCTCCTCCAGCCAGGCGCGGTACGACTTCATCCAGGGGCTGTCGTCACCGCCCCTGCGGTACTCCTCCAGCACGTGGTTGACCCGGGCCACCAGGTCGTCGGAGCCCCGCTTCACCGCGACGCCGTAGTACTCGGTGGTGAAGGGCGCGCCCTTCAGCTCCACCGCCGGGTCCTGGGCCGCCTGCCCGGCCGCCAGGGCGTTGTCGGTGACCACCGCGTCGACCTCGCCGAGTTGCAGCCGTACCAGGCAGTCCAGCTGGCTGGGGACGGTCAGCCGGTCCAGGTCCCGGCCGGTGCCGTCGTGCTCGTCCTTGAAGACCGCGCCGAACGACTCCTTCTCCAGGGCGTCGTAGGCCGTCGAACCCTCGGCGCTGCACACCCGCTTGCCCTTCAGGGAGGTGTCGTACCCCGTGATGTCCGACTCCTTCGGGGCCAGGACCTGCTGCCCGGCGCGGAAGTAGGCGGTGGAGAACGAGACCTGCTCCAGGCGCTTGCAGTTGATGGTCATCGTGCGGACGACGACGTCGACCCGGCCGTTCTCCAGGGCGGCGATCCGCTGGTTGGTGGGGATGGCCCGGAAGATCACCGCGTCCCGGTCGCCGAGGACGTCCTCGGCGATGGCCCGCACCAGGTCGATGTCGAAGCCCTCCAGCGTTCGCGTCTCGGGGTTGCGGTACCCCCAGCGGAAGCTGTTCTGGTCCACCCCGGCGACCAGCTTCCCGCGCGCGCGGATCTTCTCGATGTCCGGCCCGCCCCCGCTCGACGCCGGCAGGCTCGCCTCCGGGCTCGTGCACGCCTCGTCGGCGGCGGGCACCGCGGAGGCCACCGGTGTGCCGGCGCCCCGCCCGGCGGTGTCCGGGCCCTTGTGGTGCGCCAGGGGCAGCAGGGCGGCCGCGGCCGTGACGGCGCAGGCCACCGCCATGCCCGCCACCCCGCCCCAGCCGCGCAGCCCGCCGCGCACCACGCGGACGTCTCTTCCTCTCATCGTCCCCCCTCTCACCGGTACTCCGAGAGCCTGCGGTTGATCCCGGCGATCGCGGCGACCGCGCCCAGGGCCGCGAGCACGGCCGCCCCGGCCGGCAGCCCGCCGAACGCCCCGCGCCCGCTCTCCGCCGCGGCGGTGAACTCGCCCTGTTCGTGACCGAGGGCCCGGGTCAGCGCGGCGTCCACCTCCGCGAAGGACTCGCCCGTGGACCGCCCCGGGCCGATGATCTGCTCCAGGGCGCCGTTGTAGTCGCCCTGGTCGTCGGTCGCCCTGGCCGCCCGGTGGCGCTTCTGCCACTCGGCCGCACCGCTGACGGCCTCCGCCACCGGCCCACCGCCCGGGGAGCCCCCGGCGAGCCGCCCGGCGTGCTCCAGCCGGCCGCGGAGCGACTTCATGCCCGTGGTGTAGTCCTTCTCGTACTTGTCCTGTGCGCCGTCGGCCGTCAGCACCGCGCCGCGGGCGACCAGGGTGAGGTTCTCGTTGGCGCGCGCCTTCAGCGAGTCGATGCGCGCCTTGTTGAGGACGTCCAGCGACTCCTGCCCGTGGACCATCGCGTCGCGCAGTCCGGCCCGCGCGACCGTGTGCCCCACGGCCAGCCACAGCAGCACCACCGCCGTCACCGCGGTCGCCGCCAGCAGCCCCTGGTTGAACACCCGGTTCGTACGGCGGTAGTTGCGCCGCTGCGTCCACACCAGCGCGGCCAGGGCCACCACTCCGGCGCCCAGCGCGAAGAAGGGCCACCGCCGGGCGTCGTCCGTGTCGGAGTGCAGCCGGCCGGTCTCCGTCTCGTACAACCGTTCGGCCGCCGGGAGGAGTTCGGCGGTCATCTTCTGGTTGGCGTACCGGAGGTAGGCGCCGCCGAGCGGCAGCCCCTGCCGGTTGTTGGCGCGGGCCCGTTCGACCAGCCCCGTGTAGACGGGCAGCAGTTCGTTGAGGGTGGTGATCTCCTGGCCCGAGGCGGAACCGGCGTCCGTGTTCGCGGCGGCCCTCACCAGGAGCCGGGCCGCTTCCCCCACGGCCTTCTCGTACTGCTCGTGGACGGCTTCGGGCTCCTCGGCGCCGGCCAGGAAACCGCTCGCCGCCATCGTGTCGGCGCTCGCGAGCGAACGGTAGACGGCCGCCGCGTCCGAGCTCAGCGGCTGACTGCGCGACACCACGTCGTCCGCGGCCGAGGAACGGTCCGAGACCTCCAGGGCGGTGACCGCGCCGAACGCCACGACCAGGAGGGCCAGTACGGCACCGATGATCTGGAGCCGGCCGGGTTCCGTCGTCGCCGCCGCACGCAGCCGTTCGGCGGCCACCGCGCGGGCGCTCCCGCGCTGCGCGGGCACGGCCGCCGGCGCGGCGGGCCGGCCGGGCACGGGCTCCCGCTGCGGCTCCGCGTTCGGCGGGTGTGTCACGTGACCTCCCCCTCGGTCATCGGCGGCGGCCGCCCCTCCGGCCGTCCGGAGGAAGGGCTCCGGCCAGAAGTATGGCCGCAGGAACCGCCATTCACCAGGAACGCCCGGATCCCGCACCGGTTCCCGTATTCGATCAGGACCGGCACGGGCGATCAAGGCGTTCCCCGGCGAGCCCCCCGGAGACCGGAAGGGATCGCCCCCCGTCCTGAACACGAACGGGACAACTGATCGGTTCCCGTACGCAAGGGGCAGCCCGCCGGCCCGGGACCGCCGGGCCCCGGGAGGCTCCGGACCAAAGGGCCCCGGGAGGCTCCGGACGAAAGGGGCGTCCGGAGCCCTCAGGCGTAGTGCGCGCGCAGGGCGCGGTGCGCCGCGGGTGCCGCCCCGACCCGGTCCAGGCCCAGCAGTCCCGCCCCCAGCACCGGAGGCTGGCCCACCACCCGGATCACCGCTCCGGGGGCACGCTCGGACAGAAGTGCGGTGATCCTCCGGTCCAGCCGGGCGTGCCGCGCGGCCAGCACACTGCCGCCCAGGACGACGGGGACCTCCTGGTCCAGCAGTCCCAGCCGGCCCAGCGCCACCGACGCCATCGCCACGACCTCGTCGGCCAGCCGGTCCACCAGGGCGGCGGCCACCGGGTCGCCGGCCTCGCTGGTCGCGAACAGCACCGGGGTCAGCGCGTGCCGCTGCCGCGCGTCGATCCGGCCGCGGTGCAGCGCCTCGATCAGCTCGTACATCGAACCCAGCCCGAAGCGGGCGGGCAGCGCCCGCGCCAGCTCCGTCGGCTCCCCGCGTCCGTCCTCGGCCCGCGCCGCGAACCACAGGGCCTCCTCGGCGAGGCCCGAACCGCCGCCCCAGTCACCGGATATCCGGCCGATCGCCGGGAAACGCGCGGTACGCCCGTCGGGCACCATGCCCACGCAGTTGATCCCCGCGCCGCAGACCACGGCGACGCCCCGCGGCTCGTCCACCCCGGCCCGCAGGATCGCGAAGGTGTCGTTGCGCACCTCGACGGTGCGCCCCCACCCCCGGGCCCGCAGGGCCTCGGCCAGCTCCTCCTCCTCGACCGGGAGATCGGCGTTGGCCAGACACGCCGACACGTGCTCCACGGGGCCGGCGGACTCCCCGCACAGCGCCAGGGCGTCCCCGACCACCGCGGCCAGGACGTCCACCGCCGGCTCCACCCCGACCAGCGGCGGCTGGAAACCCCCGCCGCGCGCGGAGGCGAGAACGGTGCCGTCCTCGCCGATCAGCGCCACGTCGGTCTTGCTGTTCCCCGCGTCGACGGCGAGGACCGAAGCGTTCACGCCCACGCCAGGTGCTCCCGGTTGTGCGCGATCAGCAGGTCGGTGAGCTTGTCGGCGTACTCCACCTGCCCGACCAGCGGGTGGGCCAGCAGGGCCTTGAACACCCGGTCCCTGCCGCCGTGCAGCGCCGCCTCCAGCGCCAGGCCCTCGTACGCGCTCACGCCCGCGACCAGCCCCGCGTAGAGCGGGTCGAGCGCCGGGACGGCCAGCGGGAGAGCCCCCGTGCCGTCCACCCGGGCCTGCGTCTCGATCACCGCGTCGTCCGGGAGGAACGGCAGCGTGCCGTTGTTGTACGTGTTCACCACCTGCACCGCCGGACCGCCCCCGCCGAGCAGCGAGGCCGCCAGGTCCACGGCCGCCTCGGAGTAGAAGGCGCCGCCGCGCCGGGCGAGCAGTTCCGGCTTCTCGTCCAGTGCGGGATCGGCGTACAGGGCGAGGAGTTCCTTCTCCATCGCGGCGACCTCGGCGGCCCGGGACGGCTTGGTGCCGAGCTCCCGGACCACCTCGTCGTGGGCGTAGAAGTACCGCAGGTAGTAGGAGGGCACCACACCGAGCCGGTCCAGGACGGAGCGGGGCATCCGCAGGTCGGCGGCGACGGCCTCCCCGTGCGCCTCCAGCAGCTTCGGCAGGACGTCCTCGCCGCCGGGGCCGCCGAGGCGCACGCCCAGCTCCCAGGAGAGGTGGTTGAGCCCCACGTGGTCCAGGTGCACCTCGGCGGGCGCCACGTCGAGCAGCCGGGCGAACTTGCGCTGGAAGCCGATCGCCACGTTGCACAGCCCGACCGCCTTGTGCCCGGCCCGCAGCAGGGCCCGGGTCACGATGCCGACCGGGTTGGTGAAGTCGATGATCCAGGCGTCCGGGTTGCTCCGCCGGACCCGCTCGGCGATGTCCAGGACGACCGGCACGGTGCGCAGCGCCTTGGCGAGACCGCCGGCCCCGGTGGTCTCCTGGCCGACGCAGCCGCACTCCAGCGGCCAGGTCTCGTCCTCGTTGCGGGCGGCCTGCCCGCCGACCCGCAGCTGGAGCAGGACGGCGTCGGCGCCCTCCACCCCCGCGTCCAGGTCGGCGGTGGTGGTGATCGTGCCCGGGTGGCCCTGCTTGGCGAAGATCCGCCGGGCGAGCGGGCCGATGAGGTCGAGCCGGTCGGCCGCCGGGTCGACGAGGACCAGCTCCTCGATGGGCAGGGTGTCGCGCAGCCGCGCGAACCCGTCGATCAGTTCAGGGGTGTAGGTGGATCCCCCACCCACTACTGCGAGCTTCATCTCAGCCCTTCACTCCGGTCAGTGTGACGCCCTCGACGAACGCCTTCTGGGCGAAGAAGAAGACGGCGATCACAGGGGCCATGACCAGAACGGTCGCGGCCATGGTCAGGTTCCAGTCGGTATGGTGCGCGCCCTTGAAGGACTCCAGGCCGTAGCTCAGGGTCCAGGCGCCGGGGTTCTCGGAGGCGTAGATCTGCGGCCCGAAGTAGTCGTTCCAGGCGGCGAAGAACTGGAACAGCGCGATCGCCGCGATCCCGGGCTTCGCCATCGGCAGCACGACCCGGAGCAGGGTGCGCAGTTCGCCGCAGCCGTCGACCTTCGCCGCGTCCAGGTACTCGTCGGGGATGGTCAGCAGGAACTGCCGCAGCAGGAAGATGGAGAACGCGTCACCGAAGGCCATCGGGATGAGCAGCGGCCAGAGCGTGCCGGACAGGTCCAGCTGCTTCGCCCAGAACAGGTACATCGGGATGATGATCACCTGGGGCGGCAGCATCATCATCGAGATGACCAGCATCAGCGACAGCTTGCGCCCCCGGAAGCGGAACTTCGCCAGCGCGTAGGCCACCGGCACGGACGAGAGGACCGTCAGGACGGTCCCCAGCCCCGCGTACAGCAGCGTGTTGCGCCACCAGGTCAGGAAGCCGGGGGTGTCGAAGACGCGCTTGTAGTTCTCCCACTCCCAGGTGTCGGGGGTGAGGTCCCGGGTCAGGGCCTGCTGGTCGCTCATCAGCGAGGTCAGCACCACGAAGACGAAGGGCAGGACGAAGAACAGGGCGGCGGCCACCCCGAGGGAGTGCACCGCGATCCAGTGCAGCACCGCCTTGCGGCGGGCGGTGCGCGCCGCGGGGGTCGGGTCCGGTGCGCCGGCGGGGGCGAGCGGCCGTGCCGGTCCGAGGAGTTGGGTCATGGTTCAGTCACCGGCCTGGATCAGGTTGTTGCGGCCCCGCATCAGCAGTGCGGTGAAGGCCATGGCCAGGGCGAACAGGACGAGCGCGACCACACAGGCGGAGCCGTAGTCGAAGCGCTGGAAGCCCAGGTTGTAGACCAGCTGGGGCAGGGTGAGGGTCGACTTGTCGGGGTAGCCCGGCTCGAACTGCTGCCCGGAGCCGCCGATCACCCCCGAGGCGACCTTCCCGGCCACCAGCGGCTGGGTGTAGTACTGCATCGCCTGGATGACACCCGTGACGACCGCGAACAGCACGATCGGCGAGATGTTCGGCAGCGTGACGAAGCGGAACCGCTGCCAGGGCGACGCCCCGTCCAGCTCGGCCGCCTCGTACTGCTCCTTCGGTACGTCCAGGAGCGCGGCCATGAAGATCACCATCAGGTCGCCGATGCCCCACACCGCGAGCATGGTGAGCGCCGGCTTCGACCAGGAGGCGTCGTTGAACCAGCCCGGCGCCGGCAGCCCCAGGTCGCCCAGGATCGCGTTGACCGGCCCCGTCCCCGGGTTGAGCAGGAAGACGAAGGCCAGCGTCGCGGCGACGGGCGGGGCCAGGTAGGGCAGGTAGAAGAAGGTGCGGAAGAGGCCCGTGCCCGTCCTGATCTTCGTGATCAGCATCCCGACCCCGAGCCCGAACACGACCCGGCAGGTGACCATGACGAGCACCAGCCACAGGGTGTTGCGCAGCGAGGGCCAGAACATCGGGTAGTCGGTGAAGACGTACGTCCAGTTCGTCAGCCCGTTGAAGACCGGCGCCCCGAAGCCGTCGTACTTCATGAAGGAGAAGTACACGGTGGAGACCATCGGGTAGGCGAAGAAGACCGCGAACCCGATCAGCCACGGCGACATGAAGGCCGCCGTCCGGAGCGCCGCGCCCCGGCGCTTGGAGCGGAGTGTGTGCGTGGCCATGGACTACTTCGCCTTGGCGATGTCGGTGTCGATCTGGGCGGCGGTCTTCTCCAGGCCCGCCTGGAGGTCCTTCACGGCGCCCTTCTCGTACTGGAAGCCGAAGTCCTGGAGCGTCTGCTGGTAGGCCGAGCCGTTGACCGCGCCGTCGGGGGTGTTGGACTTGGGGTGCTGGGCGATGTCCAGGAAGGTCTTGAAACGCGGGTCGAACTCCAGGCCGGGCGAGTTCAGCGCGGCGAAGGTGGAGGGCACGTTGCGGATGCCGTTGGCGAAGCCGACGACGGCCTCGGTGTCGCTGGTCATGAACCGGACCAGCTCCCACGCCGCGTTCTGCTTCTCGCTGGACGGGGCGATGCCCATGATCGTGCCGGACAGGAAGCCCTTGCCGTAGCTGTCCGCCTCGTCGTCGGCGACCGGCATGGGCGCCACCCCGATCTCGAACGGCACCTTCGCGTCGGTGGCCATCCCGAGCCGCCACTCGCCGTCCAGCTGCATCGCGACCTGACCGGTGTGGAAGGGGTGCTTGGCCCCCCACTCGTCACCGAAGGTGCCGCGGTACCTCTCCAGCTTCTCGTAGCCGCCCAGCTCCTCGACCAGCTTCTTCTGGTACGTGAACATCTCCGCGAACGCCGGGTCCTTGGCGATGTTCGACTTGCCGTCCTCGTCGAAGTACGTGTGGTCCCAGGAGGAGAGATAGTGGTCGGCGACCGTCTCGTAGCCGTGGAAGGTCGGCATGAAGCCGAGCTGCTCGTAGGTGTCGCCCTTCTCGACCGTCAGCTTCTTCGCGACGGAGGCGAGTTCGGACATGGTCTTCGGCGGCGCGGTGATCCCGGCCTTCTCGAAGGCGTCCTTGTTGTAGTAGAGGCCGTAGGCGTCGGCCAGCAGCGGCAGGGCGCAGCGCTTGCCCTCGAACTGCGTGTAGTCCAGCAGGACCTTCGGGAAGGTCTTCTCCAGGTCCAGACCCGACTTCTCGATGAACGGCCCCAGATCGGCGAAGGCACCGGACGAACAGAACTTGCCGACGTTGGCGGTGGTGAAGGAGGACACCACGTCAGGGCCCTTGGAACCGCCCGCGCGCAGCGCCTGGTTGAGCTTGTCGTCGTTGATGTTGCCGATGACCTTCACCGTGATGTTCGGGTGGGCCTTCTCGAAGCGGTCCACGGTGTCCTGGACGGCCTTCACCTCGGACGGCGCACTCCAGCCGTGCCAGAAGTTGATGGTGGTCTTCGCGTTCGGGTCGTCGTTCGCACCGGATTCGGTCTGGCCCGTGCAGGCGGTGGCGAGCACCGAGATCGCGGCGACGGAGACGGCCGCGATGGTCATCGTGCGGCTTCTGCGCATGACAAAACTCCCAGGGACGGGGGATGAGGACGTGACGGCAGGAGAGAGCAGAGAAGACAGGGAGGACAGAGGACGGAGACGATGGAGGGGACGGAGGGGTACGGGGAGCGGGCGGGTCAGCGTGAGGTGTCGAACACCTCGTCGCGGGTGTCCGCGAGGGCCCGCTCCAGAGCGCCCCGCAGGACCGGACGGTCGTCGATCAGCCCGAGCGCCAGCCGCGGACGGGACGCCGCGAGCTCGGCCAGCTCGGCCTGGACCAGGGAGAGCAGGAGGTCGCCGCCCGGGGAGACCAGCCCGCCCGAGAGCACGATCAGCCCCGGGTCGAGCACCGCGGTGACGGAGGCGAGGCCGGTGGCGAGCCGCTGGGCGTACTGCCGCAGCAGCTCGGTCAGCGCCGGGTCCCGCTCGTACGCGGCCGTCGCCCGGGTCAGCAGCCCGGCCGCGACCTCGGCGTAGGGCTGGTGCGGGGTGTCGATGCCGAGCGCGGTGGCCAGCCTCGGCACGGCCTGGGCGCCGGCCAGTTCCTGGAAGCCGCCGGCGTTGGCTTTCACCACCTGCCGGACCAGGGGGGTGCCGGGCACCGGCAGGAAGCCGACCTCACCGGCGCCGCCGGTGAAGCCGCGGTGCAGCCGGCCGTTGATGACGAGGGCCGCGCCGAGACCGCCCTCGTTCCACAGCAGTACGAAGTCCTCGTGCCCCCGGGCCGCGCCGAGCACCTGCTCTGCCACCGCCACCAGGTTCACGTCGTTCTCGTACTCCACCGGCATCGGCAGACAGGCGGCCAGCTCCTCCAGCAGGGTGGGGGAGTGCCAGCCGGGCAGGTGCGAGGCGTAACGCAGCCGTCCGGTGCCGGGGTCGAAGGCGCCCGGGGTGCCGATGACGACCCGGTGCACATCGGGGCGGGTGAGCCCGGCGGCCTTCACCGCGCCGTCCAGGGCCTCCGTCACCTGCCGCACCGCGGTGTCGCCGCGCCGCCCGGGGGTGGGCAGCTCGTACTCACCGGCCGTCCGGCCCGTCACGTCGGCGACCGCCGCGACGATCCGGTGCGCGGTCACATCGAGCCCGGCCACATACGCGGCCCGTGCGTTGACCTCGTACAGCTGGGCGCTGGGCCCCGGCCGCCCCCCGCTGGTCCCGGACGCCACGACCAGCCCGGCCGCCTCCAGCCGCGCCAGCAGCTGGGACGCGGTGGGCTTCGACAGCCCCGTCAGCTTCCCGATCCTGGTACGCGTCAGCGGCCCGTGCTCCAGCAGCAGGTCCAGCGCGGCCCGGTCGTTCATGGCCCGCAGCACGCGGGGGGTGCCCGGAACGCCTGGTGTGTTTCCCGCCATATCGGATGAGCCGCCTCTGCCCCAGGTCTCTGTTAGGAAAGTTTCCTATCGGTTGAGGGAAAGGTAGGGCTCACGTCACCGGGCCGTCAATAGGCAGCCCGCGAGGAGACCGGCACGCGGCTCCGCCGCCCCGGAACCGCGGACGGCCGGCAAAAGGACGAAGGGGCGCCCGGCGCGTACGCCGGGCGCCCCTCCGGGCCAAAGGTCACTTCGACAGGTTCGGCGGCGGTATCGGGGTCGCGGCCAGGGACTGCGGGGAGGTCGCCGAGGCGAAGGCCGACGGGGCGGCCATGCCGGCCGTCGGGTCCGGGGCCGCGGCACCGTCCGTCTCGGCGGGCCGGGGGCCGACCATCCGGATCCCGGCCGCGTCCAGGGCCCGCTTGATCCGCCAGCGCAGCTCCCGCTCCACCGACAGCGCCTTGCCCGGCATGGTCTTCGCGCTGACGCGTACGGTCATCGAGTCCAGCAGGACCGCGTCCAGGCCGAGGATCTCCACCGGCCCCCACAGCCGCTCGGCCCAGGGCTCGTCCTTCGTCATGGCCTCCGCCACGTCGGTGATCACGGCGCGGACCCGGTCCAGGTCCTCCGTCGGGCGGACGGTGACGTCCACCCCGGCCGTGGACCAGCCCTGGCTGAGGTTGCCTATCCGCTTCACCTCGCCGTTGCGGACGTACCAGATCTCACCGTTGTCGCCCCGCAGCTTGGTGACGCGCAGGCCGACCTCGATGACCTCGCCGGAGGCCACACCCGCGTCGATGGTGTCCCCGACGCCGTACTGGTCCTCCAGGATCATGAACACGCCGGAGAGGAAGTCGGTGACCAGGTTGCGGGCGCCGAAACCGAGCGCCACACCGGCGACACCGGCCGAGGCCAGCAGCGGGGCCAGGTTGATCTGGAACGCGCCCAGGATCATCAGCGCCGCGGTGCCCAGGATCAGGAACGACGTGACCGATCTGAGCACCGAACCGATGGCCTCCGACCGCTGCCGGCGGCGCTCGGCGTTGACCAGCAGACCGCCGAGGGCGGTGCCCTCCACGGCCTGGGCGCTGCGGTTCATCCGGTCGATGAGGTTGGTCAGGGCACGCCGGATCACATAGCGCAGGACGAGCGCGATCGTCGCGATGAGGATGATGCGCAGACCGGTGTTCAGCCAGGTGGACCAGTTCTCCTGGACCCAGCCCGCGGCGTTGCCGGCCCGCTCGGCGGCTTCGTCCAGCGAGCCGATCGGCTCGGGCGACGGAGCCGCGGCCATGAGGGCGGACAGGGACACGACGGGGACCTCCAGATGGGGCGGCAGCAGACCAACAACAGTAACGAAGCCCGGGTGGGGGATCGTTGCCGCGGCGAGGGGAGAGACACGTCTCACGCCCCGGGCGCGGGGCTGTGGCCGATCGCACAGCGGACGCCGGGGGCGGGCGGCAGCGGCTGTTCCGGTGCCCCGCGGCGGCGGGCCGGACGGGCCCGCGGAAAAAATCCTTCCGGCCCGTTACCCGTACGTGGTGGCGCTACGACCAGCGATGAGGACAAACTGAGATCGGATCGTCCCGGCGCGAGCCACGCGCCGCCGGCGTACAAGGAGGCATCCACCGTGCCGCACGTCCTGGTTCTCAACGCGTCGTACGAGCCGCTCGGCGTCGTACCGCTCCGCCGCGCGCTCGTCCTCGTCCTCGAGAACAAGGCCATCTGCCTCGAGGAGTCCGGCGCCTTCATGCACAGTGCCACCCGTGCCGTGCCGGCGCCCAGTGTCGTCCGTCTCAAGCGCTTCGTACGGGTCCCCTACCGGGGGCCGGTGCCGCTGACGCGGCGGGCGCTCTTCGCCAGGGACGGCGGGCGCTGCGTGTACTGCGGGGCCGCCGCGACCAGCGTCGACCACGTCATCCCGCGCAGTCGCGGCGGGCAGCACGCCTGGGACAACGTGGTGGCCGCCTGCCGCCGCTGCAACCACGTCAAGGCCGACCGCCATCTGCCGGAGCTCGGATGGCGGCTGAGCCATCAGCCCGCCCCGCCCACGGGACTGGCCTGGCGGATCATCGGGACCGGGCATCGCGACCCGCGCTGGCTGCCCTACCTGCAGCCGTTCGGCGCGGACGACGTGATGGCCCGGATCGACGGCGTGTCAGCCTGAGACCGGGCCTCCGCCGTCTTCGGGGCCTTCTCCGTGCCCGGGGGCTTCCCCGTGCCCGGGGCCTCTCCGTGTCCGGGCCTCTCCGTCCCCGGGCCTTCGCCGTCCCGGGGCGGAACCCTCCGGGCGGCCGGGCTCCTCAGTCCTGCGCCCGCCCGCCGACCGCGTACGCCTCCACCGACCAGAGCGAGTAGCCGTAACGGGTGGCCCGGCCGTCGCCCTGGATCCTGACGAAGCGGATGTCCTTCTCGTCCATCCGCACCGACTCCCGCCCGCCCCGGCCCTCCCGTACGGTCGCCGCCGTGCGCCAGGTGCGGCCGTCGGCCGAGACCTGGACGCGGTAGCGGGCGGCGTAGGCGTCCTGCCACCGCAGCACGACCCGGCCCAGCCTGACCGGTTCCGGCAGCTCGGCCTGCCACCAGGCGCCGTCCTCGGCGGGCGAGGACCAGCGGGTCTCCAGATCGCCGTCCGAGGCCGCCGCGGCCGGGAAGTCGGGGGTCTCGTCGGCGGAGGAGGACGCCGTGGCCGTACGCAGCAGATCGGGGCCCGCCGTGGGCGGGAAGGCCCGTACCGTCAGGGTCCTCTCCTCGCCGTCGAAGCGGATCGGTACCTCGTACTCGCCGGCCGGGGTGTCCTTCGGCACGGTGATGTCCACCGGCACATCGGTGCGCGAACCGCGCGGCACCGTCGTCCGCTCCGGGACCTTCACCTCGATGCCCTCGGGCGCCTTCGCGGTGAGCGTGCCCGTCACCTCGGCCGGGCGCCGGCCCGCCAGCCGCGCCTCGACCCGCTGTGTGCCGCCGCCGATCACGGCGTCCGTCTCCCCGTGCGCGAGGTCGAGGCGGGCCGCCGGCTCGTCACCGAACCACGGGACGAGCGCGCGCACCGCCGTGGTCGCCCCCGTGGGGTCCCCGGCCGACGGGGCCGGGCCGGCGGCACCGGGGGCCGGGGGGACGAGGAGGGCCGGGCGGGCGGACGGCACGGTCACCCGGAGCGCGTCGGCACGCACCCCCTTCGCGGCGGTCTGGGTCCAGCCGTCCGCCGACAGGGCGCCCAGCCGGCGCCAGCCCCGGCCCGGCACATGGGCCTCCAGGACCGCGCCGGTGTCCAGCCGGTCCGGTTCGGCCAGGGTGGTGACGGCCTGGACGGGGCGCGCCCGGTCCAGGCGGACCGTGTAGGTGCCGGCGTCCCGGTGCACTGTCCCGGCGTCGCGGTCGGTGCCGTTCCAGCTGCCGGCCTCCTCGGCCGCCCGCTCCAGGAACGGGCCCAGCACGCCCTCGCCGACCGTTGCCCCGCCCTCCTCGGTCTCCTTCAGCAACGGCTCCAGGGCCAGCTGTGCCTGCCAGGCGGCCGGGCCGTCGCCCCGGGCCTGCGCCTGGAGCAGGTCGACGGCCAGTTCGCCCGCGCGGCCGTACCGGGCCAGCCGGCCGGCCCAGGGCCGCACCTCCCGCGCCAGCCGCCCGTCGGCCGGGCCGGCCAGCTTCCCGGGGGCCTGCCGCATCACCGTGAACGCGGCCCTCAGCTCACGGGCCGCGGCCTCGCCGCCGGGCCGGCCCGCCGTCGCGCGGGCCTTCCAGAACGCGTCCAGCAGGGGCCGCAGATACGCCGACTCCTCGCCGCCCAGCACCGAGGACGCGCTGTTGCCGGCCAGCGCGAGCAGTGCGGCCCGGGCCTCCGCGTCACCGGCCGCCAGGTCGTCCAGGGCGGCACGCCAGGACTCCCCGGCCCGGTAGCCCTCCGGGTTCCACGCGAAGTCCGCCGCGGTGAACAGCGGGATACGGGAGGCCGAGGGCTGCTCCATGGCGTTGGCCAGCAGGGCGGCCGAACCGTTCGCCACCGCCGGGTCCCGGCCGGTGTAGGGACCCAGGAAGATCCGGTCCTGGGCGTAGTCGTTGACCGGGTAGTTGTCCATGGTGACCAGCGGGTGCCGGAAGGCCGCCCGGGCCCCGGCCAGTTCGCTCCCGGTGATGGTCTCCGGCACCACACCGACCCCCGTCCAGGCCACCTGCACCCGGTCGTCGAGCTCGGCGGCCAGCGCGGTGCGGTAGTCGGTGGCACCGTCCTGGTAGTACTCCGTGGGCATCAGCGACAGCGGCTGCGCGCCGGGGTGGCGCTCCTCCAGGTGCCGGGCGAGGGCACCGGCCACCCGCGCCTGCGCGCGGGCCGCCGCCTCGGGGCCGCTGCCGAAGGTCTCCGCGTCCAGGTCGCAGTGCCATTCGCTGTAACTGACGTCCTGGAACTGCAACTGGAACGCCCGTACGCCCAGCTCCCACATCGCGTCGGCCTTCCGGGTCAGCGCCCGGACGTCCGCGTCGGACGCCATGCACATCGCCTGGCCGGGGGCGACGGCCCAGCCGAGCGTCACATGCGCGGACCGCGCCTTCTCGGCCAGGGCGCGGAAGCCGGCGCGCTGCTGTGCCGGATAGGGCTCGCGCCAGCGGGCGTGCCGGTAGGGGTCGTCACCGGCCGCGTAGAGATAGCGGTTCTGCTTGGTGCGCGCCATGAAGTCGATCTGGGCCAGCCGTTCCTCGCCGGTCCACTGCCGGCCGTAGAAACCCTCGGTCGTCCCGCGTACGGCGGTGCCCGGCCAGTCACGTACCACCGCACCGGCGACGGTGCCGTCCGTGACCAGCTGACGCAGCGTCTGGACCGCGTGGAACAGGCCGTCCTCACCCGCCCCGTCCAGTGCGACGGCCGGCCGCCCGTCCGCCTCGCCCGCCGCGAGCAGATACCCCCCGGCCGGCAGGGTGCCGCGCCGCGGCGCGCCCATCGCGCGCAGCGCCCGGACGGCGTCCGGGCCGCCGAGCCGGACCACCGGGCCGCGGCCGGGCAGCGCCTCGTGCACGGTCCGCACCCCGGCCTCGCGCAGCAGCGCCCGGACCTCCTCCACGGCGTAGGGGTCGGCGCCCGCACCGGTGAGCAGGGTGGCCTCGGTGCCCAGGACGACCGGCCGGCCGGCCGCCGTGATGGTCCGCGGCCGGGGCCAGACGGCGGGCAGCGGGGACGCCTCCGTGCGGTCGGGGGTGCTCGCGGCCGGGGCCGGAGGGGCGGCCGGCACGCCGGGGGCCGCGAACACCGCCGGTGCGAGCGGGCCGAGCAGCCCGCCGATCACAGCCGCCGCGGCCATCGCCGCCTGCCTCCCGCGCCCGAGCTGCACGCCGCTCTCCCTCGTCTCCCGGTGCGACCTGCCGCCGCGCTCTGTGATCCGCCCGTGACCCGAGCCCACCACCCGGCGCCGGAGGTGTCAATGTGCATGGCCGGTGTGACGGAAATGCCCGATGTGTCGCGCTCGGTGCGGGAGGATGGGCCGCGGGTGACCGGGTGGCCGAAAACCGCCCATACCCGGTGCGCGGGGAACGGAATGTGATCTGCGGCACGTTGGGGTGGTTGTCATCACACCTGTGTCACGTCTGTGCCTGCCCGCGCGCCCACGGGGTAGGTCTGCTGTGTCCTGTTGTCCACGGCCAGGAGGCCACCGTGCCCGCATCCGCGCAGCTTCTGTTCTCCGCCCTCTCCAAACAGGTACCGGGCCCCATGGATCCCGCCCCGACCGACGCACCGCCGATGATCAGCGAGCTGCCGCTCGCCGAGGTGTCCCTCCTGGCGGCCGGCGAGCCCGGCTTCGCCGAGACCACCTCGCTCTGCGGCGAGCCCCCGCTCACCAGTGAGCCCCCGCTCGCCGACGCCACACCCCTCACGAGCGAGCCACCGCTCGCCGCCGTCGCCCCTCTGACCAGCGAGCCGACCGTACCCGGCACCGCAGGGGGCATGGAGTCGCCAGGAGTCTGAATGGGCTTGTCCCGGCTCGCCGCACTGCACGGCGTCGCCACCTCCTTCTCCCCTTCCCCGGACGTCACGGTGCCCGTCCCCGACGGCACGGTCACGGCCGTGCTCGCCGCGCTGGGCGTAGACGCCGCCACCCCCGCGGAGATCGGGAGATCGCTGGCCGCGGCCGAATCGGCGGCGGCCTCCCGACTGCTCCCGCCCACCGTGGTGGTCTGGTCGGGGGAGCCGCTGCCCGCCGCGCTCGCCGCACTGCCGCCCGGCGCCGACCTCACCGTCGAGCCGGAGAGCGGACCGGACGCCACCGAACCGCCGCCACCGCTGCGGATGCGGGTACCCGGGGCACCCGGAACACCCGGGACGGTCTCCCAGGACGGGCCCGCACCGTCCTGGTGGACCGAACCCCCGCTCGGTGTCCACCGGCTGACGGCCCGTGCCGCCGGGCACCGCTACGCCGCCGCCACCCTCGTCGTCGCTCCGGACCGCGTACCCCGGCCCGCCGCACGTACGCACGGCTTCCTGGTCCAGCTCTACTCCCTGCTCTCCCGGCGCTCCTGGGGCATGGGCGACCTCGGGGACCTGGCCGACCTGGCCGCCTGGGCGGGACGCACCCTGGGCAGCGGATTCGTCCAGGTCAACCCGCTGCACGCGGCGGTACCGGGCGCCCCCACCGACCCGTCCCCCTACCGGCCCTCCTCGCGGCGCTTCCCCGACCCGGTGCACCTGCGCGTCGAATCAATCCCGGAGTACGGGCACGTACCCGACCGGGCCGCCCTGGAGGATCTGCGCCAGGACGCCGCCTCCCTCGCCGAAGCCGTGCTGGGCAAGGGCGCGCTGATCGACCGGGACGCCGTGTGGGAGCTGAAGCGGCAGGCCCTGGAACACGTCGTCCGGGTCCCGCTCACCCCCGGCCGCCGCGCCGCCTACTGCGACTTCCTCGCCGGGCAGGGCCGGGCCCTGGAGGACCACGCCCTGTGGTGCGCCCTGGCCGAGGTGCACGGCCCGCACTGGCGCGGCTGGCCCGCCGGACTGCGCGACCCCCGCTCCCCGCAGAGCGCCCGCGCGCGGAGCGAGCTCATGGACCGGGTGGACTTCCACTGCCGCCTCGCCTGGCTGGCGGACGAGCAGCTCGCCGCCGCGCAGGCCGCCGCCCGGGACGCGGGCATGGCCGTCGGGATCGTCCACGACCTCGCCGTCGGCGTCCACCCGGACGGCGCCGACGCCTGGGCCCAGCAGGACGCCTTCGCCCGGGGCATGTCCGTCGGCGCGCCCCCGGACGCCTTCAACGCCCACGGGCAGGACTGGGGCCTGCCCCCGTGGCGCCCCGACGCCCTGGCCGCCTCCGGCTACGCCCCCTACCGCGACCTGCTCCGCGGCCTCCTCGTCCACGCGGGCGCCCTGCGCATCGACCACGTCATGGGGCTCTTCCGGCTCTGGTGGGTCCCCGAGGGCAGGCCGCCCACCGAGGGCACCTACGTCAGCCAGGACGCCGAGGCGATGCTCGCCGTCCTCGTCCTGGAGGCGCACCGCGCCGGCGCCGTCGTCGTGGGGGAGGACCTCGGCACGGTCGAACCCGGCGTACGCGAGGCGCTGGCCCGGCGCGGGGTGCTCGGCACCTCCGTGCTCTGGTTCGAGCGCGACTGGGACGGCGACCGGCGCCCGCTGCCCCCGGAGCGGTGGCGCCGGGACTGCGTGGCCACGGCCACCACCCACGACCTGCCCTCCACCGCCGCCCGGCTGACGAGCGACCACGTGACGCTCCGTCACCGCCTCGGCCTCCTCGGCCGCCCCCTGGACGAGGAACTGGCCGAGGACGTCGCCGGCACCTCCGAGTGGCTCGCCCACCTGGCGGCACTCCGGCTGCTGCCCGAGGGCGAGGGTGACGAGGAGGCGGCCGTCCGCGCGGTCCACCGCTTCCTGCTGCGCACCCCGGCCCTGATGACCGGCGTCTGGCTCCCCGACACGGTGGGCGACCGGCGGCCCCAGAACATCCCCGGCACCTGGGACCAGTACCCGAACTGGCGTCTGCCCGTCGCCGGTCCGGACGGCCACCCCCTCACCCTGGAGGAGATCGCGCTCTCCCCCCGGCTGCGCCGGCTGATGGAGGTCTTCGGGCCGCCCCGGGACACGCCGGGGGAGCGTACGCCACCCCCGGCCGCGCGTCGCCCGTGAGCGTTCGCTACGTTTGCACCGTGGACAAGAAGAACGCTCTGCGCGCCGGCGCCGTCACGGCCGGTACGACGCTGATGATGATGCTCATGTCGTCCCCCGCGCTCGCCCTCACCCGCGACGACGGCGACGACCCCGGCGAGGGGATCGGAGCGCTGGAGACCGTCGGTCTCTACGTCGCGCTGCCGATCGTCCTGTTCCTGGCGATCAGCGCCGCGGTCATGGTGCTGGACAAGTCCAAGAAGCAGCCCCGGTAGTCTTCCGCGGACGCGCCGCCGGTACCCCGTACCGCGCGGCGCTTCGCCGTGTCCGGGCACCGGTAGGTTGCGGGCATGACCGAGTGGGACGTCAAGAAGCTCCGCATCCTGCGCACCCTGCGGGAGAAGGGCACGGTGACCGCCACGGCCGAGGCCCTGCTGATGACCCCCTCCGCCGTCTCGCAGCAGCTCAGCAATCTGGCCGGACAGCTGGGTGTGACCCTCCTGGAGGCGCGCGGACGGCGGGTCCGGCTCACCGACGCCGCCCACCTGGTGCTGCGCCACGCCGAAGCCGTCTTCGCCGAGCTGGAGCGGGCGGACGCGGCCCTGGCGGCCTATCTGGCGGGCGAGGCGGGCCGGGTGCGGGTCGGGGCGTTCTCGACGGCCGTCCCCGCCCTCGTCGTCCCGGCCGTGCGGCTGCTGCGCGAGGAGGGCCGGCCGGCCCCGGAGATCCGCGTACGGGAGGCCGAGGCGGGCCAGGCGTACGAACTGCTGTCGGCCGGTGACGTCGACCTGGCGCTCTCCCTGGCGGCGCACGCCCCGACCGCCCGCGATCCCCGTTTCACGGTGCTGCCCCTGCTCGCGGACCCCCTGGACGTGGCGCTCCCGGCCGGCCACCGGCTCGCCGCCGCCCCCGGCCTGCGGCTGGCCGACCTCGCCGCCGAACCCTGGATCTTCGGCGGCTCGGGCCCCTGGTCGCAGATCACGACCGCCGCCTGCGAGGCCGCCGGTTTCGTCCCCGAGCAGGCCCACAGCGCCTCCGGCTGGACCGCGATCCTGGCCCTGGTCGAGGCGGGCATGGGGATCGCGCTGGTCCCCCGGATGGCGTCCGCCCCCGAACGGGCCGGGGAAGGCGTGGTCATGCGCGTCCTGGACGCCGACCGCCCGCGGCGCCATGTGGTGGCGGCGGTACGGCGGGGCGGGGAGGAGGCTCCCGCGGTGGCCCGGATGCTGCGGGCGCTGGAACGGGCCGCCGCCACGATCGTTCAGCAGAACTGAAAAGACCGTGCGGAAACTTTCGATGGACGTGATGGTCCGGGGCGGGCCACAGTCACCCCATGACCATCGACGCGAGCGAGAACCCCGACCGGGACACCACCGCCCAGGACACCGACCCGCACGCCAACGACGCGGCCCCCTACGGCGGAGGCGACCCCTACGCCGACTACCGCGCAGCCACCGGCGTCCCCTTCACCGCTCTCGTCGACCTCGCGGACCGCAGGCTGGGCGCCGGTGTGATCGCCGCCAACGACGAGTTCTTCGCCGAACGCGAGAACCTGCTGACCCGCGGACCCGCCGTCTTCGACCCCGAGCGCTTCGGCCACAAGGGCAAGATCATGGACGGCTGGGAGACCCGCCGCAGGCGCGGCGCGGACGCCGCACACCCCTTCCCCGCGC
This sequence comes from Streptomyces nitrosporeus, assembly GCF_008704555.1. Classification (NCBI taxonomy): domain Bacteria; kingdom Bacillati; phylum Actinomycetota; class Actinomycetes; order Kitasatosporales; family Streptomycetaceae; genus Streptomyces; species Streptomyces nitrosporeus. The sequence goes on from NZ_CP023702.1 coordinate 5,186,326, forward strand.
CCGGGGAACACGACTGGGCGATCATCCGCCTCGGCGCCCCCGGAGTCATCCGCGGCCTCGTCGTCGACACCGCCCACTTCCGCGGCAACTACCCGCAGCGCGTCTCCGTCCAGGCGACCGCCGTCGAGGGGTCACCGGGCCCCGAGGACCTCCTCGCCGACGACGTGAAGTGGGAGGAGATCCTCCCGCCGACGCCCGTGCGCGGCCACGCGGCCAACGCCTTCGAGATCACCGGCGACCGCCGCTGGACCCACCTGCGCCTCTGCCAGCACCCCGACGGCGGCATCGCGCGGCTCCGGGTCCACGGCGAGGTCGTCCCCGACCCGGCCTGGATCGCCGCGCTCGGCACGATCGACCTGATCTCGATCCTCAACGGCGGCACCTACGAGGACGCCTCGGACCGCTTCTACTCCTCACCGGCCCAGATCATCCTGCCCGGCACCTCCCGCAAGATGGACGACGGCTGGGAGAACCGCCGCCGCCGGGTCCGCGGCACCAACGACTGGGTCCGCTTCCGGCTCCCCGCCCAGGGCGCGGTACGGGCGGTGGAGATAGACACCGCCTACCTCAAGGGCAACGCGGCCGGCTGGATCGCCCTGCACGGCCGCGACGGCGAGAGCGGCGACTGGAGCGAGATCCTCCCGCGCACCCGGCTCCAGCCCGACACCGTGCACCGCTTCGTCCTGGACGAGGAGGCCGTGGTCACCCACGTACGCCTCGACGCGTTCCCCGACGGAGGGGTGGCTCGGATGCGCCTCTACGGGGCGCTGACGGAGGCCGGGGCGGCCGGACTGGCCCGGCGCCACCGCGAGACGACGGCATAACGGACGGGAGGGGCGCCCCCCCGGAAGGAGGGCGCCCCCCGGCCGTGCCGGATCCGCCGTTACGCGGACGCCGCCGCGGCGTCCGCCGCACGGGCCCTCAGGGCGCGCTCCACACCCGCCCGGGACTCCGAGACCAGCCTGCGCAGCGCCGCGTTCGGCCCGGCCGACTCCAGCCAGGCGTCCGTGGCGTCCAGCGTCTCCTGGGAGACCTGGAGCGCCGGGTACAGGCCGATCGCGATCTGCTGGGCCATCTCGTGGCTCCGCGAGTCCCAGACCGCCTTGACCGCCGCGAAGTACTTCTCCGTGTACGGCGCCAGCAGCTCACGCTGGTCGCTCTGCGTGAAACCGGCGATGACCGACTCCTGGAGGGAGTTGGGCAGCTTGTCGGACTCGACGACCGAGGCCCACGCCTCGGCCTTCGCCTCCTCGGAGGGCTGCGCCGCCCGCGCCTCGGCCGCGTGGCGCTCGCCCGCCGCCGTCCGGTCGCGCTCGTACTCGGCGGCGATCTCCTCCTCGTCCAGCAGCCCCGACGCGGCCAGCCGCTGCACGAACGCCCAGCGCAGTTCCGTGTCGACGGCCAGGCCCGCGATCTCCTCGGTGCCGTTCAGCAGGGCCTGGAGCAGGTCCAGCTGGAGCGGGGTGCGGGCGGTCGCCGCGAAGGCGCGCGCCCAGGCCAGCTGGTGGTCGCTGCCCGGCTCCGCCGCGCGCAGGTGCGCCAGCGTCGCCTCCGTCCAGCGGGCCAGCCCCGTCTCACGCCACTCCGGTGCCGCGTACTGGTCCACGGCCAGCTTCACCTGGCGGTGCAGCGACTGGACGACACCGATGTCGGTCTCCTTGCCGACGCCCGAGAGGACCAGCTCCAGGTAGTCGCGCGTGGCCAGCTCGCCGTCGCGCGTCATGTCCCAGGCGGAGGCCCAGCACAGGGCGCGCGGCAGCGACTCGGTGAAGTCGCCCAGGTGCTCGGTGACGACCCGCAGGGACTCCTCGTCGAGGCGGACCTTCGCGTACGACAGGTCGTCGTCGTTGAGCAGCACGACCGCCGGACGGGCCCGGCCGGCCGGGAAGGGCACGGTGGTGCGCTCCCCGTCGATGTCCAGCTCGATCCGGTCGGTGCGGACCAGCTTGCCCGCGCCGTCCAGGTCGTAGCACCCGATCGCGATCCGGTGCGGGCGCAGCGTCGGCTCCCCCTTGGCGCCGGCGGGCAGCGCGGGGGCCTCCTGGAGGACCGTGAAGGAGGTGACGTGGCCGTTCCCGTCGGTCTCGATCTCCGGCCGCAGGATGTTGATGCCGGCCGTCTCCAGCCACGCCGTCGACCAGGCCCGCAGATCGCGGCCGGAGGTCTTCTCCAGGGCGCCCAGCAGGTCGGACAGGCGCGTGTTGCCGAAGGCGTGCGCCTTGAAGTAGGCCTGCACGCCCTGGAAGAACGCGTCCTTGCCGACGTACGCCACGAGCTGCTTGAGCACCGAGGCGCCCTTGGCGTAGGTGATGCCGTCGAAGTTGACCAGGACGTCGTCCAGGTCGCGGATGTCCGCCATGATCGGGTGCGTCGAGGGCAGCTGGTCCTGGCGGTAGGCCCACGTCTTCATCGAGTTGGCGAACGTGGTCCAGGAGTGCGGCCACCTGGAGCCCTCGGCGTCCGCCTGGCAGGCGATCGAGGTGTAGGTGGCGAACGACTCGTTGAGCCAGAGGTCGTTCCACCACTCCATGGTGACCAGGTCGCCGAACCACATGTGGGCCAGCTCGTGGAGGATGGTCTCGGCACGCGTCTCGTACGCGGCGTCCGTGACCTTGGAGCGGAAGACGTACTGGTCGCGGATGGTCACCGCGCCCGCGTTCTCCATCGCGCCCGCGTTGAACTCCGGGACGAAGAGCTGGTCGTACTTGGCGAACGGGTACGCGTAGTCGAACTTCTCCTGGAACCAGTCGAAGCCCTGCCGGGTGACGGCGAAGATGTCGTCCGCGTCGAGGTACCCGGCGAGCGAGGGACGGCAGTAGATGCCCAGCGGCACCACCTGGCCGTCCTTCTCGTACGTGCTGTGCACCGCGTGGTACGGACCGGCGATCAGGGCCGTGATGTAGGTGGAGATACGCGGCGTCGGCTCGAAGGACCAGACGTCGTCCACCGGCTCGGGCGTCGGCGAGTTGGAGACCACGGTCCAGCCGGCCGGTGCCTTCACGGTGAAGCGGAAGGCCGCCTTCAGGTCGGGCTGCTCGAAGGAGGCGAACACCCGCCGGGCGTCGGGAACCTCGAACTGGGTGTACAGGTAGGCCTGTTCGTCGACCGGATCGACGAAGCGGTGCAGCCCCTCACCGGTGTTGGTGTACGCGCAGTCGGCGACGACCTTCAGCTCGTTGCGGCCCGCCTCCAGGTGCTTCAGCGCGATCCGTGAGTCGCGGAAGACGGAGGCGACGTCCAGGGCCCTGCCGTTCAGCACGACCTCGTGCACCGCCGGGGCGACCAGGTCGATGAAGGTCTCGGCGCCTGCTTCGGCCGAGTCGAAGCGCACGGTGGTGACGGACCGGTAGGTGCCGCCCTCCTGCGCTCCGGAGAGGTCGAGATCGATCTCGTACGCGTCCACGGTCAGCAGGCGCGCCCGCTCCTGTGCCTCTTCGCGGGTCAGATTCGTGCCAGGCACGCGGTCATCTCCTTGATCTGTGATGTTTCGGGTCATCCTTCCACGGGGGGTGCGCCCCGCGCGATGTCCGTTTTCCCACGAGGCCGTGTCACTTTCCGGACGGTACGCGTGTGGGGGCGGCCACCGGGATCCCGGTGACCGCCCCCACGGCGCCGTACGGGTCAGGCGGACAGCTCGGCCGCGACCAGCTCGGCGATCTGGACGGCGTTCAGGGCCGCGCCCTTGCGCAGGTTGTCGTTGGAGACGAACAGCGCGAGGCCGTTCTCGACGGTCTCGTCGACGCGGACGCGGCCCACGTAGGACGCGTCCTTGCCGGCCGCCTGGAGCGGGGTCGGGATCTCCGAGAGCTCGACGCCCTCGGCGTCCTTCAGCAGCTCGTAGGCGCGCTCGACACCGATCGGGCGCGCGAAACGGGCGTTGACCTGGAGGGAGTGGCCGGAGAAGACGGGCACGCGGACGCAGGTGCCGGAGACCTTGAGGCCGGGGATCTCCAGGATCTTGCGGGACTCGTTGCGGAGCTTCTGCTCCTCGTCCGTCTCGAAGGAGCCGTCGTCCACGATCGAACCGGCGAGCGGCAGCACGTTGAAGGCGATCGGGCGCTTGTAGACGCCCGGCTCGGGGAACTCGACGGCGCCGCCGTCGTGGGTGAGCCTGTCCGCTTCGGCGACGACCTTCGACGCCTGGCCGTGCAGCTCCGCGACGCCCGCGACCCCGGAGCCGGACACCGCCTGGTAGGTGGCGACGGTCAGGGCCTCCAGCCCCGCCTCGTCGTGCAGCGGGCGCAGCACCGGCATGGCCGCCATCGTCGTGCAGTTCGGGTTGGCGATGATGCCCTTGGGGCGGTTCCCGACCGCGTGCGGGTTCACCTCGGAGACGACCAGCGGGACCTCGGGGTCCATGCGCCAGGCCGAGGAGTTGTCGATCACGACGGCGCCCTGCGAGGCGACCTTCCCGGCCAGCGCCCGGGAGGTCGCGCCGCCGGCGGAGAAGAGCACGATGTCCAGGCCGGTGTAGTCCGCGGTGGAGGCGTCCTCGACGGTGATGTCGGTGCCCTCGTACGGGATCGTGGAGCCCGCGGAGCGCGCGGAGGCGAAAAGCCGCAGCTCGTCGACCGGGAACTTCCGCTCGGCCAGGATGCTGCGCATGACTGTGCCGACCTGACCGGTGGCGCCGACGATTCCGACCTTCACGGGGACTCCTTCGAGCGTACGAACTGACACGGTTGCCGGTCCATGATGCGTATGTCCCGGGCCGCCTTGTCCAATCCATTGTCCGGCAGGCGGACGGGCCCCGGACAGCGCTGTGGGGCGGGAGCCCTTGCGGGCGCCCGCCCCACGGACGCCGGGTGTCGTAGGGATCACACCCGGCGCCTCACGCTACGGCGTGACCTTGCCGATCACGACGCTGCCGGTGCCCGCCGCGGTGCCCCGGGCGTTCACCAGCCGCACCTCGCCGAAGAACTGCCGGCCCTCGGGCGCCGCGCCGGCGACCAGGACCTCGGCGCCGACCTGTGCGGACGCGCCGTTGGCCAGGTTCACGGCCTTCGACTCGTCGACCTTGATCTCACCGAGCGAGGACGAGTAGTACACGTCCCGGTAGTCGTACTCGGTGGTCCCGGCGGGGACCGAGTAGCCGTCGATGACGACCGTGTAGGTGCCGGCCGCCGGGTTCACCAGGCTGACGGACTCCTCCGACCCGGCCGTCGTGGACGCGCCGACCTCGGCCGCGCCCTTGTAGACGTACAGGTCGATGTCGGCGTTGGGGTCCGAGGTGCCGCCGATGGCGACGTCCAGCTTCTCGACGCCCTCACCGATGGTCACCTCCTTGACGTACTCGCCGCCCGTGGAGATCGACGGACGCTCGACGTCGGCCGAGCCCAGCGAGCCGCCCTCCAGCCTGCCCGCCAGGTCACCGGCGTTGTTGGTGACGGTCCAGTCCACCGTGGCCGGGGTGCCGATCTTCGCCTCGTCGATGGTCCGGACCGCCGGGTCGAAGGTGGCGCCGAGCAGCGAGACGTCCAGCTTGTACGGGTTGTCCAGCAGCGGCGACGTACGGCGCGACTCGACCTCGATCTCCCAGACGCCGGGCTGCGGGTCCTGGTAGGAGCGCGTGTCCGGGCGGCAGGTGTTGGCCGGGTTCTCGTAGTTCGGGTAGCAGTAGACCGTGGAGCTGTCCTCCACCGCGACCCCGTAGGGGTGGATGGAGATGAACCGGGTCTGGCTGCCCGAGCGCAGGGCGCTCAGCGCGACCTCGAGGGTCTTGGAGCCCTCGGGGACGTTCAGGAAGTACGAGGTGGTGCCGTTGCGCTGCACCGAGCCGGACGCCTTGAACGCGTAACCCGGCTTCACCAGGTCCGTGGCGACGACGACCGTGGAGAGGATCTGGTGGTCCACGCCCTTGGTCTTCTTGTCGTCGACGCGGAGGATCGCGCTGTGCACGCCCGCGCTGCCGGGCTTCGCCTGCACCTTGACGGTGACCGGCTCGCCGAGCGGCAGCGAGACCGTCTTCGAACCGGTCAGCTCGAAGGTGCCGTCGTTGTTCTTCCAGGACAGCGTGTGCTTCACGGCCTCGTCCGGGCCCGTGGTGCGGGTGATGACGACGTCGTACGTCTTCTTCTGGCCGGTCTTGAGGCCGCCCTCGCGGTCGTACAGGCCGGTGCCGAAGCCCGGGGTCTTCAGCGCGAAGTCGATCGCGGTGTCGACCGGGGCCTTCACCGTGTACTCGTGCGCCGCGGAGCCCTTCTTGGTGATGTGCTTCCAGGCGGCGACGATGTCGATCAGACCGGAGCCCTGGGCGTGCGCGGGCACGTCCTTGATGGGGGAGGCGGTGCTGGTCAGCGCGGTCCGCAGGTCGGCCGGGGGCAGCTCGATGTGCTTCTGCTTCGCGGCCGACAGCAGCAGGGCCGTGGCTCCGGCGGCCTGCGGCGAGGACATCGAGGTGCCCTGCAGCATGGAGTAGCCGGCCGGGAGCGAGTAGCCCGCCTCCTTGACCGGACCGCCGGGGAGCCAGGTCTGGGTGGTGTTGATCGAGGCACCGGGAGCCGTCAGGATCGGCGCGAAGCCGCCGTCCTCACGCGGACCGCGCGAGGAGAAGGGCAGCATGTCGTACTTCTTGGTGACGTTCGAGCCGTAGTTGGCCGCCCAGGTCTCCTTGGAGATGGACGCGCCCACCGAGATGACGTGGTCGGCGAGGCCGGGGTCACCGATGGTGTTGACACCCGGGCCGTCGTTGCCGGCCGAGATGACCAGCTGGACGCCGTAGACGTCGATGAGCCGCTTGTAGAGCTCGGCGCGGGCGTTGTTGCCGTCGTTGAGCGGCGGCAGACCGCCGATCGACATGTTGACGACGTCGACCCCGCGGTTCACGACGAGGTCGATCATGCCCTCGGTCAGCGCGATGTTGGTGCAGCCGCCGGACCAGGTGCAGGCGCGGGAGGAGACCAGCTTGGCGCCGGGCGCCGCGCCGTTCATCCTGCCGCCGAACAGGCTGTTGGCCGCGGTGATGCCCGCGACGTGCGTGCCGTGCTCGCTCTCGATGACGCCGATGTTCACGTAGTCGGCCTTGGCGCCGGCCGCGTTGTACGTGACGTTCTTGCGGGTCTCGATCACGAACGGGATGCGCTCGACGACCTCGGTCCGCGGGTCGTCCGTACCGAAGTAGCCGACCTGGAAGCCGTCCTTGTACGGCTTCATCGCCTTGTCGTCGGTGAAGTCCGCGTTGTTGTTCAGGTCGACGCGCGCGGCGCCGGTGACCGGGTCGTACAGGACCGCCCAGACGTCGGTGGTGTCGCCGTCCCGGTTGAGGTCCCCGGCCATGTCGCCGCCGCGCGTGGCGGCCTCGGAGAAGAGCTGGATCTTGTAGGACCCCGCGGGAGCGGTGTAGCTGCGGCCGCCGATGGTGAAGGCGGGGCCCTCGACCGAGGCCGACATCCGCAGCCAGGTGCCGTCGCCGTCGCTGACCGGGTCCGTGGCGGTCACCCAGTCGACGATCTTGCGCTCGCCGGTGGTGGTCTTCTGGAGCGCGGGGTGGGCGATGTCCACACCGGAGTCCAGGATGCCGATGGTGACGCCGCGGCCGTCGGCCTTCGGGTTCTGCTCCACGAAGTCCACGGCACCCGTCTCGAAGGACGGGTTGTACGGGTTCTTCGCCGGGGTGTCCTTGCCCGGCGCCGGGTAGCTGCCGGTGGCCTTCGGCTGCTTCGCGCCGGCGGCGCGGTCGGCCGACGGGGTCGGGTCGTCCAGCTCGATCTCGTGCTTGAGATCGATCCCGTGGACGCTCGACAGCTTCTGCGTCGCCTTGATGGTGGCCTCGGCCGTGGCGGTCGGCACGGTCGCCCGGACGTAACCGAGCTTGTCGTACGTCCGGCCCAGCACGGACCCCTCGACGGAGTCGAGCTTCTTCGCCACCTCCTCGGTCGCGCCGGGGGCGGTGGCGACCATCATGGTGATGTTCTTCTCGCCCTTCGCCTCGGCCTTCGCCAGCAGGTCGGCGTCGGCCTCACCGAGCTTGTCGCCCTTGTCGCTGGTGGCGGCGGGCTTCACCGGGGCGGTCGCCGGGTCGTCGGCGGCGAACACCGGGGCGGCGCCGGTGGCGGCCAGCGCGGCCGCCAGACCGGCGGCGGCCGCGATGCGCGCCGCGCGTCTGGCCCCGGGTATGGAGCTGGGGGATTCCTTGGTCATCAGCATCCCTGTACGTGAAAGAAAAAGAGAGTCCGGATTTCGGTACCGGATGACCGCTCAGCCTTTCGTAAAGGACAGGGGTTTGTGGAGACTTGGCGGGGGCGAGACATGGACATGGCGTAGATCCGCCACGGGGGCCGATGTGCCACCCGGGACGAACGGGACGGAACGCCAGAGCGCCCGGAGGCCGGCGGAAGGCCCCGTCCGGCGGACCGGCGCACCGTCCTGGCATCAGCCGGGCAGGACCACCACGTACGCGGCCGGCTCCCGGTCCTCGGCCGCCGCCATCGCCGTGCGGACCGCCTCCGCCTGGCGGTCCGCCGCCTCACGCAGCCCCCGGGCCGTGACCCGGACGACCGTGATCCCCAGCCGCTCCAGGTGCTCCCGGTCCGCCGTCCGGCCGGTGGCGCCCGCCTCACGGGGGGTACGGGCGCCGAGGAGCAGCGCCACGGCCGGTTCGGGCCAGTAGGCGTCGACCCGGCCCAGCGGGGCGCCGCCGGGCAGGCGGAGGTCCACGTTCCACAGCGGCTCGGGCAGGACGTGCCCGCGCACCATCCCGTACAGCCGGTCCTCCGCCACCGCCCGCCCCTCGGCCAGCAGTCCGTCCACCGCGCCGGCCACCTGGGCCCGGCCCAGCAGCCTGGCCGCGCTCAGTTCGTGTACGACGGCGGCCGGTTCGCAGTGCCCGCCGCGGACCGCCTCCACCAGCAGCCGGCGCACCGCGGCGGCGTCGGTCAGCGTGGCCACCGTGTCGGCGAGCGCCCGCTCCACCGGAGCCACCGGCGTGCCTCCCCGGTAGGCGGGGCCGGGCGGCCGGGCGGTCCGTACCACCCGTACGAAACGGGTGGAGCGCAGCCGCCGGGTCCGTGGCACCAGGACGTCGATCCGGTGCGGCGCGGTCATCGGCGGTACGGACGTGAAGCCGTACAGGGCCAGGGCCGCCGGCCCGGTGACCATCACGCCGCCGTGGCCGGGACCGGTCCGCCCGCGGCCGGTCCGCCCGGCGTAGAGCAGGGCGCCGCACAGGCGCTCCCGGTCCGTCGGCGGCCCCGGGTGGAGCAGATAGACGCCGGGCAGCAACTGCTGCCACGGGCCGCCGGGCAGACACCGCGCGGCGGCCCGCGCGGCGGTCACCCCCTCGGCGCGCAGCTGCCGGGCCGACCGCACACGGCGGGCCGCTGCGGGGGAGGGGCGGGTGGTGAGCGAGGTGTTCCGGTCCATGTCCGGAGGTTCCCCGCACCGCGCCCGGAGGCCGGCCGGTGTTACACGTCCGTCGACGTACCAGGACGAGCCCGCGTCGAAGAACGGCGGTTCGAAGGCCGAAATGGGCCGTCACGCGGGGGATCGCCCGGCGCGCGCCCCGCGCGTGTGTGCGGGGCGCGCACCCGGGCGCTCACGCCGCCGCGTCGCACTCCTGGCCCCGGAGCACCCGGGCCAGGTCGTCCCGCGCCTCCAGCACGAGCCTGCGCAGCGCCGGTGCCGCGTCCGGGTGGGAGGTCAGCCACGCGTCCGTCGCCGTGAGCGTCGCGGGATCGTCCTGGAGCGACGGGAAGAGCCCCTTGACGACGTCCATGCCGATCTGGATGGACCGCTCGTCCCACACCCGCTCGATCGCCTCGAAGTAGGCGGCGGTGTACGGCGCCAGCAGCTCACGCTGCGAGGGCCGCCCGAAGCCCGCGATGGTCGCCCCGACGAGCGCGTTGGACAGCTTGTCCGACTCCACGACCGCCGCCCACGCCTGGGCCTTGACCTCCGCCGAGGGACGCGAGGCCAGGCAGCGCACCTGGTGCCGCTTGCCGGACGCCGTGTCGTCCCGGGCCAGTTCGGCGTCGACGGCGGCCTCACCGGCCACCCCGTGCGCGACCAGCGGGGAGAGGAACGCCCAGCGCAGTTCCTGGTCGACCTCCAGGCCCTCGATCACCGCCGAGCCGTCGAGCAGACCGACCAGCAGCTGGAAGTCGGCGCCGGACCCCGCGACCGAGGCGAAGAACCGCGCCCACGTCAGCTGGTGCTGGCTGCCCGGCTCGGCGAGCCGCAGCTCCCGCAGCGCCCCCTCCGCCAGCAGCCTGCCGCCCTCCTCGCGCCAGGCCGGGGCGGCGTAGTGCGTCAGGGCCGACTCCGCCCAGGAGTGCAGCATCTGGAGGACCCCGATGTCGCTCTCCCGCCCGGCGAAGGCCAGCACCAGCGAGACGAAGTCACGGGCCGGCAGCAGCGCGTCCCGCGTCATGTTCCACAGGGCGGACCAGCACAGCGCACGGGCCAGGGGGTCGGTGATGCCGCCGAGGTGCCCGCGCAGGGTCGCCAGCGACCCCTCGTCGAAGCGGACCTTGCAGTACGTCAGGTCGTCGTCGTTGACCAGCACCAGGTCGGGCTTCTCGGCACCGGCCAGCTCCGCCACCGTACTGCGCTCCCCGGCGACGTCCGTCTCGGCGCGGGCGTACCGCACCAGCTCGCCCCCGGGCGTCAGCCGGTACAGACCCACCGCGATCCGGTGCGGGCGCAGCTCGGGGTGCGAGGGGGCGGCCCGCTGGGTCACGGCGAGCTCGGCGATCCGGCCCTCCTCGTCGTAAGTGACCTCGGGGGCCAGCACGTTGACGCCCGCCGTCTGGAGCCAGGAGCGGGACCAGGCCGTCATATCGCGCCCGGACGTCTCGGCCAGCACCGACAGCAGGTCGCCCAGCTGCGTGTTGCCGTAGGCGTGCCGCTTGAAGTAGCGGCGGGCGCCCTCCAGGAAGGCGTCCCGGCCGGCATACGCCACCAGCTGCTTGAGCACCGAGGCGCCCTTGGCGTAGGTGATGCCGTCGAAGTTCAGCTTGGCGTCCTCCAGGTCCCGGATGTCGGCGGTGACCGGGTGGGTGGAGGGCAGCTGGTCCGCGCGGTAGGCCCACGCCTTGCGGTTGTTGGCGAAGGTGATCCAGCCGTTGGTGAAGCGGGTCGCCTCCACCATCGAGAAGGTGCCCATGAAGTCCGCGAAGGACTCCTTCAGCCACAGGTCGTCCCACCACTGCATGGTGACCAGGTCGCCGAACCACATGTGCGCCATCTCGTGGAGGATGACGTTGGCACGCCGCTCGTAGGAGGCCGAGGTGACCTTCGACCGGTAGATGTACTCCTCGCGGAAGGTGACACAGCCCGGGTTCTCCATGGCGCCGAGGTTGTACTCGGGCACGAAGGCCTGGTCGTACTTGCCGAAGGGGTACGGGTAGTCGAAGTGGTCGTGGAAGAAGTCCAGGCCCTGCTTGGTGATCAGGAAGACGTCGTCCGCGTCGAAGTGGCGCGCGAGCGCCTTGCGGCACATCGCGCCGAGCGGGATCTCCAGCTCCGACCCGTCGTCCAGGGTCCGCGTGTAGGAGTCGGTGACGCAGTGGTAGGGGCCGGCGACGACCACCGTGATGTAGGTCGAGATCGGCGCGGTCTCGGCGAACCGCCACACCTCGCCCTCGTGGAACTCCTCGGCGCCGTTGGACCTGACCGTCCAGCCCTCGGGGGCGGTGACCTCGAAGCGGTAGGGGGCCTTGAGGTCGGGCTGCTCGAAGTTGGCGAAGACGCGGCGGGCGTCGGCCGGCTCGTACTGCGTGTAGAGGTAGACCTCGCCGTCCTCCGGGTCGACGAAGCGGTGCATGCCCTCGCCGGTCCGGCTGTACGCGCAACGCGCGTCAACCACCAGGACGTTCTCGCCCTCGGCGAGCGAGTCCAGGGCGATCCGGCTGCCGTCGAAGACCGCCGACGGGTCCAGCGCCACACCGTTCAGCGTCACCGAGGTCACGGCCGGGGCGAGCAGGTCGGCGAAGGTGGAGGCGCCCGCGCGGGCGGCACGGAAACGGATCGTGGTCAGCGAGCGGAACGTGCGCGCACCGGTCTCACCGTCGCCCTCCGCCGGCTCGCCGACGGCGGAACGCAGGTCGAGGGCGACCTCGTAACCGTCGACGGTCAGCAGCTCGGCCCGCTCACGGGCCTCGTCGCGGGACAGGTTTTCACCGGGCACGGAACACTCCTTTGTGTCTCGGACCGACCAGCAAGCGGGGGGTCCCTTTCGAACACCTTTGATCCTCGCATGCGGCTCCACGGGTCCGTACACGGGAATGACCACGAGCGGTCGTGGCGTTGTCCCGCTGAGTCCGCCCGACAGGCTCCCAGCGCAGACCGATCTTCCGATCCCAAGGAGAGACATGCCCGAGAACAGCACGTCCGGCAGCCGGGTCCCCGCCGACTTCTGGTTCGACCCGCTCTGCCCCTGGGCCTGGATGACCTCGCGCTGGATGCTGGAGGTGGAGAAGGTCCGCGACGTCGATGTCCGCTGGCACGTGATGAGCCTGGCCGTCCTCAACGAGGAGCGGCTGGACGAGCTGCCCGAGGAGTACCAGGAGATGATGCGGACCCAGGCGTGGGCCCCGGTCCGCGTCGTCGTCGCCGCCCGGGAGAAGCACGGCGACGAGGTCGTCGGCCCGCTCTACACCGCGATGGGCACACGCTTCCACAACAACGGCGAGGGCCCGACCCGCGAGGCGATCGCCGGCGCGCTGGCGGACGCCGGCCTCCCGGCGGACCTGCTGGAGTACGCCGACTCCGACGCCTACGACAAGGAGTTGCGCGCCTCGCACCAGGAGGGCATCGACAAGGTCGGCCAGGACGTCGGCACCCCGGTCATCGCCGTGCCCGGCCCCGACGGTGAGCAGATCGCCTTCTTCGGCCCGGTCGTCACCCCCGCCCCCAAGGGCGAGGAGGCGGCGAAGCTCTGGGACGGCACACTGCTGGTGGCGTCGATCCCCGGCTTCTACGAGATCAAGCGGACCCGCACCCAGGGCCCGGTCTTCGACTGACGGCACCGGCGTGGCACTTCCGGGGGCGGCACCGCGGCCGCCCCCGGAAGCCCCGTACCGGAGCCTTGTCAGACGCCCGGGGTCCCACCATGATCTCCTCATGCCCGCAGCAGTACCGGTCCCGGAACCCGGACTCCCGCGCCGGATACGCGTCGGCTACGGGCTCGGTTCCCTGTGCACCGGCACCTTCGCCACCGTGCCCGGCCTGATCCTGCTCTACTACCTCACCAACGTCCTCGCGGTGCCCGCCGCCGTCGCGGGAGCCGCCGTCTTCCTGCCCAAGGCGTGGGACGTGCTGATCAACCCGCTGGTCGGCGCCCTGTCCGACCGCAGCCGGCTGCCCGGCGGCCCGCGCCGGGCGTTCCTGCTGACCGGCGCCTGCACCCTGCCTCCGCTCTTCGCGCTGATCTTCGCCGCGCCCCCGCTGCGGGGCGCCGCGGCGGCCGGCTACGTCGCCGTCCTGTTCCTGCTGGCCGCCACCGCGTACGCCGTCTTCCAGGTGCCGTACGTGACGATGCCCGCCGAGATGACCGAGGACCCGCACGAACGCGGCCGGGTGCTGGGCTGGCGGGTCGGGTTCCTCGGCGTCGCCATCCTGCTCTCCGGTGCCGTGGCGCCCGCCCTCGCACACGCCGACGGCGGCACCCCGGCGAGCTACCGGCTGATGGGGGCCGTCGTCGCCGTCCTGCTGGCCGTCGGCATGTTCGGCGCCTGGGCCGCCACCCGGGGCGCCCCCGAGGCCGCCCGCAGCGAGGGCGAACCGTCCCTGCGCGCCCAGCTCGCCGTGGCCCGCACCCACCGGCCCTTCCTCCACCTGGCCGGGATGTGGACCCTCCAGGCGCTCGCGATCGGCGTGATGCTCGCGGGCGTCCAGTACTTCGCCACGTACACCCTCGGCTCGGCCGGTGCGGTCACCCCGCTCTTCGCCTGCCTGATCGGCCCGCTCGTCCTGTTCATGCCGCTGTGGAACCGGCTGGCCCGCCGCAGGGGCGTGCGGTACGCCCAGTGGTGCGCCTCCCTGCTCTACACGGCGGGCGCCCTGCTCCTCGCGTTCACCCCGGCGGCCGGACCCGCCGTCGGGTACACGGCGGTCGTCCTCGTCGGAATCGCCTACGCCGGGCTCCAGTTGCTGCCCCTGACCATGCTCGCCGACACCCTGGCCGCCGACGCCGCCCGCACCGGCCGCCGCCGGGCCGCGACCTTCACCGGGCTGTGGACCGCCGCCGAGACGCTCGCCTTCGCCCTGGGCGCCGGGGTGTTCGCCCTGGTCCTGGCCGTCACCGGCTTCCGCTCCTCGGACGCCGCCCACCAGGTGGAGCAGCCGGCCGCCGCGCTCACCGGCATCACCGCCGGCATGAGCGTGCTGCCCGCGGCCCTCGCCGCGGCGAGCCTCTGGCTGCTGCACCGCTACCGCGAGCCCGCCACCGAGTCCCGCCCCCCGACGGAAGAGCACACCCATGCCGACTGACCCCGCACCCGAGCACGAAGCCAGGACCGGGACCGCCCCGTCCGCCGGCCGGCCCGCCGCCGAGGTGCTCGCCGTACTGCGCTCCCTGCGCACGGACGACGCGCCCACCCGAGGGGGCCGGACCTTCGCCTACGTCTACGACGCGGGCCTCGAAGGCCTCGACGAACTGGCGGCCGCGGCCTACACCGCCTTCTCCACCGTCAACGGACTCGACCCCACCGTCTTCCCCAGCGTGGCCCGCCTGGAGAACGACCTGGTGGGCGCGGCCGTCGCGCTGCTCGGCGTCCCCGGCGCCCAGGGGACCTTCACCAGCGGCGGCACGGAGAGCATCCTGCTCGCCGTCAAGACCGCCCGGGACCACGCGCGTGCGGTACGCGGGATCACCCGGCCCCGGATGGTGCTGCCCTCCACCGCCCACGCCGCCTTCCACAAGGCCGCCGCCTACCTCGGTGTGGAACCGGTCGTGGTCCCCGTCGACCCGGACACCTTCCGGGCCGACGCCGCCGCCATGGCCGCGGCCCTCACCGGGGACACCGTCCTGGTGGTCGCCTCCGCGCCCTCGTACGCCCACGGGGTCCTCGACCCGGTCGCCGAGATCGCCGCGGCCGCCGCCGGACGCGGGGTGCTCTGCCATGTGGACGCCTGCATCGGCGGCTGGCTCCTGCCCCATCTGCGGCGCGCCGGCCAGGAGGTGGAGCCCTTCGACCTGTCCGTCCCCGGTGTCACCTCACTCTCCGTGGACCTGCACAAGTACGCCTACGCCGACAAGGGCGCCTCCGTGGTCCTGTACCGCGACGCGGAGCTGCGCCGCCACCAGTACTTCGCCCACGCGGGCTGGCCCGGCTACCCGGTCGTCAACCCGACCGCGCAGGGCACCAAGTCCGGCGGGCTGCTCGCCCAGGCCTGGGCGGTCCTGCGCCACATCGGCGAGGACGGCTACACCGCGCTGGCGGGGCGGGTCGCCACGGCCTCGGCCCGGCTGCTCGCCGGACTGCGGGCGACCGAGGGGATACGGGTGCTCGGCGACCCGGCGGCGGGCCTCGTCGCCTTCACGGTCCTCTCGCCCGGGGACGGCCGGGACCCCGACCTCAGCCTGCTGCTGCACCTGGCCGACGAGATGCGCGAACTCGGCTGGTACCTCCAGCCCCAGCTCTCCTTCGACGGCCTGCCGCCGAACCTGCACCTGACCCTCACCCCCGCCACGGTCGGCCGGGTCGACGCCCTGCTCGCCGACCTCTCCACCGCCCTGGCGAAGGCGCGGGCCCTGGAACCGGTGACCGTGGACCCCGCGCTCGCCGGACTCGCCGCCGGCCTGGACCCCCAGCGGCTCGGCCCGGAGGAGGTCGCCGCCTTCCTCGCCTTCGCGGGCCTGGGGGAGGGCGCCGGCACCGGGCTGCCGGCCCGGATGGCTCCCGTACTCGTCCTGCTGGACGCGCTGCCGGGCCCCCTCAAGGAGCGGCTGCTGGCGGAGTTCATCGGCTCGCTGTTCCGCGTCTGAGGGGGCGGCACCGCAGCCTGGGGCGACCCGTCCCGGACCGGGGGCGGCCGGCTCCGCGCCGGGAGGCGGCCGGCTCCGGGTGCGGGCACGGGAGAGCCCCCGCGAGTCACGTCCTCACGGGGGCTCTCCTTCCATCCGCCTGCCGGGTGAAGGCTGAGAAGACGATCACGAGGCAGGACGATCACAGGGCGGGGTGTCCACGGGGCAGGGCGTCCACAGCCGCCGGCCGGCCCGGCTCAGGGAGCGAGCAGCAGCACGTCCACGCGCTCCTTGGCGGCGGCGTAGCGCTTCGCCACGTCCTGCCAGTTGACGACCGCCCACATGGCGTCGATGAAGTCGACCTTCTGGTTCTTGTACTGCAGGTAGAAGGCGTGCTCCCAGGCGTCGAAGACCAGGATCGGGGTCGAGCCCTGGCCGACGTTGCCCTGGTGGTCGTAGACCTGCTCCACGATCAGCTTCCCGCTGAGCGGCTCGTACGCCAGCACGCCCCAGCCCGAACCCTGGGTGGTCGCGGCGGCCTTGGTGAGCTGGGACTTGAAACCCGCGAAGGAGCCGAAGGACTCGGCGATCGCGTCGGCGAGGTCGCCCACACCGTCCGCGGCCAGCGGCTCGCCGCCGCCGTCACCGGTCATGTTGTGCCAGTAGACCGAGTGCAGGATGTGGCCGGAGAGGTGGAAGGCGAGGTTCTTCTGGAGACCGTTGACCGCTCCCCACGCCCCCTTGTCCCGGGCCTCCTCCAGCTGCTCCAGCGCGTCGTTGGCGCCCTTCACGTACGCGGCGTGGTGCTTGTCGTGGTGGAGCTCGACGATCTGCGGGTTGATGACCGGTTCGAGTGCCGCGTAATCGTAGGGAAGTTCGGGGAGCGTGTACGTGGCCATGGGTGCGAACCCTCCAACTGCTGGCTGGTTGTTATTGCAACTCTTTCGCAAATGCAGGCTAGCAGGAGGAAGGTCGCGAAGTGATCAGCCGTCGGATCCGGGGCCGGGTGTCACACGGAGCACCGGGAAGGGAAGGAGTGAGCGATGACGCACGTACGGGAGGGGCGGCCCGGCGAGGCCGCCGCACTGACCGCCCTGGCACTGCGGTCGAAGGCCCACTGGGGTTACGACGAGGAGTTCCTCGCCGCCTGCCGGGACGAACTGGCGATGGAACCGGCCGAGGTGACGTCCCGTCGTACGGCGGTCGCGGAGCGGGACGGCCGGATCCTGGGGTTCGCCACGCTGGAGGGCCGGCCGCCCCGGGGCGCCGTCGGCATGATGTTCGTCGAACCGGACGCCCTCGGGCAGGGCGTGGGCCGCCTGCTGTTCTCCCGTACGGCGGCCGAGGCCCGAAGGCTCGGCTTCCGCACCCTCACCATCGACGCCGACCCGAACGCCGAGCCCTTCTACACGGCGATGGGCGCCGTACGCGTCGGAGCCGTCCCGTCCGGCTCGATCCCCGGCCGGGTACTGCCCCTGCTGGAACTCACCCTCGGCCGACAGCCGGGGTGAGGGCCGTCCCGTCGCGCCGCAGCCCCGGGGCGAGCGCCAGGGTGACCACGGCCGAGGCCGCCGCCATCACGGCGATCGCCGTCCCGGCCGGCACCCACTGGGCCACGGCGCCCGCGAGCGCGGCCGCCGCGCCCTGCGCCGTGAGCATCCCGCAGGAGTGCAGGCCGAGGGCCTGCCCCGTCATCGCCCGCGGGGTCAGGGCCAGCAGGCGCTCCTGGAGCAGCAGGCTCGCCGAGAAACCGGTGGAGGCCGCGGCGGCCAGGACGAGGGCCCAGGGCAGGCCGGGCCGCAGCGCGAAGAGCAGATAGGGAGCGGCCAGCAGCAGGAGCAGCCGGACGGGCGCGGTCCCGCCCCGGGCGGGCGGGAACCGCCCCACCAGCGTGTCCCCGGCGAGCATCCCCAGCGCCGCGCAGGCGAACAGCAGCCCCGCCCGGTCCGGGCGGTAGGGGACGAAGAGCGACTCGCAGCCGACCACCAGCCCGTTGGGCAGCCAGAGCGAGAGGTAGACGCGCCTGCGGGGCGCCGACGACCAGAGCAGCCTGTTCGTCCGCCAGGTCTCACCCACCGACGGCCGCCCCGTGGCCCTGGCCGGCCGCCGGGTCAGGCACCCCCGGAGCACCGCCGCGCCGGCGAGGTGGAGGCCCGCCGCCACCAGCAGCGCGCCGCGCGGCGAGACCGCGGCCACCAGGGCGGCACCGGCGGCGTACCCCGCGATCTGGGTCACCCCCGAGCACATGTTGAGCACCGAACGCCCCAGCAGATAGGCGTCCTCCGGCAGGACCTCGGCGAGCAGCCCGTACCGCACCCCGCCGGTCACCGCCGCGACGAGGCCCTGGCCGAGGAGCACCGCGAACAGCGCGGGCAGCGGCAGGCCGGGAAGGGCGAGGAGCGCGGTGGCGAGGCCGAGGGCGAGGGCCGAACCGGTCAGCGCGGCACGGGGCGGCAGCCGGTCCGCCGCCGACATCAGCAGGACCGCGCCGAGGAGTTGGGTGAGGGAGGAGCCGAACATCGACAGGGTGGACAGCAGCGGCGACCCGGTCGCGGCGAACACCATGACGCCGAGAGCCGGTCCGCTCGTGGTGGCGGCCCCACCTTGGAGGACATCAGCGGTGAAAAGGGCGCGGAAGTGGGGTATTCGGAACACATCGCGGTAAGCGGGCACGGTGCGGAGTCTCTGCCGGGCGGCCGCGGGACCGTTACTGTTTCGCGGGGAGGCGAAACCATGGGCTGGTGGCAGATCAACGCGGACACCCTCGCGGGGAGCCGCTTCCTGGTGTCGGAGCTGATCGAGACGGTCGCCACCCTCCAGGCCCTGGAGTGCGGCACCGCCACCCACCCCGCCGAACGCGCCTGGTTCGACACCTACCGGCCCGCCTACCGGGAGCGCCTCGCCGCCGACCCGGTCACCGCCCAGCTCGTGGAGACCGGCCTCGGCGGCCTCTGGAACGCGGACTTCCTCACCCCCACCCCCACCGGGAACACCACCCTCGCCCAGGACCTGGACCGGGTGCGGCGGACCCGCCCCGGTCAGGCGCGCGCCGACCTGGAGGTGTCCAGAGGCGGCCCGCTGCCGCCCTCACTGCACCGCGAGGACCTGCCCGGGAGGGCGGCCGACCTGCTCGCGTGGGTGTGGGAGCACATCGTGGGCCCCGACTGGCCGCGCCGCCGGGGGATCCTGGAGGCGGACATCGTCGCGCGGACCGGACAGCTCGGCCAGGGCGGCTGGGCCGCCGCCCTGGACACGCTGAACCCCGGCGTGCGCTGGCTCGGCGGCAGCCGCCTCCAGGTCAACCCGCGCGACTACCCGCCGCGTGAACTCACCGGTGCGGCCCTGGTGTTCGTGCCGGTCACCCCCCGCCAGGGCTGGGTGTCCTGGGACGCGGAGGAGCTGCGCTACGCCGTGGTCTACCGCAGTTCCGGGGTGCTGTCCGACGCGGACCGCCCCCTGGTGCCGGACAGCCTCGGACGGCTGCTGGGTCCGGCCCGTGCCGGGGTCCTGATGCTGCTCGACACCCCCAGGAGCACGACCCGCCTGGTCGCGCTGACCGGCCAGGGGCTGGGCTCGGTGGGCCGCCACCTGAAGGTGCTGCTGGACGCGGGGCTGGCCGCGCGGCGCCGGTCGGGCCGGTCGGTGCTCTACTTCCGCACGGAGGCCGGCGAGGTGCTCGTACGGGCCCAGGAGCGGGCGGGGGTCCCGGCCGCCTCCCAGGAACGGGCAGGGGTCCCGGCCGCCGCCCCGGAGGGCCCCCGGGGGACCGGCTGAGCGGCCCGGCACCGCCGGGCGGGTGTCACGGGGCCGCCGCCTCCAGCTCGTCCACGCTGCCCGACATGACGGTACGGATGTGCGCGGTGAGGTGCTCGGCCGGCCAGTCCCACCAGGCGACGGCCAGCAGCCGGGCGACGTCCGCGTCGGAGTACCGCATACGGATCGGCGCCGCCGGATTTCCGCCGACGACGCAGTAGTCCGGGACGTCCCGGGTGACCACCGCGCCGGCCGCGACGATCGCCCCGTTGCCGATGCGGACGCCCGGCATCACGGTCGCCCCGTTGCCCAGCCACACGTCATGGCCCACCACGGTGTCGCCCCGCGAGGGCAGCGAGGCCAGCAGGTCCGCGTGGTCCGCCCACGAACCGCCCAGCATGGGGAAGGGGAAGGTGGAGGGGCCGTCCATACGGTGGTTGGCGCCGTTCATCAGGAACCGCACCCCGGTCGCCAGCGCGCAGAACCTGCCGATGACCAGCTTCTCCGGCCCGTAGTGGTAGAGCACGTTCCGGGTCTCGAAGGCGGTCGCGTCGTCGGGGTCGTCGTAGTAGGAGTACTCGCCCACCTCGATGAGAGGGGACGTCACCAGCGGTTTCAGCTGTACCACCCGGGGCTGGCCGGTCATCGGGTGCAGCGCGGTGGGGTCGGCGGGGACGGGATCCATGCCGCCACCCTGCCAAGGGCGGCCGGGCGGCGGCCAGCCGTTTTCGGTCCCGGGCCTTTTGGGCCGGCCGTTCTCAGTCCCGGACCGCCCGCTCCGCCTCTCCGGCCCGCTCCGCCCGTCCGGCCCGCCTCTGCCGCACCAGACCGGTCGCGATCAGTACCACGGTCAGCGCGCCGGTCGCCATCAGCTGGTCGCGGGTGTCCGGCTGTCCCAGCATCAGGACGAAGATGCCCGCCATGGCCAGCAGCGCCAGGACGGTCAGCCAGGGGAAGAGCCACATCCGGACGACCAGCCTCCCGGGCGCCTCGCGCTCCAGCCGGCCGCGCAGGACCAGCTGGGAGACGGCGATGAAGATCCAGACGACCAGGATCACCGCGCCGATCATGTTGAGCAGCCACGGGAACACGTCGTCGGGCCGCCAGTAGCTGAGCAGCACGCAGAGGAAGCCGAAGACCGAGGAGCACAGCACCGCGGTGCGCGGGACCCCCGAGGTGACCCGGCCGAGCCGCTTCGGGCCCTGGCCGCGCGCGACGAGGGAGCAGGCCATGCGTGAGGCACCGTAGATGTTGGCGTTCATCGCGGAGAGCAGGGCGACCAGGATGACCACGTTCATGATCTCCGCGGCGCCGCCGATGCCGAGGTGGTCGAGCATCGCGTAGAACGGGCCGACCTCGGCGACCTGGGGGTCGTCCCACGGCACCAGGGTGACGACGACCGCCATCGAGCCGACGTAGAAGACCGCGATCCGCCACATCGCCGTACGCACCGCCCCCGCGACGCCCTTCACCGGGTTCTCGGACTCGGCCGCCGCGATGGTGACCGTCTCCAGGCCGCCGTACGCGAAGACGGAGGCGAGCAGCCCGATGATGAAGCCCTCCGAACCGTTCGGCAGGAACCCGCCGTCCCCGGTCAGGTTGGAGGTGCCGGGGGCGTCCGTGCCCGGCAGCACACCGAGGATCGCGAGCACACCGAGGACCAGGAACAGGGTGATCGCGATCACCTTGAGCGCGGCGAACCAGAACTCGAACTCACCGAAGTTCTTCACGGCCGCGAGGTTCGTGCCGAGGAAGACCACCATGAACAGGGCCACCCAGGCCCACTCCGGCGTACCGGGCAGCCACCCCGTGACGATCTGCGCGGCCCCGATGCCCTCCAGCCCCACGGCCACGCAGAGCAGCACCCAGAACGCCCACCCCGCGGTGAACCCGGCCCACGGGCCGATCGCCCGCTCGGCGTGGACCGAGAAGGAGCCGGAGGCCGGGTTGGCCGCCGACATCTCGCCGAGCATCCGCATCACGAACATCACCAGCAGCCCGGAGATCCCGTAGGCGATGACGATCGAGGGGCCCGCAGCGGCGATACCGGCGCCGGAGCCGACGAACAGCCCCGCCCCGATGACACCTCCCAGCGCGATCATCGACAGATGGCGCTGTTTGAGGCCCTGGGTGAGCGCGGAATCGGGGGAGGGGGTGACGGCGTCCGTGGGGGGCGGCGCGGAGGTCCGGGACATCGACGGGCTCTGTTCACTGGTCGGGACACTGACGGCCACAGTCTGGAGGCCGACCGCTCACAAGGAAGAGGTATCCGCTATACGGTCACCGGCCTCACACATGGCGCACACCCGCGCACGCTCTCCACGCCGTCCGCGATTATGGGGACTCGACAGACCACGCCGACGTATCCTTCCCCGCACCGTGGTGGCCACTCCCCACTGTCACCAGCGTGACCAGCGTCACGCCTCCGGACGGTTGAGTTCCGGGTTTTGTATGAACCCCACCAACCCCTCAACGGCCGCTTTGTCGGCGGCTGATGGTGATCGAGCGATATTCCGTCAGCTAACGTCACCATCAGTCCGTCCTGCCGACCCTCACCCGCGGAGTCCCGATGAGCACTGCTGCCGCCCCCGCCCGTTCCGGAGCGGTCCTCGCCGACCTGCTGCCCGCAGCCCGGCACCGCTACGCGGTGGACACCGCGCTCGTCGCCGGAGGCGCCGTCCTCACCGGCATCGCCGCCCAGATAGCCGTGCCGGTCCCCGGCTCCCCGGTCCCCGTCACCGGCCAGACCTTCGCCGCGCTGCTCATCGGCACCGCGCTCGGCGCCCGCCGCGGCTTCCTCTCCCTCGCGCTGTACGCGCTGGTCGGCATGGCGGGCATGCCGTGGTTCTCCGAGGGCACCTCCGGCCCCGGCGGCGCCTCCTTCGGCTACGTCCTCGGCATGCTGCTCGCCGCCACCGTCGTCGGCGGCCTCGCCCGCCGGGGCGGCGACCGCTCCGTGCTGCGCACCGCGGGCACCATGGCCGTGGGCTCCCTGGTCATCTACGCGGTCGGCGTGCCGTACCTGGCGCTGTCCACCGGGATGTCGATGAGCGCCGCTGTCGCCGCCGGCCTGGTGCCCTTCCTCATCGGGGACGCCCTGAAGGCCGCCCTGGCCATGGGCGCCCTGCCTGCCTCCTGGAAGCTCCTCGGCCGCCGCGGCTGACACCGCGCCCGCCACGAAGAAGGCTCCCCGGACCGCGTACCACGCGGACCGGGGAGCCTTCTCGCACGCCAGGGCCCCTACGGGACGTGCCGCACGAACGCCAGGGCGAGCACGAAGCCGCACGATCCGGCGATCAGGCAGATGAGCAGCGGCCCGGCACAGCGGCCGGCGACGCGGACGGCGTGCCTCACGCCACCGGCCCGGGTGCGGCGCACGCCTCGGTCACGGGTTCCCGGACGCGCGCGTCCAGCGCGAGGTTCAGCTCGTCCACGAGGTCGATCGCCTCGTCCACTCCCAGCCGCAGGCACACGGCGCCCCGCACATGTCCGTTGAACGTGACCAGCAGCGGCAGATCGAAGCTGGTGTCCTGCTTCCGTACCTCGATGACCCGCATGACGGGACGGCCGGGGATGCGCTCGACCTGCCAGCCGTCCTTGAGGTCGTAATGCGGTGGTGCGCCCATGGTTCTTACCTTCCGTGACGGGTTCTTCTCTTTCCGCTACGAGCATCGGCGCCGCTGGCTAGGCTCGGAAGAGGGACGGCGTAGCCCTGTCCCCACAGGACACAGGAGAG
Organism: Streptomyces nitrosporeus; assembly: GCF_008704555.1. Lineage (NCBI taxonomy): Bacteria > Bacillati > Actinomycetota > Actinomycetes > Kitasatosporales > Streptomycetaceae > Streptomyces > Streptomyces nitrosporeus. The sequence continues at coordinate 5,209,719 of NZ_CP023702.1, forward strand.
TGGGAATGCCCAAACGCAGGTCCGATTCAGGCGGGGAGGCGTCCGCCCGGAGGATGTTGCACGAGACCTTGGGGCGGCTGCGGGAGCGGTCGGGACTGTCGCTGGAGGAACTGCACGGCGAGACGACCTACGACCGGTCGTATCTGCACAAGCTGGAGACCGGCGCGCGGCTGGGCTCGCCGGAGGTCATGGCGGCGCTCGACAAGGTGTACGGCACGGGGAATCAGCTGCAACAGCTCTGGGAGCTGGCCCGCGACGACGCCTTCGGCAGCCGGTACCAGCGGTTCATGCAGCTGGAGCGGGAGGCGACGGTCCAGTACAAGTACGCGTGCAGCACGATTCCCGGTCTGCTCCAGACCCAGGCGTATGCGACCGAGGTTCTGGGGCATGCGCGGCCACGGGACGCGACGGAACTGCAGGAGGACGTAGCCGCACGGATGAGCCGTCAGTCCGTCCTCGACGGTGAAGACGTTCCGTACTTCCGGGCAGTACTCGACGAAGCGGTGTTCCGGCGGGCGGCATCGCAACCCGCCGTATGGCTGGAACAGTTGGAGACGCTCCTGGAGTGGCAGAAGCGGCCGAACGTCACGCTTCAGGCTTTGCCCTTCTCAGCAGGTCTGCACGATCTGATGGGCGGCTCGCTGACGGTCCTCTGGCTGGCCAACGGCAAGGCCGTCTCCTATCTGGAGGGCAGCAAGTCCGGCGAACTGATCGAGGAACCGGGACGCGTCGAAGAGCTGCGTCTGTCCTACGATTTGCTGCGAGACAAGGCGCTTTCCCCGGAGCGGACGACCGAGTTCATCCAGCAGCTGATCAAGGAGATCCGAACATGCGATCCCGCCGACCCGACCTGACCTTCGCGACGTGGCGGAAGTCCTCGTACAGCAACTCGGACGGCGGAGACTGCGTCGAGGTTTCCGACGACTTCGCGGGTATCGTCCCCGTGCGTGACTCGAAGTGCCCGCAGGGCCCGGCGGTGGTGTTCGGTGCCTCGGCGTGGACGGCGTTCGTCCGCGACGTGCGCTGACCCCCCGCCGACGGCCCCCGGGCACCTGCCGGGGGCCGTCGGCGTATCCGCACACCCCGCCGTCACCGTCCCTGTCACTTGTGAACGCCGACAGCCGAGGCGATGAGTCGCCGCAGTTCAGCTTGAAATCCGCTTCGCTCGGAGTGAGCTGTTGTGGTCCGTGGGTCAGCCCTGACGCTTCGAAGGGGCGGATACGTGCGGACGAGCCGAGGGCGATGGCGTAGGAGCCCAGACACGTCCAGGAGGAGGCGGCCAGACCCGCCTCCTCTCCGTTGCCCATGCCCGGTGAGCGTAGTGCGTCACCCGTGCAGGAACGCCGCGAACGGTACGTCCACGACGGTTGGACGGGCTGTGCCGCGGTCGTGGAAACCGTCGTCTCCGTCAGAGGAGCAGAATCCGGGCCGTCAGTGATCCTCGTCGCGGAGACAGCGGGTTCCGGAAGAAGGAGAGGCGGTATGGCCTTGCTCCCCCAGGACACAGGAGAATGGGAAGGCCCCGAAGCAGGCCCGACGCGAGTGGGGGCGCCCGTCCTGGGAGTGGTGAGTGAGACCTTGGGACGGCTGCGGGACCAGGCGCTCTCCCCGGAGCGGACGACCGAGTTCATCCAGCGGCTGATCAAGGAGATCCGTACATGCGATCCCGCCGACCCGATCTGACCTCCGCGACGTGGCGGAAGTCCTCGTACAGCAACTCCGACGGCGGTAACTGCGTCGAGGTGTCCGACGACTTCGCGGGCCTCGTCCCCGTGCGTGACTCGAAGCGTCCGCAGGGCCCGGCGCTGGTCTTCGGGGCCTCGGCGTGGTCGGCGTTCGTCCACGGCGTGCGCTGAGCCCTGCACGCACCGACGGCCCCCGGGCACCTGCCGGGGGCCGTCGGCGTATCCGGACGCCCCGCCCGTCAGCGGCGGCTCTCCGGGGCGGGGCCGGCCGCCTTCCGGGCCTTGCGGCGCAAGGCGTCCCGTACCAGCGCGGTGGCCACCACCAGCGCGGCGACGAGCAGGGAGAGCAGCACCTGCTCACGCCCCGCTTCGTCGGTCAGCATGTAGACCAGCACGAACGAGATCATCGCGATCGTCGCCCAGGTCAAGTACGGGAAGAGCCACATCCGTACGACCAGCTTCTCCGGCTGCTCGCGCAGGATCATGCCCCGCATCCGCAGCTGGGTGAAGCAGATGACCAGCCAGACGAACAGGGCGACCGCACCGGAGGAGTTCAGCAGGAACTGGAAGACGCTGTCTGGCCACCGGTAGTTGAAGAAGACCGCCACGAAACCGAACACGACGGAGGAGAGGATCGCCGTCTGCGGCACCCCGCCCTTGTTGACCCGGGCGAAGGCCCTGGGCGCGTCGCCCCGCTCCCCGAGCGAGAAGGCCATCCGGGAAGCGGTGTAGAGGCCGGAGTTCAGACAGGACAGGACGGCCGTCAGCACGATGACGTCCATGACCTGGCCGGCGTGCGGGATCCCGATGGAGTTCAGCGCCGCGACGTACGACCCCTCCTCGGTGATCGACGGGTCGTTCCACGGCAGCAGGGTCAGGACCACGAAGATCGAGCCCAGGTAGAAGACGGCGATGCGCCAGATCACGCTGTTGGTGGCCTTGGAGACGGCCCGCTGCGGGTCGGCGGACTCGCCTGCCGCCAGCGTCACGATCTCACTGCCCATGAACGAGAAGACCACCATCAGGATCCCGGTGAGGATCGCCCCGGGCCCCTCGGGGAAGAAACCGCCGGAGTCCGTGAGGTGGGCGAGCCCCGAGCCCGGATGGTCGGAGCCGGGCAGCAGCCCGAAGACCGCCAGCAGGCCGACGAGGACGAAGGCGCCGATCGCCACGACCTTGATACCGGCGAACCAGAACTCGAACTCCCCGTAGCTCCCGACCGAGACCAGGTTGGTCGCCGTCAGCACCACCATGACGATCAACGCCCAGGCCCACTGGGGCACCGCCGGCACCCAGCCCTCCAGGATCGTGGCGCCCGCCGTGGCCTCGACGGCGAGCACCACGACCCAGAAGAACCAGTACAGCCAGCCGATGGAGAAGCCCGCCCAGCGGCCCAGGGCCTGGTCGGCGTAGGCGGAGAAGGAGCCGGAACTGGGGCGTGCGGCGGCCATCTCGCCCAGCATCCGCATGACGAAGACCACCATCAGGCCGACGAGGGCGTAGGAGATGAGAATGGCCGGCCCGGCGGCGGCGATACCGGCGCCGGAGCCCACGAACAGCCCGGCGCCGATCACCCCGCCGATGGCGATCATCGAGAGGTGGCGGTTCTTGAGACCGGCCTGAAGACCGTTCCCCGACCCGGGGGTCTTCGGCTCACCGGACTCCTGGCCCGGTTTCGCCGGGGTTGTCTGCGACGTCATTGATCGAATCCTTACGTTTTCTGATCATGCGGGCCGGTTGTGTTCTGTTGTCCAGCGATACGAGGCAGCCCGGTGGCCCAGGGCGGATCCCCGCCCCCGGTGCCGACGGAACCGGAGGCGGCACCACCGGCTCCGGACGCCGGACCCGGCCGTCGCCGGAACGGCGCCGCCCCCGCGCCTGGCGGGGGCGGCGCCGCGGGCCCCGTACCGCACCAGGGGCGTCCGACCCCGCTGACGGCTACCCCGTCCGGTCCGTGCCACACTTCACGCATGCGCGTGTACCTCGGCTCGGACCATGCCGGCTACGAACTCAAGAACCACCTCGTCGAGTGGCTCACCGCTCACGGCCACGAGGCCGTCGACTGCGGCCCCCACATCTACGACGCCCAGGACGACTACCCGCCCTTCTGCCTCCGTGCCGCCGAGCGGACGGCCGCGGACAAGGACAGCCTCGGGATCGTCATCGGCGGCTCGGGCAACGGCGAGCAGATCGCCGCGAACAAGGTGAAGGGCGTCCGCGCCGCACTGGCCTGGAGCGAGCAGACCGCCGCGCTCGGCCGGGAGCACAACGACGCCAACGTGGTGGCCATCGGCGGCCGGATGCACTCGGTGGAGGAGTCCACCAAGTTCGTCGAGATCTTCCTCACCACCCCGTACTCCGGGGAGGAGCGCCACACCCGCCGCATCGAGATGCTGTCGGCGTACGAGACCACCGGCGAGCTCCCGCCGGTCCCGGCCCACCACCCGCAGCAGGGCTGACGGCCCCGCACCGCCCCCGCCTCACCGTGCCGCCGTGCCCCCGGGCGCGGCGGCACGGCCGTTTCTCCCGGGCGGCACCACCGCACCGGCACCACCGAGGAGATCCGCCGTGCCCGAAGGGCATACGATCCACCGCCTCGCCGAGGACCACCGCTCCCGGTTCGCGGGCCGCCCGGTACGCGTGAGCAGCCCGCAGGGCAAGTTCGCCGCGAGCGCCGCCCTGCTCGACGGCCGGACCCTCACCGGCACCGACGCCCACGGCAAACACCTCTTCCTGGGGTTCGGCACCGGTGAGGACCAGGACTGGATCCACATCCACCTCGGCCTCTTCGGCAAGCTGGGCTTCGGCACGGTCCCGGCGCCCCCGCCCACCGACACGGTCCGGCTGCGGCTCGTCGGCGCCCATGACTACGCCGACCTGCGCGGCCCCACCACCTGCGCCCTGATCACCGGAGCCGAGAAGAGCGCGATACACGGCCGGCTCGGCCCCGACCCGCTGCGCGGCGACGAGGACGGTGAGCGGGCCTGGCGGCGGATCTCCCGCAGCCGGGTCACCGTGGCCGCCCTGCTGATGGACCAGAAGGTCGTCGCGGGCGTCGGCAACGTCTACCGCGCCGAGGTCCTCTTCCGGCACGGCATCGACCCCTACCTCCCCGGCAAGGACCTCACCCGGGCCGCATGGGACGCGATCTGGGAGGACCTGGGCGCGCTGATGCGCGAGGGCGTACGCGCCAACCGCATCGACACCGTCCGCCCCGCGCACACCCCCGAGGCCATGGGCCGCCCGCCGCGCGTCGACGACCACGGCGGCGAGGTCTACGTCTACCGGCGGGCCCGGCAGGCCTGCCATGTCTGCGGTACACCGGTGCGCACCGCGGACCTCGCCGCCCGCAACCTCTTCTGGTGCCCCACCTGCCAGCCCTCCGCGTCGGGCCGGTGACGGGGAGGCCCGGTGACGGGGGCGGCCTGTCGGGGAAGACAGGTGGCGAGGAGGGCCTGACGCGGAGTGCCGGTGACGCGGAGGGCCCGGCGAGGCGGGCCGGTGACGGGGGCGGCCCGAGCCGGGGTCAGAACCCGTGCGGGCACCACGGTTCGACGTCCCAGGAGAAGGCCAGGGACGCCTGTGCCACCGCGCCCGGCCGGTGCTCCCCGACCAGCCCGGCCGCCGCCAGCGTGGTCAGCGACACCCCGCCCAGATAGGCCGCGCCCAACTCCCGTACCGACACGGACAGATCGGCGGGGTCCTCGGACCGCCGGCAGGAGGCCGCGCCCTTCTCGTCGGCCGTCAGCCGCCAGCGCCCCGCGTTCCACGGGCAGAAGCCGTCCTCCACCTCCAGCACCACGTCCACCGGCGCCCGGTAGCGCCGTGCCTCCAGCGCCGCCGGAAGGTCCACCAGCCGGACGTACAGCCCGTCCCAGACCCGTACCTCGCAGCGCCGCACGTCCGAGACCAGCCGCAGTACCGCGTCGTCCACGGGACGGTTGCGGCACTCGACCACCGACGTCAGGTCGATGCCGAAGAGGAAACGCCACAGCGCCGCGTACGAGGCCGGGTCCAGCGCCGCGAGATCCCGCACCGCGACCGTGCCCTGCGGGCGGGGCCCGTCCCAGGAGGGCCGGACGTGGAAGGTGGCGTACCCGGTGACCTCGCCGTCCCGCTCCGCCAGGACGCACTGGAGAGGGGAGCCGCCCGCCCGTCCGCCTTCCGGGTCGTTCACCGGCAGCCGCTCCCATCCGGGCTGCCGCAGCGGGGTGCCGGGGCGGCCCGCCGCCAGACGCGCGTACACCGCCTCGCAGGCGTCCAGCGCCCCGGCCGGCGACGCGTAACGTATCCGGACCTCCTCCGTGCCCGGGGGCAGCGAGAGCCCCACCCGGGAGCTGTCGATCCGCAGGTTCAGCTCCCCGGTGGCCGCGCCGTAGCCGAACCGGCCGTAGATGGAGGGCTCCGACGCCGTCAGCACGGCAAGCGGCTCGCCCCACGCGCGGACGTCCTCCAGCTGACGCCGCATCATCGATCTCAGCAGACCCTGCCTGCGGTGCGTGGCCGCGACGCCCACCATGGTGACCCCGGCGGCCGGCACGGCGGCCCCGCCGGGCACGGACATCCGGAAGGCGTGGGCGCCGGCCGTGCCCACCCAGGCCGAACCGTCCCAGTGGCCGATCGCCCGGTCCGGCCGGGCCAGCGCGTCGTACATCTCCCGGGACTCCGGCGCGGTCGGGACGCCACCGAAGGCCAGTTCGACGCAGGTGAACCAGGCGTCCCATTCCGAGGCCGGGGGCACCCGCAGTTCTGTAGTCATATGCCCTGCATACCAGCGGCTCCGGCACACGGTCGAACCGGTTTCGGGCAACTTGTCGTGGGCCCCCTCTGCGCCGGAGGCCCCCAGGTGGATAAGGTCCCGGCAATGGCCCGACGCGCAGGAGCAGACGCATACCCGGTCCGGTGGCGAAGAAGGATGCACCGGGCGCGCCTCGCGCTGCGCCGCTCCGGGGTCGACTACTTCCGCGGCGACGGCTCCGACTGGATAGCCCTGGCCGGGCTGATGGCGCTCCTCCCCGTCATCACCTGTGCCACCCTGCTCAACCCCGTCTGGTTCTCACCGGCCGCTCTGGCGCTGCCGATCGTGGTCGGCGGGCTCCTGCTGCGGCCGGCCAGCCTGCTCGGCCTGTACGCCGCCGCGGCCGCCGCGCTGATCGTCGAGTCGGTCAACCTCGGCCCCTACCTGGAGGTACCCGCCGCCGTCACGCCCGGTACGGTCCTGACCGTCGCGGCCTGCGGCTTCTTCGGCCTGGTGCTCGCCCAGTTCCGGGCGAGGGTCGGGGTCCCCTGGAGACGCGGCGGCACCATGCTCTTCGACCTGCGCGAACGCATCCGGGTCCAGAGCGCTCTGCCGCGACTGCCCCAGGGCTGGCACCGCGAGATGGCGCTGCGCCCGGCCGGCGGCCAGTCCTTCTCCGGCGACTTCGTCGTCGCGGCCCGCACCAACGGCGGCCGGACCCTGGAAGCCGTCCTCACCGACGTCTCCGGCAAGGGCATGGACGCGGCCTCCCGCGCGCTGCTGCTCTCCGGCGCCTTCGGCGGGCTGCTGGGCTCGCTGCCGCCGCACGGCTTCCTGCCCGCCGCCAACGGCTATCTGCTGCGCCAGGACTGGGACGAGGGCTTCGCCACCTCCATCCACCTCGTGCTGGACCTGGAGACGGGCGACTACGAGATCCTCTCGGCCGGGCACCCCCCGGCCCTCCAGCTGCACGCGGGCAGCGGCCGGTGGGAGGAGAAGGCGGCCGAAGGCCCCCTCCTCGGCGTGTACGACGGCGCCGAGTTCGACGCGGTGAAGGGCTCGCTGGCCCCCGGCGACGTCCTGCTGCTCTTCACGGACGGCCTGGTGGAGACCTCCGAACAGGACCTCTCCGAGGGGATCGACCGGCTGACGGGCGAGGCGGACCGCCATGTCGCCACCGGCTTCGAGGGGGCCGCCTGGCGCCTCATCGAGGCATGCGCCAAGGACGTCAACGACGACCGCGCGCTGCTTCTGCTGTCCCGGCGCGGCTGAACCGTACGAAACGGCGCAAACGGCAACGGTGTCAACATGACGCCTGTCATCACTCGAACGAGAGCGCCCGGAGGGAGCGGCCGTCCGGCGGCCCCCTCCGGACACCCCGTCAGACAGGCACCGCGGTCTTCTCGGCCTCACGGTCCCCGGCCCCGCGTCCCCCGGGAAGGAACCGCGCCAGCAGGTGGGGGCGCCCGGCGGCCAGCGGGGACAGCACCGCGAGCAGGAGCACGTACCCGGCGATGAACGGCGAGAGCCGCTCGTCCAGCCCGGCGCCCGCCGCCATGGTGGCGAGGATGAGCGCGAACTCGCCCCGGGCCATGAGGGTGGTGGAGATGTTCGACGCGGCCAGCGGGCCGAAGCCGTACACCCGTGCGGAGAACATGCCGGAGAGCACGTTCATCGCCACGGTCAGGACCACGGCGGCCAGCACCGGCCAGGCCACGCTCGGGAGGTCACCGGGGTCGATCGACAGGCCGAACGCGAAGAAGAAGATCGCGCCGAAGGCGTCCCGCAGCGGATGGACCAGCTTGAGGATCCGCTTGGCGGAGGTCGTGCTGCCGAGCATCAGACCCACCATGAAGGCGCCGATCGCGTCCGCGACGCCGAACAGGTCGGAGACGCCGGCGACGAGGACAGCCGCTCCCAGGAAGGAGATGACCAGGAGTTCGTCGTCCCGTGTGTGGATCAGCTTGCTGATGACCCTGGTGCCGAAACGGGCGGCCAGGGCGAGCAGGAGCAGGAAGGCGAACGCCTTGCCGCCGTCCATGAGCGCCGCGCCCATGCCGTCGGACCGGGACAGGACCGGCTGCAGGGCGGCGAGGTAGAGGGCCAGGAAGATGTCGTCGATGACGATGATGCCCAGGATCGGCTTGGTCTCCGGGCTGCCCAGGCGTTTCAGGTCGACCAGGATCTTGGTGACGATCGCCGAGGACGAGATGCCGATGACGCCGGCCATCACCAGCGCCTCCGAGGTGCCCCAGCCCAGCACGAAGCCGAACCCGAGCCCGGCGCCGACGTTGAGGACGAGGTAGACGGTGCCGGCGAGCACCATCTTGCGCCCGCCGGCCTTGAGGTCGTCGAGGTGGAACTCCAGCCCCAGGTAGAAGAGCAGCAGGACGAGGCCGAGCGCGGAGAGCATCTCCAGCTCGTGCGGGTCGTCGACGATGACGGCCCCGGGGGTGTGCGGGCCGAGCAGGATCCCGGCCAGGATGAACAAGGGGATGGTCGGCAGTCCGATACGGCCGCCGACGCGGGCGAGGACGGCGGCGGCCAGGAAGGCGCCTCCCATGGCGATGAGCGTGTCTGCGTGTCCGATGAGTCTGATCCTTACTTCGGTCAAGAGCGCGTCAAGGATTCGTCAGTAATTAGTTTACCGAACGATTGACTGGGCAAGTCTGTACCTGCCGAAATAAAGGCAACTGCCCTGCTGGGGGCGAGGTTTCGGACGTACGGTCGGCGTATGCCCACGTATCTGACCCTGGCCGAGGTCGAGGCGATCGCCCGCGAGGCCCACCGTGACCAGCGCGACAAGGCGGGCCGCCCCTATGCCGGACATCTGGCGGCGGTCGCCGAGGGCGTCCGGGCCCGTGGCGGCAGCGACGAGCAGATCGCCGCCGCCTGGCTGCACGACGCCGTCGAGGACCACGCGCTCTCCCGGCGGTGGCTGGACGAGGCGGCACTGCCGGAGCGGGTGAAGGAGATGGTCCTCGCCGTCACCAAGCGGCCCGGTGAGGACCTCGCCGCGTACACCGGGCGGATTCTCGCCACACCGGGCGCTCTGCTGATCAAGGAGGCGGACCTGGCGCACAACACGGACCCCGGCCGGCTCGCGGCCCTGGATCCGGCGGTCCGTACCCGTCTGACGGCGAAGTATGCGCAGGTGCGGGGGTTGCTGGGGCTGACGGGGGGCTGAGGGCCGGTCGAACAGCACAATCCGGCCAACCCCTGGAGCCCTCGGGGCCCGGACGTCCCGGGGCGGACCGGGACCGGAGCGATCCGGACAGGGCCGGGGCGGTCAGGGGCCGGGCGGGACGGGTGGCGCCCCAGGAGCCGGACACGCCGGTACCCGGACACGCCGGTACCCGGGCCCCCGTGACCGGGGCGCCCGGGTACCGGCGTGGGCTCAGCGTCCGGCGGGCCGGCGCCGGAACGCCCAGTCCAGGTCCGGCTCGGTGGCGAAGCGCAGCGCCCGCCGCACCGGCGGGGTGCACATCAGGGTCACCGCGACCGCCGCGACGAGCGAGACGACGACCAGCCCGGCCGGCTCCGAGAGCCACGCGTGGTCGTCGAACAGGCCGAGGTAACCGGCGCCCTTGACGAGGAAGCCGTGCAGCAGATAACCGCAGATCGTCCCGGCGCCCAGCACCGTGAACCACATGGGCCGGCGCGGCACCAGGGACAGGAAGCCGACCGTGAGGGCCAGCCCGCACACGAACATCACCAGGGACATCACGGCCCCCGACCACCACGGCGCACCCAGCTCCTGGGCGCTGCTGCTCCGGTAGAACCAGCCCAGCTGCATGCGCGGCGCCGCCCAGTACGCGAGGAGCAGCGCCCCCGCGAACAGCGGCACGGCCACCGCCCGCACCTCGCGGCGCCGGACCAGTTCGAAGTGCCTCGGTTCGAGCACGAGCCCGAGCACGAAGAACGGCAGGAACTGCAGGACACGCTGAAGGTCCAGATCGTCACCGATCCCCGGCGTCACCGACGCGAGGACGGCGACGGTCAGGGCGACGGGCACCGGGTGGCGCAGCGAGCGCCACAGCGGAGTGGTCACCCGCCAGATGAACAGGGCGATCAGGAACCAGGTGAGGAACAGCGGATCGAGCAGGGTGACGGGGGTGTCGCCCACGCCCCCGGCGTACCGCCTGAACAGGGAGTACGCCGTCTCGAAGAGCACATACGGCACGACGACGCCGCTGACCAGGCGCTTGACCCGGCCCGGACTCATGTCGAACGAACGTGAGAAGTAGCCGGAGACGAGGATGAAGGCCGGCATGTGGAACGAGTAGACGACCATGTACAGCGCCCGTGTGGCGCGGCTGCCCTCCATCACCGGTTCCCAGGCGTGGGCCACGGCGACGAGCACGATCGCGAGGTACTTCACATTGTCGAACCAGGCGTCGCGCTGCTTGGCGGGAGCGGGAGCGGCGGCAGGAGCGGTGGCGCGGTCCGGTGCGGTCCCCGTGGAGGTCCGGGCGGCGACCGCGGCGGTCGCGGCGGGCTGGGGGTGTCTGGGCTCCGACTCCCGGGTTTCCGGCGGGACGGGGGCCCTCTGAAATGCGCTCGGAGCACTGAACATTTAAGGCACCTTAGACCCGTCGATCGGCATGCGTAAAACTCCTGAGAGTTCTCGCGTGTTCCCGCTCATTCGGAAATGAAACCAACACCTCTCGTCCGTTATGAGGTGATTGATACCCCTTAAACAGGGCATATCGGCGGGAAGTTGGGGAGTTGATTTCGCCACACGGATTCCTGGCAATTACCTGTGAATGAAGTGTGGGGATATGGAAACGGTTGCATCGATCGATATTCGAAACGCTTCGCACACAGCGGGCACACAGAAAAGCGCGCGCCCTCCCGCGCGCCACCCCGGGGGACCCGGGTGGTCCCGAGGCCCCGCATGCGGGGCCCGGATGATCGGGGGCCGGGCGTGCGCCCCGTGCGCCGGTGCATACCCCGGGCGCACGGGGCGCAAGGATGGCGCGAACCTGTCTGGTCGGCCCGTCACCCGACAGCGGGGCGGCGGGAGTTGGTGGCACGATGGTGGCGACGGGGGTGTGCTCGGCCGCACACCGCCGGGCCGGCAAGGCGGACCGACCGAGGGTGTGATCAGTCGTGGCCATTTCACTGTCTGTGGTGCTTCTACTGGGGATCGTCATGGTGGTGCTGATCCGCGGCGGATCGCTCAAGGGCGGCCCCGCGGCCGTCGCCGTGCTCTTCGGGTTCTTCCTGGCGTCGACCGGCATAGCGCCGTCCATCAACAGGTTCATGAACTCGATAGCCGAGACGATCAACCAGATCAGCTTCTGACCCGCGGCCCCGCCCGCCGGTCCGTCCGCGCCCGCCGGTCCCCGTACCCGCCCGCCGGTCCGCCCCGCGCGCCCGCCGGCCTGCCCGTGAGGCCCCGGGCGGGCGGCGCGCGGGCCGTACCCATGCCCGCGCCGCACCCATGCCCGCGCCGTATCCGCGCCGCCCCGACAGCGCGTCCGGACAACGCGACAGGGCCAGGACCGGGGCGAACCCCGGGCCTGGCCCTGTCGGTTGGAGCGGGCGACGGGAATCGAACCCGCGTAGCTAGTTTGGAAGACTAGGGCTCTACCATTGAGCTACGCCCGCATGTGCCGCACCGCGGGTCCGTGGACCTCGGTACGTGAAGCATCGTAGCGGGTCGGGGAAGGTGCGCGCACACCCGTATCGGCGTGCCCCGCGACCGCCCCCGTGAACCGCCCGGCGGCCCGGCCCCCGTAAAGCGTCCGGCGGACCGCGTGCGGCCATGTACCCTACGTGTCGCACCGACGGGGTGTGGCGCAGCTTGGTAGCGCGTCCGCTTTGGGAGCGGAAGGTCGTCGGTTCGAATCCGGCCACCCCGACCACCAGCCAGATCACCGGGCAAGATCGCGTTGTGGGAGTCATCCCGCTTGCCGTTACTATGCAAATTGCGTGCCCGTGTGTCTGATGTACCGGGCTCGATCCGCGAAGCCGCCGATGGGCGGCCCAGCAGAACCCCAAGATGTCAGCCACAAGGAGACCGAACCGTGAAGAGCGCCGTGGAGACCCTGAACCCGACCCGGGTTCGGCTCAGCATCGAGGTGCCCTTCGAGGAGCTCAAGGACAGCCTCGACGCGGCGTACAAGAAGATCAACCAGCAGGTCACGGTGAAGGGCTTCCGCAAGGGCAAGATCCCGGCCCGGGTCATCGACCAGCGGTTCGGCCGCGGTGCTGTGCTGGAGGAGGCCGTCAACGACGCCCTTCCGAAGTTCTACACCGACGCGGTCAACGAGGGTGAGCTCAACGTCCTGGGCCAGCCCGAGGTCGACATCACCGAGCTGAAGGACGGCGAGCTGCTGGCCTTCACCGCCGAGGTGGACGTCCGCCCCGAGATCGAGATCCCGGACTACTCCGGCATCGAGGTCACCGTCGACGCCGTCGAGGTCACCGACGAGGACGTCGACAAGGCCGTGGAGCAGCTCCGTGGCCGCTTCGGCTCCACCAACCCGGTCGAGCGCGCCGCCGCCGAGGGCGACGTCGTGACGATCGACCTCGAGGCCAAGGTCGACGGCGAGGTCCTGGAGGACGGCGTCGCGTCCGACGTCTCCTACACCATCGGCTCCGGTGAGCTCCTCGACGGCATCGACGAGGCCGTGACCGGCCTGGAGGCCGGTGGCGAGGCCACCTTCACCTCCGAGCTGAAGGGCGGCTCCGCCGAGGGCAAGGAAGCGGAGGTCACCGTCAAGGTCACCGCCGTCTCCGCCCGCGAACTGCCCGAGCTGGACGACGAGTTCGCCCAGATGGCCAGCGAGTTCGACACGCTCGCCGAGCTCCGCGAGGACAGCCGCAAGCGCCTTGAGGAGAGCAAGCAGTACGAGCAGGCCACCCAGGCCCAGGAGCGCGTCCTGGAAGAGCTGCTGAAGCTGGCCGAGGTCCCGATCCCCGAGAAGCTCCTCGCGGACGAGGTCCAGACCCGCAAGCACAACCTGGAGCACCACCAGCTCGGCCAGATGGGCCTGACCCTCGACAAGTACCTGGAGATCCAGGGCAAGACGCTCGAGGAGTTCGAGGCCGAGACCTCCGAGCAGGCCGTCAAGGGCATCAAGACCCAGTTCATCCTCGACGAGCTCGTCAACAAGGAGAAGCTGAACGTCAACCAGGAGGAGCTCACCGAGCACCTCCTGCGGCGCGCGCAGTCCTCCGGCATGAGCCCCGACCAGTTCGCCCAGGCCGTCGTCGAAGGCGGCCAGGTGCCGATGCTCGTCGGCGAGGTCGCCCGCGGCAAGGCGCTCGCCGTCGTGGTCGAGGCCGCCAAGGTCGTCGACACCAACGGTGAGGTCGTCGACCTCGAGGACGACGAGGAAGAGACCGCCACCGAGGCCGCCGAGGACGAGAAGTCCGAGGCCGAGGCCGTCGAGAAGGCCGACGAGAAGAACGAGGCCTGAGGATCGCCCCGACCGGCTCGCCCGGTCGGAGCTGAACCACTTCCGGCGGGCCCCGGGCGCATGACGTCCGGGGCCCGTCGTCGTACCCGGGTGCGGCCGCCGCCGCGCCCGGGCGGACTGCCGGGCGCCCGGCCCCGGCCCGGCGGACCGGCCCGGACGGGCCCCCGGGGCCCGGAACCCTTGTGCCCACTGCTCACCTTGCGCTCCCAGCGAACAGTTGGGGAAGCGGGATGGCGTTGTCCCACCTGCGCGTTAGGGTCCATGAAGAGGAAGGGTCGGGTAGTCCCGGCCCACCCGGTACGAAGACGCTGAGACGGCCGGAGCCGTCAGAGACGAGCAGGTGGATACGTGACGAATCTGATGCCCTACGCCGCCGGAGAGCCGTCCCTCGGTGGAGGCCTCGGTGACCAGGTCTACAGCCGGCTGCTCGGCGAGCGCATCATCTTCCTCGGCCAGCAGGTCGACGATGACATCGCCAACAAGATCACCGCGCAGCTTCTGCTCCTTGCCGCCGACCCCGACAAGGACATCTACCTCTACATCAACAGCCCCGGCGGTTCGGTGACGGCCGGCATGGCGGTCTACGACACCATGCAGTACATCCCGAACGACGTGGTCACCATCGGTATGGGCATGGCCGCCTCGATGGGCCAGTTCCTGCTCACCGGCGGCACGGCGGGCAAGCGCTTCGCGCTCCCCAACACCGACATCCTCATGCACCAGGGTTCGGCCGGTATCGGCGGTACGGCCTCGGACATCAAGATCCAGGCCCAGTACCTGCTCCGCACCAAGCAGCGGATGGCGGAGATCACCGCCCACCACTCCGGCCAGACCGTGGAAACGATCATCCGTGACGGCGACCGCGACCGCTGGTACACCGCCGAGGAGGCCAAGGACTACGGCCTCATCGACGAGATCATCACGGTCGCCTCGGGCATCCCGGGCGGTGGCGGCACCGGCGCCTGATCCGGACACCCGGACCGGCACCGCACCGCACCCTCTCGTACGCCTCTCGTACGCCGAGACCCCAGCCCCTTGAACGCCACCAGGATGGTGAACACCCACATGAACAACTTCCCCGGCGCCTCCGCGAGCGGCCTCTACACCGGCCCGCAGGTGGACAACCGCTACGTCGTCCCGCGCTTCGTGGAGCGCACCTCGCAGGGTGTGCGTGAGTACGACCCGTACGCGAAGCTCTTCGAGGAGCGCGTGATCTTCCTCGGCGTCCAGATCGACGACGCCTCGGCCAACGACGTCATGGCGCAGCTGCTGTGCCTGGAGTCGATGGACCCGGACCGCGACATCTCCATCTACATCAACAGCCCCGGCGGCTCGTTCACCGCGCTCACCGCGATCTACGACACGATGCAGTTCGTGAAGCCGGACATCCAGACGGTCTGCATGGGCCAGGCGGCCTCCGCCGCCGCGATCCTGCTCGCCGCCGGCACCCCGGGCAAGCGCATGGCCCTGCCGCACGCGCGCGTCCTGATCCACCAGCCGTCCTCCCAGACCGGCCGCGAGCAGCTCTCCGACCTGGAGATCGCCGCCAACGAGATCCTGCGCATGCGCACCCAGCTGGAGGAGATGCTGGCCAAGCACTCCACCACCCCGCTGGAGAAGATCCGCGAGGACATCGAGCGCGACAAGATCCTCACCGCGGAGGACGCGCTCGCCTACGGTCTGGTCGACCAGATCGTCTCCACGCGCAAGACCACGGCCGGAGCGGCCGTCTGACGTCGGCCTTTCCCCTTGGCACGCTCCGCTCGCACGGCCACGGCCGTGTGAACCGTGCCAAGGGGGGCCCGAACGGGGGGCAAGGCAAGGTACCGTCGGATAGAGGCACCAGGAGCCGCTGAACCAGGCTGCTCCCAGGCGAAGGGGAAGCACCTCGTGGCACGCATCGGTGATGGCGGCGACCTGCTCAAGTGCTCGTTCTGCGGAAAGAGCCAGAAGCAGGTGAAGAAGCTCATCGCGGGACCCGGTGTGTACATCTGCGACGAGTGCATCGATCTCTGCAACGAGATCATCGAGGAAGAGCTCGCCGAGAGCTCCGAAGTGCGGTGGGAGGAGCTCCCCAAGCCGCGCGAGATCTACGAGTTCCTCGAGGGGTACGTCGTCGGGCAGGAGCCCGCGAAGAAGGCCCTCTCGGTCGCTGTGTACAACCACTACAAGCGGGTCCAGGCCGGCGAGAACGGCGGCGCGCAGGGCCGTGACGACGCGATCGAGCTCGCCAAGTCCAACATCCTGCTGCTGGGCCCCACCGGCTCCGGCAAGACGCTCCTCGCGCAGACGCTGGCCCGCATGCTCAACGTCCCGTTCGCCATCGCCGACGCGACGGCGCTGACGGAGGCCGGCTATGTCGGCGAGGACGTCGAGAACATCCTGCTGAAGCTGATCCAGGCCGCGGACTACGACGTCAAGAAGGCCGAGACCGGGATCATCTACATCGACGAGATCGACAAGGTCGCCCGCAAGAGCGAGAACCCGTCGATCACCCGCGACGTCTCCGGCGAGGGCGTCCAGCAGGCCCTGCTGAAGATCCTGGAGGGGACCACCGCCTCCGTACCGCCGCAGGGCGGACGCAAGCACCCGCACCAGGAGTTCATCCAGATCGACACGACGAACGTGCTGTTCATCGTGGGCGGCGCGTTCTCCGGTCTGGAGAAGATCATCGAGTCGCGGGCCGGCGCCAAGGGCATCGGCTTCGGCGCGACGATCCGCTCCAAGCGGGAGATCCAGGCCAGCGACCAGTTCCAGGAGGTCATGCCGGAGGACCTGGTGAAGTTCGGGATGATCCCCGAGTTCATCGGCCGCCTCCCCGTGCTGACCTCGGTCCACAACCTGGACCGCGAGGCCCTGCTCCAGATCCTCATCGAGCCGCGCAACGCCCTGGTGAAGCAGTACCAGCGGCTGTTCGAACTCGACGGCGTGGAGCTGGACTTCGAGCGCGAGGCGCTTGAGGCCATCGCCGACCAGGCGATCCTGCGCCAGACCGGCGCCCGTGGGCTGCGCGCCATCATGGAGGAAGTCCTCCAGTCCGTGATGTACGAGGTCCCGTCCCGCAAGGACGTGGCCCGCGTGGTCATCACCCCCGACGTCGTCCGCGACAACGTCAACCCGACGCTGGTCCCGCGCGAGCCCCGCACCATCGGCAAGAACGACGGCGGCCGCCACGAGAAGTCCGCGTAGCGGCACCGCGCCCGCGCGCACACGAAAGGGGCGCCCCGCCGGAGGAACCGGCGGGGCGCCCCTTTCGGCTCCCGCCGTCAGACCTTGGTGCGCGAGGTGTTGTACAGCTTGGCCGCGAGCGCCGCGACATCCGCCGTCGGCATGGCCTTGTTGGTCATGGCCGCGCCGACGTCGATACCGATGACGATGCCGACCGTGCTGTGGTCGGCCCAGATGCAGACCGGGGTGAGGATCTCCTTGGGACCGCCCTGCACGGTGCCGTCGGCCTCCTCGTTGACCACCTTGAAGGTCTGGCACTTCATGAGCGCGCCCTCGAACCCGGCGGGCTCGACGGCCTCGGGGGAGCCGACGAGCGAGACGTCGCTGTCCTCCTCCTTCTCCATCTCCAGCTTGGCGCCCGCGAAGGCGCCGTCGAGCGTCTTCGCGGGATCCGCGATCTCGCCCCAGACGCCCTTCAGCATGAGCGCCTTGGCGGTCAGCGGGTTCTTGGCCATGTCGCCGCTCTCGTACTCCGCGCCGACCTCGTTCGGGGACTTGACGCCCATCGCCTCGGACTTGGCCTTCTCCTCGCCCGTCAGCGGCCCCGACTTGCCGCCGCCGTCGCCCGACTTCTTGTAGTCGTCCACGGAGGCCGCCGGCGTCAGCTTGTACCCCTTGGTGTCGGACGCCACGTCACCGCCGCCCCCGCCCGAGGTGAAGAAGTACACGCCGCCCGCGACCAGCGCGACGGCCACCACGGCCGCTCCGATGATCAGGCCGGTCTTCTTCTTCGGCGCCTCGGGCGGCATCCCGCCGTAGGCCTGCTGGCCGCCGTACGGGGGCGTGGGCGGCTGCTGGCCGTACGGACCGGGCTGCTGGCCCTGCTGCGGGTAGCCGTACCCGGGCTGCGGGGGCTGCTGCTGCGGGGGGACGCCCTGGGGAGCCTGCTGCGGGTAGCCGTAACCGGGCTGCGGGGGACCCTGCGGCGGCGGGCCGCCGTACGGGCCGGGCTGCTGGCCGTACGGACCCGGCTGCTGGCCGTAGGGTCCGGGCTGACCCTGGGGCGGCGGGCCGCCGTACGGGCCCGGCTGGTTGTAGCTCATTGGGCTGTCCCCTCCAGAATGCTTGTGCGTTATCGACATCCTGACGGACGACGCCCTGACATGGGGTATCGCACGGCACACCGTTACTGAACAATCCCGTTTCAGTGCAGGACTGTGACGGCCCTAAACTGTCTCCGTGACCGAGAACGCGACGCAGCAGACAGCCAGCACCCCCGAACTCCCGACCCAGTACGCGCCGGCCGAGGTAGAGGGCAAGCTGTACGAACGCTGGGTCGAGCGCGGTTACTTCGAGGCCGACGCGACGAGCGAGAAGCCCCCGTACACGATCGTCATCCCCCCGCCCAACGTCACCGGCTCGCTCCACCTGGGCCACGCCTTCGAGCACACGCTGATCGACGCCCTCACCCGCCGCAAGCGCATGCAGGGGTACGAGACGCTGTGGCAGCCCGGTATGGACCACGCCGGCATCGCCACCCAGAACGTCGTCGAGCGCGAGCTCGCCAAGGAGGGCAAGTCCCGCCACGACCTGGGCCGCGAAGCCTTCGTCGAGCGGGTCTGGGAGTGGAAGGCCGAGTCCGGCGGGCAGATCGCCGGCCAGATGCGGCGCCTCGGTGAGGGCCTGGCGTGGAGCCGGGACCGCTTCACCATGGACGAGGGGCTGTCCCGGGCCGTCCAGACCGTCTTCAAGAAGATGTTCGACGACGGTCTGATCTACCGCGCCGAGCGCATCATCAACTGGTGCCCGCGCTGTCTGACGGCCATCTCCGACATCGAGGTCGACTACCAGGACGACGACGGCGAGCTCGTCTCCATGAAGTACGGCGAGGGCGAGGACTCCATCGTCGTCGCCACCACCCGCGCGGAGACGATGCTCGGTGACACCGCTGTCGCCGTCCACCCCGACGACGAGCGCTACGCCCACCTGATCGGCAAGCGGATCAAGCTGCCGTTGACCGACCGTACGATCCCGGTCGTCGCCGACACCCACGTCGACCCCGAGTTCGGCACCGGCGCAGTCAAGGTGACCCCGGCGCACGACCCCAACGACTTCGCCATCGGCCAGCGCCACGACCTGGAGTCCATCGAGGTCCTCGACGAGCGCGGCGTGATCACCGCCCACGGTCCCTTCGAGGGCCTGGACCGCTTCGAGGCCCGCTCCGCGATCGTCGCCGCACTGCGTGCCGAGGGCCGGATCGTCGCCGAGAAGCGCCCGTACGTCCACTCCGTCGGCCACTGCTCGCGCTGCAAGACGACGCTGGAGCCCCGCCTCTCGATGCAGTGGTGGGTCAAGGTCGAGACGCTGGCCAAGGCCGCCGGCGACGCGGTCCGCGACGGCCGGGTCGACATCCACCCGGCCGAGATGTCGCAGCGGTACTTCGACTGGGTCGACAACCTCAACGACTGGTGCATCTCGCGCCAGCTGTGGTGGGGCCACCGCATCCCCGTCTGGCACGGCCCGGACGGTGAGCTGGTCTGCGTCGGCCCCGACGACGAGGCGCCCACGGGCGAGGGCTGGACGCAGGACACCGACGTCCTCGACACGTGGTTCTCGTCCGGCCTGTGGCCGTTCTCCACGCTCGGATGGCCGGAGCGGACACCGGACGTGGAGAAGTTCTACCCGAACTCCGTCCTGGTCACCGGCTACGACCTGATGTTCTTCTGGGTCGCCCGGATGATGATGTTCGGCCTGTACGCGATGGACGGGCAGCCGCCGTTCCGCACGATCGCGTTCCACGGGATGGTCCGCGACGAGTTCGGCAAGAAGATGTCGAAGTCGTTCGGGAACACGGTCAACCCGCTGGACTGGATGGACAAGTACGGCTCCGACGCCCTGCGCTTCACCCTGGCCAAGGGCGCCAACCCGGGCGTCGACGTCCCGATCGGCGAGGACTGGGTCCAGGCGTCCCGGAACTTCGCCAACAAGATCTGGAACGCGACCCGCTTCGCGATGATGAACGGCGCGACGGTCGACGGCCCGCTCCCGGACACCTCCGAGATGACGGCCGCCGACCGCTGGATCCTGTCGCGCCTGAACAAGGTCGTCGCCGAGGCGGACGCCTACTACGACGACTACCAGTTCGCCAAGCTGGCCGACGCCCTCTACCACTTCGCGTGGGACGAGGTCTTCGACTGGTACGTCGAGCTGTCGAAGACGACGTTCTTCGACGGCGGCGAGCAGGCCAAGGTCTCGGCCCGCGTCCTGGGCGAGGTCCTCGACGTCACCCTGCGCCTGCTCCACCCGATCGTCCCGTTCGTCACCGACACCCTGTGGACCACGCTGACGGGCCGCGAATCGGTCGTCATCGCGGAATGGCCGAAGGACTCCGGCTTCCGCGACGAGGCCGCCGAGCGCGAGATCGAGCTGGTCCAGCAGGTCGTCACCGAGGTCCGCCGCTTCCGCTCGGACCAGGGCCTGCAGCCGGGGCAGAAGGTCCCCGCCCGGCTGGAGCTCGGCGGCACGGCGCTCGCCCCGCACGAGGCCGCCATCCGCCAGCTCCTGCGCCTCCAGCCGGAGGGCGAGGGCTTCGCCGCCACCGCCTCCCTGCCGGTCGCCGGTGCCACGGTCGCCCTCGACCTGTCCGGCACGATCGACGTCGCCGCCGAGCGCAAGCGGCTCACCAAGGACCTGGGCGCCGCCGAGAAGGAGAAGGCCCAGGCGGTCGGGAAGCTGGGCAACGAGGCGTTCCTGGCCAAGGCCCCGGACCAGGTGGTCGACAAGATCCGGACCAGGCTGGCCAAGGCCGAGGCCGACATCGAGCGGATCACCGCCCAGCTGGCGAACCTGCCGCAGAGCTGATCCTCTGGTGACGGAGCCCCCGCGTACCCGACCGACCGGGTCCGCGGGGGTTCCGCCGTGTCCGGGCGGGGCGCCGGGACGCGCGGCGGTGTGCCCGGGCGGGCCACGCACCGGGCGCTGCGCGTGTTGTCCGTGCCCATCCGTAGACTGGCCCTGTGAGTGAGCCCCGCCCTTCAGACCGGCACGACGCGTCAGACTCCGACGGCACCTTCGAGGAGATCGTCGACGAAGCGACCCAGCGCGACCCCGACCTGGCGGTGATCGAGGCCGGCAGCCGTACGCTGCGTACGCAGTCCGGCCCGCCCCAGAGCGAAGCGGTCCCGGCCCGCCCCGCGGACCCGGAGACCGACCGGGCGCTGCGCGCCGTGGAGGAGGAGCTCGCCGGCCGCTGGGGCGAGACCAAGCTGGAACCCTCGGTGACCCGCATCGCGGCCCTGATGGACGTGCTCGGCGAGCCGCAGCGCGCCTACCCCTCGGTCCACATCACGGGGACGAACGGCAAGACCAGCACCGCCCGCATGATCGAGGCCCTGTTCGGCGCCCTCGACCTGCGTACCGGCCGCTACACCTCCCCGCACGTCCAGTCGATCACCGAGCGGATCAGCCTGGACGGCGCCCCCGTCTCCGCCGAGCGCTTCATCGAGACGTACGAGGAGATCAAGCCCTACGTCGAGATGGTCGACAGCCGGCAGCCCTACCGCCTGTCCTTCTTCGAGGTGATGACGGGCATGGCGTACGCGGCGTTCGCCGACGCCCCCGTCGACGTCGCCGTCGTCGAGGTCGGCATGGGCGGCACCTGGGACGCGACCAACGTCATCGACGGCTCGGTCGCCGTGGTCACGCCCATCGCCCTGGACCACACGGACCGCCTGGGGACCACCCCCGCCGAGATCGCCGGCGAGAAGTCCGGTGTGATCAAGCCGGGCGCCACGGTGATCCTGGCCCAGCAGCCCGTCGAGGCCGCCCAGGTACTCCTGAAGAAGGCCGTCGAGGCCGACGCCACGGTGGCCCGTGAGGGCATGGAGTTCGGCGTCGTCTCCCGTGAGGTCGCCGTCGGCGGCCAGCTGCTGACGCTCCGCGGCCTCGGGGGCGAGTACGAGGACGTCTTCCTCCCGCTCTACGGCGCCCACCAGGCGCACAACGCCGCGGTCGCCCTCGCCGCGGTCGAGGCGTTCTTCGGGATCGGCAAGGAGCAGGCCCGCACCCTCGACGCCGAAGCGGTCCGCAAGGCGTTCCTCTCGGTGCTCTCCCCGGGCCGGCTGGAGGTCGTGCGGTCCAGCCCGACCGTCGTCCTGGACGCGGCCCACAACCCGGCCGGGGCCCGTGCCACCGCCGAGGGCATCACCGAGGCGTTCAGCTTCTCCCGGCTCATCGGGGTCGTCGGCGCCAGCGAGGGCAAGGACGTGCGGGGTCTCCTCGAAGCCTTCGAGCCGATCTTCGCCGAGGTGGTCGTCACCCGGAACTCCAGCTCCCGGGCCATGGACGCCGACGAGCTGGCCGCGGTCGCCGTCGAGGTCTTCGGCCAGGACCGGGTGCAGGTCGAACCCCGTCTCGACGACGCGCTGGAGGCGGCGATCACCCTCGCCGAGGAAGAGGCGGAGTACGCGGGCGCCGGAGTCCTGGTGACCGGTTCCGTGATCACGGTCGGCGAGGCCCGGCTCCTCCTGGGAAGGCACTGACCTGTGCGTACGCTCTGCGCCTCGACGCTGATCAGCGAGTTCTTCGTGATCGGCTTCGCCGGGCTCGTCGCGATGAAGTCCGACGACCTGGCCATGGGCACGGTCTGGACCGTCTGCGGGATCGGCATGCTGCTGTCCGTGCTGTTCTGCGGTGTGATCACCCGGCCCGGCGGCGTCCAGCTCGGGTGGGCGCTCCAGATCGCGCTGATCCTCAGCGGTTTCTTCGTCCCGATGATGTACATCCTCGGGGTCGCCTTCGCCGCCCTGTGGTGGGCGTCCGTCCACTACGGCCGGAAGATCGACGAGGCGAAGGCCCGCTGGGCGGCGATGGCGGAGGCCCAGGAGAGCCCACAGGCTCACGCCTGAGCATGACGCAGCGTAACCCGGTCACCGGGCCGTCCCCGTACCCCTGTAATCTCAGGGCCCTCACACGCACCACCACGTCCGCAAGGAGCCGCACATGACGCAGCGCACCCTCGTCCTTCTGAAGCCCGACGCCGTCCGGCGCGGGCTGATCGGCGAGATCGTCGGCCGTATCGAGCGCAAGGCCAACTGGACGATCACCGCGCTGGAGCTGCGGACCCTGGACCAGGAGACCCTGGAGCAGCACTACGGCGAGCACAAGGGCCGGCCCTTCTACGAGCCGCTCGTCGAGTTCATGTCCTCCGGTCCCGTGGTGGCCCTGGTGGCCGAGGGCGAGCGGGTCATCGAGGGCGTCCGCGCCCTCGCCGGCCCCACCGACCCGATCGCCGCCGCGCCCGGTTCCATCCGTGGCGACTTCGGCACGATCACCCGGGAGAACCTCATCCACGCCTCGGACTCGGAGGAGTCCGCGGAGCGGGAACTCAAGCTCTTCTTCCCGGGGCTTTCCTGACTTCCGCTCGGCCAAACAGCGCTCAGGGCCTGGGGCGACCGAAGTAATTCGGTCGCCCTTCGGCATAGGGCCACGTATCGCGGGAACGCATCCCCCCGACGTAACGTCACCATGGGTGGAACGGGCTACTGTTCCACCCGCAAAGGCGAAGGACCCTCGCGCTGTGTCCGTCCGTACGGCACTACGATGGAAGCCTCCACGCCCGCAGCGCCCACCTCGCCTACCTGGAACAAGCCATTTTTCCGCTTCCTGGGAAGGCCCGACGCATCCTCATGGGGAACAAGGGGAACTCAATGTCGTTCATCGGCCGTGACATGGCTATCGACCTCGGGACTGCCAACACGCTGGTGTACGTCAGGGGGCGCGGCATCGTCCTGAACGAGCCGTCCGTCGTGGCCATCAACACCAACACCGGCGGAATTCTCGCGGTCGGCTCCGAGGCCAAGAAGATGATCGGGCGCACCCCGGGCAACATCGTTGCCGTGCGCCCGCTGAAGGACGGCGTGATCGCCGACTTCGAGATCACGGAGCGGATGCTCCGCTATTTCATCCTCAAGATCCACAAGCGCCGCTACCTGGCCCGCCCGCGGGTCGTCGTCTGCGTGCCCTCCGGCATCACCGGGGTCGAGCGGCGCGCCGTCATCGAGGCGTCGACGCAGGCGGGCGCACGCCAGGTGCACATCATCGAGGAGCCGATGGCCGCCGCCATCGGCTCCGGGCTGCCGGTCCACGAGGCCACCGGCAACATGGTCGTCGACATCGGCGGGGGCACGACCGAGGTCGCGGTGATCTCGCTCGGCGGAATCGTCACTGCCCAGTCGATCCGGGTCGCCGGTGACGAACTGGACAACGCGATCATCCAGCACGTCAAGAAGGAGTACTCCCTCCTCCTCGGCGAGCGCACCGCCGAACAGATCAAGATCACCATCGGCTCGGCGTTCGACCTCGACAAGGACGAGCACACCGAGATCCGCGGCCGCGACCTGGTCTCCGGGCTGCCCAAGACCGTGGTCATCTCGGCCGGCGAGGTCCGCAAGGCGATCGAGGAGCCGGTCAACGCGATCGTCGACGCCGTGAAGACCACCCTGGACAAGTGCCCGCCGGAGCTCTCCGGTGACATCATGGACCGCGGCATCGTCCTCACCGGCGGCGGCGCACTGCTGCGCGGCCTGGACGAGCGGCTCCGCAACGAGACGGGCATGCCCATCCACATCGCCGAGGACCCGCTGGACTCGGTGGCCCTCGGTTCCGGCAAGTGCGTCGAGGAGTTCGAGGCGCTCCAGCAGGTGCTGGACGCCCAGCCCCGCCGGTAGGACCGACCTGGCGTTCCGCCGCCCGGGCGCCGCCGCGCCCGGCGGCGGAACGCTGACATACAGGCACGAACATTCCGACGAGGAAGGCACGGCCGCCGCACGTGAGGGACACACGAGAGAGCCGGCTGCTCCTGGTGCTGCTGATCGCGATCGCGTTCGCGTTGATCACAGTGGACATCCGCGGGGGCGAGGAGTCGCCGGTGGACGGTGCCCGGCAGGCCGCCGCCACGGTCTTCGGGCCGGTCGAGAACGGCGTCGCGGCGGCGGTGGACCCGGTGGGCAACGCCATCGGCGCCGTACGGGACTCCGGGGACCGGCACGACCGGATCGCGGCCCTGGAACACGAGAACGCCGAACTGAAGGCGAGACTCGGCAGCGACGACCGCAACAGCAGCAAGGCCCGGCAGCTCGACTCCCTGCTCAGGACCGCGGGAACCGGCCAGTACGGCATCAAGGCCGCCGAGGTCATCGCCATAGGAGCGGCCCAGGGCTTCTCCTGGACGATCACCATCGACGCGGGCGCCGACGACGGCCTGCGGCGCGACATGACCGTGCTCAACGGCGAAGGGCTCGTCGGCCGGGTCACCACCGTCGGCCCGGAGACCGCGACCGTGCTCCTGGCCAACGACCCCGACTTCACCGTCGGGACCCGGATGGAGAAGACCGACGAACTCGGCTTCGCCACCGGCCAGGGCTCCAGGCCGCTCTCCGTCCAGTTCCTCAACGGCAAGGCCGAAGTGAAGAAGGGCGACCGGCTGGTCACCTTCGGCTCCAGCGAGGACAAGCCCTTCGTGCCCGGTGTGCCGGTCGGCCGGGTCGTCCGTGTGGACCCCTCGGGCGGCGACCTGACCCGCACCGTCTACGTCGAGCCGTTCGTCGGCTTCACCAAGCTGGACATCGTCGGCATCGTGGTGCAGGCACCCCGCGAGGACCCGCGCGACATGGTCCTGCCGAAGCAGCCCGCCAAGCCCGCGAAGCCCAAGCCCACCCCCACGGTCACCGTCACCGTCCAGCCCAACGGCGACCTCGTCGACGGCAGCGGCAAGGTGGTCGGCAACATCAACGACAAGCCCGACGCCGACGCCGGGAGCGGTACCGGCACGGAGACCGGCGCCGCCGACCCGCCCGAGGGCAACGCCGACACACCCGCCGGTGACACGGCGAACGAGCAGGAATAGAGCTGATCCCCATGCGCGTGAACCGGACCCTGCTCTCCGCCGTCCTGGTCGTCGTCGCCCTCGTCGTCCAGGTCTCCGTACTCGCCCGCCTCCAACTCCCCGGAGCCACCCCCGACCTGCTGCTCCTGGTCGTCCTCGGACTCGCCTTCGTCTACGGACACGTCGCCGGCGCGCTGACCGGATTCGGCGCCGGCCTCCTGGCCGACCTGGCACCGCCCGCCGACCACGCGGCCGGACGGTACGCCCTGGTGCTCTGCGTCATCGGCTACCTCGCCGGACTGACCCGCCCCGCGAACGGCCGGCTCACGTCGGCCTTCGCCCCGATGGCCGTGGTCGTCGCCGCGGCCCTCGGCTCCACCCTGCTCTACGCCGGGGTCGGCGCCCTGGTCGGCGACACGGCCGCCCGCCATGTGGGCCTCGGCAGCCTGCTGTTCACCGCGGCGCTGTACGACCTGCTGCTCGCCCCCTTCACGATCCCGCTGATCATGGCCCTCGCCAGACGTACCGAGACCGACCCGGTCACCGAGAACGCCGGCGGTGACGTCGCCGCCGGATGGCTGGCCTCGGGCACCGGGCTGAGCATCGGCAGCCAGCGCGGCCAGCTGCGTCTGCGGGCGGCCCGCGGCCGCGCCGCACGCGCGGGAAGGATCAAGGGGGTCAAGCGACTGTGAGGCCCTTCTCCCCCGGGGGCGACCCCCGTACCCCTGGCCGACCCACCAGCACCGGGGGCGCCCCGTGAGCAACATCCCGGAGACGGGCCGGACCCAGCGGGTCCAGATCCGCCTCGTCGTCATCCAGGTCCTCGTCTTCTCCCTGCTCCTCACCCTCGGCGGCCGGCTCTGGTACCTCCAGATCCGCAACGGCGACGAGTACACCGACGAGGCGAAGAACAACCACGTCCAGCAGGTCGTGCAGCCGGCCGTCCGCGGCTCCATCCTCGACGCCCGGGGCGTACCCCTCGCCGACAACGAGACCCGTCTCGTCGTCTCGGCCAGCCGCACCGAGCTGATGAAGATGAAGGACGACGGCGCCGGTGTGCTGACCCGCCTCGCCGGGGTCCTGGGCATGGAGCCCAAGGAGGTCACGGACAAGGTCCGCCTCTGCGACTCCAAGACCCCCCAGCCCTGCTGGAACGGCTCGCCCTACCAGCCGATCCCCGTCACCGACGAGGCCACCACCCAGCAGGCCCTGCAGATCCGCGAGCGCGCCGAGGACTTCCCCGGCATCACCGCCGAACCCACCGCGGTACGCCGCTACGCCTCGCCCGGCAAGGCCAACACCGCCCAGGTGCTCGGCTACCTCTCGCCGGTGACCGACGAGGAGGTCACCAAGGCCCAGGACACCGACTCGCCCTACCTCCGCTCCGACCAGGTCGGCCGCTCCGGCCTGGAGCGCACCTACGACAAGGAGCTGCGCGGCAAGGCCGGCGTCACCCGGTACGAGGTCGACAACCTCGGGCGGGTCATCGGCGAGGCCCAGAACGACGAGGCCGAGCCGGGCTCCAGCATCGTCACCTCCATCGACGCCCGGGTCCAGGCCGTCGCCGAGTACGAGCTCAACAAGGCGATGGAGACGGCCCGCAAGGAGATGGACCGCAACACCAACGAGCTCTACAAGGCGGACTCCGGCGCCGTCGTCGTCATGGAGACGAAGACCGGCCGCATCGTCTCCATGGCCTCCCTGCCGACCTACGACCCCAACGCCTGGATCGGCGGCATCTCCGCCAAGGACTACGCGAAGCTCACCGGCAAGAAGTCCAACTTCCCGCTGCTGAACCGGGCCATCCAGGGCACCGCGGCCCCCGGGTCCATCTTCAAGGTCATCTCCTCGACGGCCGCGGTCAACGCCGGCTACGACTTCGACGGCAGCTACCCCTGCCCGAGCTCCTACTCCATCGGCGGCCAGGTCTTCAAGAACTTCGAGTCCCAGGGGTACGGCAGCATCGACCTCGGCCGCGCCCTGGAGGTCTCCTGCGACACCGTCTACTACGGCCTGGCGCACAAGGAATGGGCCAAGGACGGCGGCAACAAGCCGAAGAAGAACCCGGCGGACTGGTTCTACAAAACCGCCCACCAGTTCGGCCTCGGCAAGGAGACCGGCATCGACCTCCCCAACGAGGTCGCCGGCCGCGTCCCCGACCGCGAGTGGAAGCAGGACTTCTACGACGCCAACAAGGACGCCTGGTGCAAGCAGGGCAAGAAGGACGGCACCTACGTCGAGAAGATCGCGTACGAAGGCTGCGTCGAGGGCTACAAGATGCGCGCCGGTGACTCCGTCAACTACTCGATCGGCCAGGGCGACACCCTCGTCACCCCGATCCAGATGGCCACCATCTACGCCGCCATCGCCAACGGCGGCACCCTCTACGACCCCACCGTCGGCAAGGCGGTCATCAGCGGTGACGGCAGGACGGTGAAGGAGATCGAGCCCCGGGCCCACGGCAAGCTGCCGTTCAAGGGCGACACCCGCGACAAGATAGACGAAGCCCTCGCGGGAGTCGCGACCCGGGGCAGCGCCGCCTGGCGTTTCGGCGGCTGGCCCCAGGACAAGATCCCGATGCACGCCAAGACGGGTACCGCCGAGGTCTACGGCAAGCAGACGACCTCCTGGTTCGCCTCGTACACCGAGGACTACTCGATCGTCATGACGATCTCCCAGGGCGGTACGGGCTCCGGCGCCTCCGGCCCCGCCGTGCGCAACATCTACAGCGCGCTCTACGGGCTGGACGCCTCCGGCAAGCAGGACCTCAAGAAGGCCCTGCTGCCCGAGCCCCAGAAGACCCTCCCGAAGATCACCCCCGACGGCTCGATCGTCGCCCCGAAGATCAAGCCCTACACTCCCGAACCGCCCGCCCAGGACGGCACGCAGCAGCTCGCCGCGGGCCTCGCCGGGGCACCGGGGAGGAGGGACTGATGGCAGGCTTCTCCGTCTCCCGCTACGCCCCCGAACGCTCCGCCTGGGCCAAGCTCACCGCCCGCGACTCCGTCGTCCGGCGGCTGGACTGGCCCCTGCTCGGCTCCGCGCTCGCGCTGTCCTTCGCCGGGTCGCTGCTGGTCTGGTCGGCGACCCGCAACCGGGACTCGCTGACCCACGGCGACCCCTACTACTTCCTCTTCCGGCACGTCCTGAACACCGGCATCGGCCTGGCGCTGATGATCGGCACCATCTGGCTCGGGCACCGCACCCTGCGGGGCGCGGTCCCGGTCCTCTACGGCC
Organism: Streptomyces nitrosporeus; assembly: GCF_008704555.1. Lineage (NCBI taxonomy): Bacteria > Bacillati > Actinomycetota > Actinomycetes > Kitasatosporales > Streptomycetaceae > Streptomyces > Streptomyces nitrosporeus. The sequence goes on from NZ_CP023702.1 coordinate 5,238,861, forward strand.
TCTCGGTCGTCCTCGTCGTGGCGGTCCTCACCCCGCTGGGCGCCACCGTCAACGGCGCGCACGCCTGGATCCTCCTTCCCGGTGGCTTCTCCCTCCAGCCCTCCGAGTTCACCAAGATCACGATCATCCTGGGGATGGCGATGCTGCTCGCCGCCCGCGTCGACGCGGGCGACCAGCTCCACCCCGACCACCGCACGGTCGCCAAGGCGCTCGGCCTGGCACTCGTCCCGATGGCCGTCGTCATGCTGATGCCCGACCTCGGCTCCGTCATGGTCATGGCCGTCATCGTGCTCGGGGTGCTGCTGGCCTCCGGGGCGTCCAACCGCTGGATCTTCGGACTCCTCGGGGCCGGCACCGCGGGCGCCCTGGCCGTCTGGCAGCTCGGCGTGCTCGACGACTACCAGATCGCCCGCTTCGCCGCCTTCGCCAACCCCGCCCTCGACCCGGCCGGCGTCGGCTACAACACCAACCAGGCCCGGATCGCCATCGGTTCCGGCGGACTCACCGGCACCGGCCTCTTCCAGGGCTCGCAGACCACCGGCCAGTTCGTCCCCGAACAGCAGACCGACTTCGTCTTCACCGTCGCGGGGGAGGAGCTGGGCTTCGTCGGCGCCGGGCTGATCATCGTGCTGCTCGGTGTCGTCCTGTGGCGCGCCTGCCGCATCGCCCGCGAGACCACCGAGCTGTACGGCACGATCGTCGCCGCCGGCATCATCGCCTGGTTCGCCTTCCAGTCCTTCGAGAACATCGGGATGACCCTCGGCATCATGCCGGTGGCCGGCCTGCCGCTGCCCTTCGTCTCGTACGGCGGGTCGTCGATGTTCGCCGTATGGGTGGCGATCGGGCTGCTCCAGTCGATCCGGGTGCAACGGCCCATGTCGGCCTGAGACCACGCATGATCCCGCCCCGCGCGGATACATTCGGTCCATGGCGGACTCGAAACGTGAGATCGAGCGGAAGTACGAAGCCACCCCGGACACCCGGCTGCCCGACCTGACCGGGGTGGCCGGGGTCGCGGCCGTCGCCCCCCGGGGCGTCTTCGAGCTGGACGCCGTGTACTACGACACGGACGACCTCAGACTCGCCGCCGGCTCGCTCACCCTGCGGCGCCGGACCGGGGGAGAGGACGCCGGATGGCACCTCAAGTTCCCGGTCCGCGCCGACACCCGCGACGAGATCCGGGCCCCGCTCTCCGACACCCTGCCGCCCGCCCTCGCCTCGCTGGTCCGCTCCCGCGTCCGCGGCCGGCCGGTCGCCCCCGCCGCCCGCGTCCTGTCCACCCGCGACGTCCACCACCTCCTCGACGGGAACGGCCTGCTGCTCGCCGAGGTGAGCATCGACGAGGTGCTCGCCGAACGTCTGACCGCCCGGGGGCGCGGCACCACCTCCACCTGGACCGAGATCGAGGTCGAACTCGCCGACGACGGCGACCCGGCCCTCCTCGACGCCGTCGGGGACCGTCTGTGCGAGGCCGGTGTACGCCCCGCCCGCTCGGCCTCCAAACTGGCCAGGGCCCTGGCCGGCACCGCCCCCCGGGAGGAACGGGAACAGCGGCCCGGGACCGCCGCCCCGCGCACCGCCGGCGACCACGTCCTCGCCTACCTGCGCGAGCAGGCCGACGCCCTCGTCACCCTCGACCCCGCCGTGCGCCGGGACCTGCCCGACAGCGTCCACCACATGCGGGTCGCCACCCGCAGACTCCGCAGCGCCCTGCGGACGTACCGCGCGGTGCTCGGCCGGGCCGCCACCGACCCGGTGCGCGAGGAGCTGAAATGGCTCGCCGCCGAACTGGGCGTCGACCGCGACCGGGAAGTCCTGGACGCACGGCTCCGCAGCAGGATCGCGGAACTGCCCGGCACCCTGGTCCTCGGCCCGGTGCGGGCCCGGCTGGACCTCTCCTCCGCCGCCCGGCGCGCCGGAGCGCGGAGCCGGGTTCTGGAGGCGCTGGACTCGGAACGCCACCTGGCCCTGCTGGAGTCGCTGGAGGACCTTCTCGCCGATCCGCCGCTGCGGCCCCGCGCGGCGAAGGCCCCCGGGAAGGTCCTGCCGCGCGCGGTACTGAAGGAGCACGCACGCCTGGCCGCCCGCGTCGGCCACGCCCTGGAACTGCCGCCGGGCCCGGACCGTGACACGGCCCTGCACGAGGCCCGCAAGACCGCCAAACGGGTCCGCTACGCGGCCGAGGCCGCCCGGCCCGCCCTCGGCAAGCCCGCCAAAAAAGTCGCCGCACGGACGAAGAAGGTCCAGAAGGCCCTCGGCGACCACCAGGACAGCGTCGTGGCCCGCGACGCCCTCCGCACCCTCGCCGCCCAGGCACACGGCGCCGGCGAGTCCGCGTTCACCTGGGGTCTCGTGTACGGACACGAGGAGGCGGCCGCCGGGGAACGGGAACGCGAACTGCCCGGGGTGTGGGCCCGCGCGGCGGAGCCCGGTCTGCGGGCGGCGCAGGAGCACTGAGCACCGGGGTACGCTTGATGGTCACCCCTGCCAGCTCACGAAGGTCCTCAGATGTCTGCCGAGTCGGTCTTCCCGCAGCTCGAAGCTCTGCTCCCGCATGTGCAGAAGCCCATCCAGTACGTCGGCGGTGAGCTGAACTCCACCGTCAAACCGTGGGACGAATGCGACGTCCGCTGGGCCCTCATGTACCCGGACGCCTACGAGGTCGGGCTCCCCAACCAGGGCGTCATGATCCTCTACGAGGTACTCAACGAGCGGGACGGCGTCCTCGCCGAGCGGACGTACAGCGTCTGGCCCGACCTCGAGGCGCTGATGCGCGAGCACCGGGTGCCCCAGTTCACCGTGGACAGCCACCGCCCCGTCGGCGCGTTCGACGTGTTCGGGCTGAGCTTCTCCACCGAGCTCGGCTACACCAACATGCTCACGGCACTGGACCTCGCGGGCATCCCGCTGGAGGCGAAGGACCGTACCGTCGACCACCCGATCGTGCTCGCGGGCGGCCACGCGGCGTTCAACCCGGAGCCGATCGCGGAGTTCATCGACTGCGCGGTCATCGGCGACGGGGAACAGGCCGTCCTGGAGGTCACCGAGATCATCCGCGCCTGGAAGGCCGAAGGCCGGCCCGGAGGCCGGGAGGAGGTGCTGCTCCGCCTGGCGAAGACCGGCGGCGTGTACGTCCCCGGCTTCTACGACGTGGAGTACCTCCCCGACGGCCGCATCGGCCGGGTCGTGCCCAACCGGTCGGGCGTGCCGTGGCGGGTGTCCAAGCACACCGTGATGGACCTCGACGAGTGGCCGTACCCCAAGCAGCCCCTCGTGCCGCTGGCCGAGACCGTCCACGAGCGGATGTCCGTCGAGATCTTCCGCGGCTGCACCCGCGGCTGCCGTTTCTGCCAGGCCGGCATGATCACGCGCCCCGTGCGGGAGCGAAGCATCACCGGCATCGGCGAGATGGTCGACAAGGGACTCAAGGCCACCGGCTTCGAGGAGGTCGGGCTGCTCTCGCTGTCCTCCGCCGACCACACCGAGATCGGTGAGATCGCCAAGGGACTGGCCGACCGCTACACCGAGGACAAGATCGGCCTCTCGCTGCCCTCCACCCGCGTCGACGCGTTCAACGTGGACCTGGCCAACGAGCTGACCCGCAACGGCCGCCGGTCCGGCCTCACCTTCGCCCCCGAGGGCGGCTCCGAGCGCATGCGCAAGGTCATCAACAAGATGGTCTCGGAGGAGGACCTGATCCGGACCGTCGCCACCGCCTACGGCAACGGCTGGCGCCAGGTGAAGCTGTACTTCATGTGCGGCCTGCCCACCGAGACCGACGAGGACGTCCTCCAGATCGGCGACATGGCGGTCAACGTCATCGCCAAGGGCCGCGAGGTGTCCGGCCAGAACGACATCCGCTGCACCGTCTCCATCGGCGGCTTCGTGCCCAAGCCGCACACCCCCTTCCAGTGGGCCCCCCAGCTGGGCGCGGAGGAGACCGACGCCCGGCTCGCCAAGCTCCGCGACAAGATCCGCGGCGACAAGAAGTACGGCCGCTCCATCGGCTTCCGCTACCACGACGGCAAGCCCGGCATCGTCGAGGGCCTGCTCTCCCGGGGCGACCGCCGTGTCGGCTCCGTCATCCGCGAGGTCTACGAGTCCGGCGGCCGCTTCGACGGCTGGCGCGAGCACTTCAGCTACGACCTGTGGATGAAGAGCGCCGGGAAGACGCTGCCGGAGTTCGGCGTGGACGTCGACTGGTACACCACCCGTGAGCGGACCTACGAGGAGGTCCTGCCCTGGGACCACCTGGACTCCGGCCTCGACAAGGACTGGCTCTGGGAGGACTGGCAGGACGCCCTCGACGAGACCGAGGTCGAGGACTGCCGCTGGACGCCGTGCTTCGACTGCGGGGTGTGCCCGCAGATGGACACCAGCATCCAGATCGGCCCCACCGGCAAGAAACTGCTGCCGCTCACCGTCGTGAAGTAACGCTCACGCCGTGAAGTAACGCTCACCGTCGTGAAGTAGCCACGAGTGGCCGGCCGGGGGCAGCCCGGTGACGAACGCCCGGCCCCGGGAGACCCCGGGCCGGGCGTTCGCGTCCGCGCCGCCGGGGCGCACGGTGTGCGCCGGCGGCCGGCCCGCCGCAGGTCAGGCGGGCGCGGGAACTCCACGGGTCCGCTGCGCGTACCCTGGGTAGGACAACGACTGTCCCCAGTGCGGCGCCCGCACCCGAGATCTCCCCGACCGCCGACCCCGTCGCCGGCCGGGGGTGAGCCGGAGCGGCACCCCGGGGCACCCTGTACTTCGTGGGCGGCACGCCACCGCGTCCGCCCCGCACCGAGGAGAAGAACCACTGGGCAAGCGACAGCCCGAAGGCCCGCCGCCCGCGCCGGCGGTGCAGCGCATCCGACTGCGCTACACCAAGCGGGGCCGCCTCCGGTTCACCAGTCACCGAGACTTCCAGCGTGCCTTCGAGCGGGCGCTGCGCCGCTCCGAGGTGCCCATGGCCTACTCGGCGGGCTTCACCCCGCACCCCAAGGTCTCGTACGCCAACGCCGCCCCTACCGGTACGGGCAGCGAGGCCGAGTTCCTGGAGATCGCCCTCACCGAGGCACGCGACCCCGCCGTCCTGCGCGCGCTGCTCGACGCGTCGCTGCCCGACGGCCTCGACATCACCGACGCCGTCGAGGCCCGCACCCCGGGCCTCGCCGACCGGCTCACCGCCTCCGTGTGGGAACTGCGGCTGGACCGGGTCGCCGTCGAGGACGCGCGCAAGGCCGTCGACGCCTTCATGGCCGCCGGAACCGTCGAGGTCCAGCGCCGGGCGAAGAACGGCATGCGCACCTTCGACGCCCGTGCCGCGGTCGTCGAACTGCAGGCCCTTGATCCACAGCCTGATAGGCCCGGGGACACGCCCTGTGCGATACTGCGGCTGGTTGTGCGGCACGAGACACCCGCCGTGCGACCCGACGACGTCCTGTCCGGTCTCCGAGCTGTGGCCGACCTGGCGCCGCCGGTCCCCGCAGCGGTGACCAGGCTGGCGCAGGGGCTCTTCGACGAGGAGTCCGGCACGGTGACCGACCCGCTCGCGCCCGACCGCGAGGCAGCCCCGGCCGTCAGTACGCAGGCCGACCCGGCCGCCGTCGCGACGGTGCCCGAGGGTGCGGGTTCCGCGTAAGGCGGTCGTCGTAGCGCAGCCCTCGGACCCGGGAGCCACCTGGGTCGGGCCGCGCACAACCCCCATAAGACTTTCGCCAGGCCGTACGCAGACCGCGTAGGGAACCGGCGAGCCAGACATCAGCTCCCGTGCGGCGCCCGCGCCCCGGAGGGCGCGTCGCGCACATCACGCGAAGCGTCCCGACCGGAATCAGACGCGGCGCCCGGGAGCGCGACGGGAGAACCGCCCGCATGCACGAGCCGAACGAACCCGGTGCGACCGGGAACACCGAAGAGAACAACGCCCCCGGGGACAAGCTGCCGCCGCGCCGCAGGCGCCGCGCCGCCTCCCGGCCCGCGGGTCCGCCCTCGGGCGGACCGGGCGCGTCCGCCCCGGTGGACGCCACGCCGGCCATACCGGCGGGGTCCGACGCCGAAGCGCCCTTTGCCGCCGAGGCCGCTGCCACCGAGGCCGGCGACGCCGCGCCGCCGGCGCGTCCGCGCCGCCGCGCGGTGCGCAAGGCGACCGCCCCGGCGGGCGCCCCCCGGAGTGGCGGGACCGCTGAGGCCGGGCCGACCGAGACGGCCGCGGAGAGCGTGGAGCCGGCGGTGGCCGCCGGTAGCGCCCCGGCCGACGAGACGGCCGGAACGGCCGAGGCCGCGCCCCCCGCCCGGCCGCGCCGCCGGGCGGTGCGCAAGGCGACCGCCCCCGCCGGTGCGCCCGAGGCCGCCGAGCAGATCGCCGAGCCGGCCGTGGCCGAGGAGCCGGAAGAGCTGGAAGAGGCCGAGGAAGCCGTGGAGGCCGAGGCCGTGGAGCCCGAGCCTGTGGAGTCCGAGCCTGTGGCGGCCCCCCGTGGCCGTCGTCGCGTCGTCCGTAAGGCGACCGCACCGGCCGGCCCCCCGCAGCCCGTCGGATCCGCCGGGGAGCCCGCCGCAGACGAATCTGCCCCCGCTGCCGAACCCGCCGCCGCTGCCGAACCCGCCCCCGTGGCGGAGCCGGCCGCCGCGCCGCGCGGCCGTGGACGGCGGCGCGCCTCCGCTCCGGCCGGTACGCCGCAGACCGCCGGGACGGCCGTTCCGGAGCCCGAGGCCGTGGAGCCCGCGGCTGTGGAGGCCCCGGCCGCGCAGGCCCCGGCCGAAGAAGCCGCCCCCGCGGAACCGGCCGCCGCGGCCCCCCGCCGTCGTCGTGCCACCCGCAAGGCGAGCGCCCCCGCAGGAGCCCCGCAGCCCACCGGGCCCGCCGCCCCGGCCGAGGAACTCGCCGAGGCGTCGGCCGCCGGCACCGGTGAGAGCCTTCCCGCCGCTGTGGCGGAGGAACTGGCCGCCGAGACCGCCGGGACCACCGAGGAAGCAGCGCCGCGCGGCCGCCAGCGCCGTCGTGCCACCGCTCCCGCGGGCCGGCCCGAGTTCACCGGCAGGGCCGAGGAGCCGGAACGCCGCAGCCGTCGCGCCACGCGCCCCGCCGTCGCCGTCTTCCAGGCCCCGGTCTTCGCCGAGCCGATGTTCCAGACCCCGGAGACCGCGGCCGCCGCGGCAGCCGCGGCCGGTCCCGCCTCGCCGTACGACGAGGAGGACGAGCACGAGGAGCGGCAGACGGAGGAGCGGACCCCGCGCAGGGACACCGGCCGGCAGCGGACCGCCGCCGAGACCGCCCCGGGCACCGAGGAGACCGAGGCGGCGCCGCAGAGCGGTTCGCGCCGTCGCCGTCGCCGCCGCGGTGAGGCCGTCGAGACCGAGCCGGCCGCGACACCCGTCACGCTGCCCGCCGAGGAGACCCCCGAGGACGAGCACGAGGAGGACCGGGCCGACACCGGCGCCGAGCACGAGGGCGAGGGTGACGAGGCCGACGAGTACGGCGACCGGCCCTCCCGCCGTCGCCGCCGCGGTGGCCGCCGCCGCCGTCGTGGCGAGGCCGGTGACCCGGAGGACACCGAGCAGCACGACGAACCCGTGAGCGGGGCCGCCGAGGCATCCGACGAGGAGCGGCAGGACCGGGACGACGAGGAGGAGGACGACGAGTCCGGCCCCTCCGGCTCCAGCAGCAGCCGCCGTCGCCGTCGCCGTCGCCGCCGCAGCTCGGACGCCGCGTCCGAGGAGGCGGCCACGGGCTCGGACGACCCGGAGCGTACGGTCGTCAAGGTCCGGGAGCCGCGCAAGAAGGAGGCGGAGCGCGAGCCGGGTACCGGCTTCGACGAGGTCCGGTCCATCAAGGGCTCGACCCGTATGGAGGCCAAGAAGCAGCGCCGCCGCGAAGGGCGCGAGCAGGGCCGCCGCCGTGTGCCGATCATCACCGAGGCCGAGTTCCTGGCCCGCCGCGAGGCGGTCGAGCGGGTCATGGTCGTCCGCCAGAGCGGCGAGCGCACCCAGATCGGCGTCCTCGAGGACAACGTGCTCGTCGAGCACTACGTCAACAAGGAGCAGGCCACCAGCTACGTCGGCAACGTCTACCTGGGCAAGGTGCAGAACGTCCTGCCGTCCATGGAGGCGGCGTTCGTCGACATCGGCAAGGGGCGCAACGCCGTCCTGTACGCCGGTGAGGTCAACTTCGAGGCGCTCGGCATGGCCCACGGGCCGCGCCGCATCGAGAGCGCGCTGAAGTCCGGCCAGTCGGTCCTCGTCCAGGTGACCAAGGACCCGATCGGCCACAAGGGCGCCCGGCTGACCAGCCAGGTCTCGCTGCCCGGCCGCTACCTGGTCTATGTGCCCGAGGGCTCGATGACCGGTATCAGCCGCAAGCTGCCCGACACCGAGCGCGCCCGGCTGAAGACCATCCTCAAGAAGATCGTTCCCGAGGACGCGGGTGTCATCGTGCGCACCGCCGCCGAGGGCGCGAGCGAGGAGGAGCTGCGCCGCGACGTCGAGCGGCTGCAGGGCCAGTGGGAAGAGATCCAGAAGAAGTCGAAGAGCACCACCAGCTCCAACGCGCCGACCCTGCTGTACGGCGAGCCGGACATGACGGTGCGGGTCGTCCGCGACATCTTCAACGAGGACTTCTCGAAGGTGATCGTCAGCGGTGACGACGCGTGGGAGACCATCCACGGATATGTCTCGCAGGTGGCGCCGGACCTCGTGGACCGGCTGTCGCGGTGGACGTCCGAGGTCGACGTCTTCGCGACGTACCGGATCGACGAGCAGCTGATGAAGGCGCTGGACCGGAAGGTCTACCTGCCCAGCGGCGGCTCGCTGGTGATCGACAAGACCGAGGCGATGGTCGTCGTCGACGTCAACACCGGAAAGTTCACCGGGCAGGGCGGGAACCTCGAGGAGACCGTCACCAAGAACAACCTGGAGGCGGCCGAGGAGATCGTGCGCCAGCTGCGGCTGCGCGACCTCGGCGGCATCGTGGTCGTCGACTTCATCGACATGGTCCTGGAGTCCAACCGGGACCTCGTCCTGCGGCGGCTGCTGGAATGCCTGGGCCGGGACCGCACCAAGCACCAGGTCGCCGAGGTCACCTCGCTGGGCCTGGTCCAGATGACCCGTAAGCGCGTGGGGCAGGGTCTGCTGGAGTCCTTCTCCGAGACCTGCGTCCACTGCAACGGACGCGGTGTCATCGTGCACATGGAGCAGCCGGCGTCCACGGGCGGCGGGGGCGGCAAGAAGTCCAAGAAGCGCGGCCGGGGCGGCGCCGGGCACGACCACGAGCACGAGCACGCCGACCGCCACGAGCAGGAGCACGCCGCCGCGCACGACGGGCACGAGGAGCCCGCCGAGACGGAGGCCGAGGTGGCGGCCGAGGCAGCCGCCCCGGTGGCGCTGCCCGAGCCGGAGTTCGGCGCGGACGAGGAGCTGTACAGCAGCCCGGCCGAGGCCGAGGCGGCGGCCCGTGGCCGCGGACGTCGGCGTGGCGGCCGCAAGGCGACGGCCCCGGCCGGTGCCCCGCAGACCGCACCGGCACCGGCACCGGTGGCCGAGCCCGTCGCGGCGTCCGAGGCACGGCCCGAGCCGGCCGTGGAACCGGCGACGGCGGAGGCACCGGAACCGGCGGCCCCGGAACCGGCGGCACCGTCCGAGCCGGCACCGGGTGACGGAGCCGAGGCCCCGGCCGAGGCAGCGCCCCCGGCCCGGACGCGGCGCAGGGCGACCCGTAAGGCGACCGCTCCGGCGGGCTCGCCCAAGCAGGCCGACGTGCCGCAGCCGGTCCAGCCGGTCTCGCCCGCGGCGGAGCCCGTCGCGGCCGAGGACCCGGTCGCTCCGGCGGCCGAGCCGCCTGCCCGTCCGCAGGACGAGGCATCCGTCCAGGAGACCGCGCCCGAGGCTCCGGCCGCCGAGGAGGAGGCCGCACCGGTCGCCGCCCCGCCGCGCGCACGGCGCCGGGTGACCCGCAAGGTCACCGCCCCGGCGGGTTCGCCCGCCGGCGCCGGGGAGGCCGAGGTCGTCGTGGTGACGGGTGCGCCCGCCGCCGGTACCTCCGAGGCCGCCCCGGTGGCGGAGGACGGGGGGGAGGCAGCCCCGGCCCCGGCCAAGAAGACGGTCCGCAAGACCGCCAAGAAGGCCCCGGCCAAGAAGGCGACCGCGAAGAAGACGGCCGCCAAGACCACGGCGGCCAAGACGACGGCCGCCAAGTCCACAGCCGCGAAGAAGACGACGGCGAAGAAGGCCACGACGAAGAAGGCCACGACGAAGAAGACGACGGCGAAGAAGACCGTCGCCGCCGAGCAGTCGTCGCCCTCCGTGACCGCCTCGGCCCCGCCCGAGGAGGGCTGACCCCGGCCCGGCCGGGCGTCTCCAGCCCGGCCGGGTGTGATCCGTGTCCCGTTCTCACAAGGTGAGGGCGGGACACGGCCTTTGTTTCAGAATTGATGCAGAGGCTGGTTAACGGGCCCGAAATCACCGGAGAAATCCCTGATAATCTGACGACGGTCGCTGACTGTGAAGTTCCTGTAGGAGCGTCACGGAAGGTGACCAACCCGGTTCAGGACAGACCGGGCCCAGAAATTCTCGGTAGGGCGTCGGCATGTGCCGGTGGGGTTAAGCGCGGCCTCGTAGGACGTCCCGCAGCGCCCCGTGCCTCTGCCTGCGAAGAGCTCTTGCGGTGTTCAAGGAGGACGTCCATGACGAGCATCAACGAGCAGCCGATTCCTGCTGCGCGTCCGGTCATCGGTGAGGAAGAGATCGAGGCCGCCGTCCGCGTCCTGCGCAGCGGACGTGTGGTCCAGGGGCCCGAGGTCGCGGCGTTCGAGGAAGGTTTCTCCGGTCTGGTCGAGGGACGCCACTGCGTCGCCGTCAACTCCGGTACCTCCGCCCTGCACCTGCTGCTGCTCGCCCTCGGTATCGGTCCGGGCGACGAGGTGATCGTCCCCTCCTTCTCCTTCGCGGCCTCCGCGAACGCCGTCCGCCTGGTCGGAGCCGACGTCGTCTTCGCCGACATCGAGCCCGGCAGCTTCGGCCTGGACCCGGCCGCCGTCGAGGCCGCCGTCACCCCGCGCACCGCCGCGGTCATGCCGGTGCACCTCTACGGCCACCCGGCGGCGATGGACAAGATCATGCCCATCGCACGCAAGCACAAGCTGGCGGTCGTCGAGGACGCCTGCCAGGCGCACGCCGCGTCCCTGAACGGCACCCCGGTCGGCGCCTTCGGCGAAGGCGGAACGTTCAGCTTCTACCCGACCAAGAACATGCACGCCCTGGAGGGCGGCATGGTCACCACCGCCGACCCCGAACTCGCCCGGACCCTGCGCCTCCTGCGGAACCAGGGCATGGAGCAGCGGTACGCCAACGAGATCGTCGGCGCCAACATGCGCATGACGGACGTGGCCGCCGCCGTCGGCCGCGTACAGCTGGGCAAGGTCGGCGGCTGGACCGAGCAGCGCCGCGCCAACGCCGCGTACCTCGACGCGCACATCACCGCTCCGGCCGTCACCACCCCGCCGGTCGCCGAGGGCGCCCGGCACGTCTACCACCAGTACACGATCCGGGTGCGGGGCGACCGGGACGCCGCGATGGCGAAGCTCACCGAGGCGGGCATCGGCAACGCCGTCTACTACCCGACGCCGATCCACCGGCTCAAGCCCTACTGGGAGCCGGACCAGAAGGCCGGACGCCACTGGGACCTGCCCGAGACCGAGCGGGCGGCGGCCGAGGTCGTCTCCCTGCCCGTGCACCCCTCGCTCACCGAGGGCGACCTGGCCCGGATCGCCGACGCCGTGAACGCGCTGGGGGAGAACCTGTGACCGCCGTACTCAGGGCAGGTCTCATCGGCCTGGGCTCGATGGGGCGCAACCACGCCCGTATCCTCGCCGGTCTCGACGGGGTCGCCCTGGTCGGCGTCGTCGACCCGATGGGCGACAAGAACGGTTTCGCCCAGGGTGCCCCCGTCCTCGGCACCGTCGAGGAACTCCTCGCCCTGGGCATCGACTACGCGGTCGTGGCCTGCCCGACCGCCCTGCACGAGCCGGTCGGCCTCCAGCTCGCGGAGGCCGGGGTCTGCGCGCTGATCGAGAAGCCGCTGGCCGACAGCGTCGAGGGCGCCCGCCGTCTGGTCGAGGCCTTCGAGACGCGCGGCCTGGTCGCCGGCGTCGGCCACATCGAACGCTGCAACCCTGCCCTGCGCTCACTGCGCACCCGGCTGGAGGCCGGCGAACTCGGCGACGTCTACCAGGTGGTGACGCGCCGTCAGGGCCCCTTCCCGCACCGCATCGCCGACGTCGGCGTGGTCAAGGACCTGGCCACGCACGACATCGACCTGACGGGCTGGGTCACGGGGCAGTCGTACACCTCGATCGCGGCCCACACGGTGTCGAAGTCCGGCCGCCCGCACGAGGACATGGTCTCCGCGGTGGGCCAGCTCTCCGACGGCACGATGGTCAACCACCTGGTCAACTGGCTGAGCCCGCTCAAGGAGCGGTTCACCTCGGTCACCGGCGCCCGCGGCTGCTACATCGCCGACACGCTCACCGCCGACCTGACGTTCCACTCCAACGCCGCCGTGGCCACCGAGTGGGAGGCGCTGCGCGCGTTCCGCGGTGTCTCCGAGGGCGACATGATCCGCTACGCCATCCCCAAGCGCGAACCGCTGCTCGTCGAGCACGAACTGTTCCGCGACGCGGTGCTGGGGAAGCCGGCCGACATCTGCACCCTCCAGCAGGGACTGCAGACGGTCGAGGTGGCGGCGGCGGTGCTGGAGTCCGCGTCGACCGGCAGCGCCGTACGGCTCGGCGGGCGTGACAGCGCGCCCGGGGGCGTGGCCAGTTGACCGCACCCGACGTCACCGTCGTCGTGGCGGTGTACAACACGATGCCGTACCTCACCGAGTGCCTGAACTCACTGGTGGAGCAGAGCATCGGCGTGGACCGGCTCGAAGTGGTCGCCGTGGACGACGGGTCGACCGACGGGAGCGGCGAGGAGCTGGACCGGTTCGCGGCCCGGTATCCGGACACCGTCAAGGTCATCCACCAGGAGAACTCGGGCGGCCCGGCGGCACCGAGCAACCGCGCCCTGGAAGCGGCCACGGGCCGGTACGTGTACTTCATCGGTTCGGACGACCATCTGGGCACCGAGGCGCTGGAGCGCATGGTGGCGCTCGCGGACGAACGCGGGTCCGACGTGGTCGTCGGCAAGATGGTGGGGACCAACGGCCGTTACGTCCACCAGAAGCTGTACGAATCCGGAAACCCGGACATCAGCCTGTACGACTCCGCGCTCCCGTACACGCTGGCCAACACCAAGCTGTTCCGGCGGTCGCTGGTGGAGGAGCACCACCTGCGTTTCCCCGAGGACCTGCCGGTCGGCAGCGACCAGCCGTTCACCGTCGAGGCCTGCGTCCGGGCCCGCAAGATCTCGGTGCTGGGTGACTACACCTGCTACTACGCGGTCAAGCGCGGTGACGCGAGCAACATCACCTACCGGGCGGACCACCTCGCCCGGCTGCGCTGCACGGCGAAGATCATGGAGCACACCGCCGCACTCATCGGGGCGGGCCCGGAGCGCGACGCCGTCCTCAAGCGGCACTTCGAGTGGGAACTCTCCAAACTGCTGCAGAAGGACTTCACCCTTCTCCCCTTCGAGACCCGCCGCCAGGTGTGCGAGGGCGTCGCGGAACTCCTGGACGCGTACTTCACGGACGGGCTCCGCCGCATCACCGGCGTCAAGCGGCGGGTGCGCTTCGGGCTGGCCCTCGCCGGCGCCGTCGGCGAACTCACCCGCGCCATCACGCAGGAGTCCGAGAACGGCGCCCCGCCCTTCCTCCTGGAGGACGGGCGGGCCTTCGCGCTCTACCCGGGGTTCAGGGACGACGCCGTCGGGCTTCCCGACCACTTCTACGAGGTGCTGGCCGAAGGCGTGACGGGCCGGCTGGCGAAGTACACCCGGCTGGAGTCGGCCGAGTGGGAGCAGGAGGACGAGGAACTCGTCCTCGTCCTCGGCCTGCGGGTCGGTCTGGTGGGTGATACCTCCTCGGCCGTGGTCGCGCTCGTGAACGGCGCGATGCCCGCGTCGGCGGACAAGCCCGGGGCCCGCCGGCTGCCTGGGGGCGCCGGCCGCCCCGGCCCCGCCGGGGAGCTGGCCCGTGAACCGTCCGGCGACGGCAGGTCCACCCTCCTGACCGCCCGTATCCCGATCCGGCCGGCCGACGCCAGGCGCGGGGCCCGGCTCTACGTCGACGTCGCGGGCTCGACGTACGAGATCCCGGTGCGGGCCGACGGGCTGGCGATGCCGCTGGCCAGGCGCTGGGGCCGGGAGACCCCGTACCGGGCGTCCGCCAACGTCAATTCCAAGGGGCGCGTCGTCATCACCACGGCACCGCTGTGGCGGACGAACCCTTCTGCGGGCGCCAAGCTGCTCCAGAAGCTGACCAGGTCGAAGAGGAAGTAACCCGATGAACATCTGTGTAGTCGCGCTCGGCAAGATCGGCCTTCCGCTCGCCGTGCAGTTCGCCGCGAAGGGCCACAAGGTCATCGGGGCGGACGTCAACGAGAAGGTCGTGGAGCTCGTCAACGCGGCCACCGAACCGTTCCCCGGCGAGCACGGCCTGGACGCCGGGCTCAAGGAGACGGTGGGCGCGGGCCTGCTCTCCGCGACGACCGACACCACCGCCGCCGTCGCCGCGTCCGACGCCGTCGTGGTCGTCGTACCGCTGTTCGTGGACGCCGAGGGCACCCCGGACTTCGGCTGGATGGACTCGGCGACGAAGGACATCGCCGCCGGCCTCCGGCCCGGCACCCTCGTCAGCTACGAGACCACGCTGCCAGTGGGCACCACCCGCACCCGCTGGGCGCCGATGCTCGCCGAGGGCTCCGGCCTGACCCCGGGCCGTGACTTCCACCTCGTCTTCTCCCCGGAGCGCGTACTGACCGGCCGCGTCTTCGCCGACCTGCGCCGCTACCCCAAGCTGGTGGGCGGCACCGACGAGGACTCCACGCGGCGCGGTGTGGAGTTCTACGAGGCGGTCCTGGACTTCGACGAGCGTGCGGACCTGCCGCGCCCGAACGGCGTCTGGGACCTCGGCACGGCGGAGGCGTCCGAGCTGGCCAAGCTGGCGGAGACCACCTACCGCGACGTCAACATCGGCCTGGCCAACCAGTTCGCCCGGTTCGCCGACAAGAACGACATCGACGTCAAGAAGGTCATCGAGGCCTGCAACAGCCAGCCCTACAGCCACATCCACCAGCCGGGCATCGCCGTCGGCGGCCACTGCATCCCGATCTACCCCCGGATGTACCTGTGGAACGACCCGGAGGCGACCGTCGTGCGCTCGGCCCGTGAGGCCAACGCCGCGATGCCCGAGTACTCCGTCGACCTGCTGGCCGCCGCCTACGGCGACCTGGACGGGGTGGGCGTGCTGGTGCTGGGCGCCGCCTACCGCGGTGGAGTCAAGGAGACGGCGTTCTCCGGGGTCTTCGGCGTCGTCGAGGCGCTGAAGGCGCGGGGCGCGGTGCCGTTCGTCTCCGATCCCATGTACACGGCCGACGAGCTGACCGCCCACGGCCTCGTGCCGCACCAGGGCCAGACCGTCACCGCCGCGATCCTCCAGGCCGACCACGCCGAGTACCGCGAGCTGGCCGCCTCCGACCTCCCGGACGTACGCGTCCTGGTGGACGGCCGCCGCACGACGGACCCGGCGAACTGGGCGGGCGTACGGCGCGTCGTCATCGGCGGCTGAGCCCGGCGCCGGGCCGGGCGCAACATCCTCCTCTCCGCCGGCACGTCCGGCCTCCGTGAACCGAAGGATCCTTTGATGAGCACGTCCGCCAACCGGGGCAAAGCGGCCGAGCGGCCGAGGCTTGCCGTGATCGTGGCCAACGGAATCACCGGCGACTCCCGGGTGCAGAAGACGGCCCTCGCGGCGGCCCGGGCGGGCTGGGACGTCACGCTCGTGGGACGCAGCACCGGCAAGAACCGGGAGCACTCCTGGTTCGGCCCGGTCAAGGTGATCCGGGTCCCCGTGGGTAACCACTACACCCGTCGTGTCGCCGCGAGCGCCAAGGCGGGAAGCCCCCGGGCCAAGATCACCCAGTGGGGGGTCAAGGACAAGAAGGGGCTGGAGCAGCTCCGTGCCGCCCACAAGGCGTGGGTGCGGGAGCAGAGCGCCCGCGTCGGGTGGATGGGCGACTCCGCGGTCGCGGGGGTGCCGGCGGCGGGCCGCAAGGCGTGGATCAAGGCCCGGCGCGGCGCGCACCAGCTGAGGGTGCGTGCCTACCGCTGGGAGGAGGGGCAGAAGGCCCGCAGCAGGGAGAGGAACAAGGCGGCGAACGGCGACTGGCGGCACGACTGGCCCGGCCTGGTCGACCTCGACCTGGCCTTCGGCCCGGTGATCGAGGAGCTGAAGCCGGACGTCATCCATGCCAATGACGTCACCATGATCAACACCGGGGCGCTGGCGGCGGCCCGGCTCAGGGCCGCCGGACGCAAGTGCGCCTGGCTCTACGACGCCCACGAGTACGTCGCGGGCGTCGAGTGGCGGCTGCCCGTCATGGATTCCGCGTTCCCGGCGGTGGAGCGGGAGTTCATCGGCAAGGCAGACGCCGTGGTGACGGTCTCCCCGGAGATCGCGGAGATCATCCGGTCCGACCACAAGCTGCCGAAGACCCCGCTCGTCGTCCGCAACACCCCGATCCGCGGTGTGATCGGCGAGAACGCGGGCCGGGTGTCGGTCCGTGAGGCGTGCGGACTGGGCGATGACGTCCCGCTGCTCGTCTACTCGGGCTGGATCGCGTCCGAGCGCGGCCTGGGGACCGCCGTGGAAGGGCTCGCGCAGCTGCCCGACTACCACCTCGCCGTCGTGGCCGGTTTCAAGAGCGACGAGCTGACCAGGCTGCTGGAGCAGGCGACGCAGCTGGAGGTCCGTGACCGGATCCACGTGGTGCCCTACGTCGCGCAGCACGAGGTGGCCGATTACCTCTCCACCGCCGACCTGGGCCTCATCTGCTCGAAGCGGACGATCAACTACGAGCTGTCCCTGCCCACCAAGACCGCCGAGTACCTGCACGCCGGCCTCCCGATCATCGCCAGCGACGTGCAGACGCTCAGCGCCTACGTGCGTGAGCACGGCGTCGGCGAGGTGTTCGTGTCCGGCGACGCGGAGTCCTTCGTCGAGGCCGTCACCCGGGGGGTGGCCAACCGGGCCGCGATGAAGGAGCGCATCAGCGACGAGGTCCTGACGGAGCTCTCCTGGGAGCACCAGTGCGAAGGGCTGATGCGGCTCTACACGGAGATCTCCGGAAAGACGCCGCCGGGCCCCGTGCCCGACGCCCCGTGGGACGCGAAGGAGCGCCCCGCGTCCGACGACCGGGCGGAGCCCCCGGCCCTCCTGATGGGGGAGTGGACACCGCTCGGCCAGACCCCGGTCCGGCTGGGGCTCGGTCCCGCCAACTTCGCGGGCCAGCTGGCCGCCTTCGCCAGCGCCGTCTGCCGGGAACGCGCCGACGTCTCCGCGGAGGTGGTCAAGCACCGCACCTCACGGTCGTCGCAGGACTACGCCGCGGACGTGTACGTCGACGGGCGGATGCTCAAGAAGCTCGACGGCCAGCTGGAACAGGTCCAGCGCGTGCTGCCGCGCTACACGCACCTGCTCGCCGACGCGTTCCGGCCGGTGTTCGGCAGCCTCAACGGCGACAGCATCGAAGGCGACCTCCCCGCACTGCGGAAGGCGGGCATCAAGGTGGCCCTTCTCGCGCACGGGAGCGAGGTCAGGCACCCGCTGCGCCACATGGAGCGCAACCCGTACTCCCTCTTCCACGACGCCCCGGAGGGGTACGCAGAGAAGCTGCTGGCCGAGGCGGAGCGCAACCGGCGCATCGCGGAGGAGAGCGGTCTGCCGGTCTTCGTCACCACCCCCGACCTGCTCGTCGACCTCCCCATGGCGACCTGGGCGCCCCTGGTCGTGGACGTGGACGCCTGGGCGTGCGACCAGCCGGTCATGGAGCGCAAGCGCCCCGTCGTGCTGCACGCCCCGTCCGCCCGCTGGACGAAGGGGACGGACCGTGTCCTGCCGCTGCTGGAGGACCTCGACCGGCGCAAGGTGATCGAGCTCAAGCTGGCGGAGAAGCTCTCCTGGTCCAGGATCCGCAGCCTGGTGCAGGAGGCGGACATCGTCATCGACCAGTTCGCCGTCGGGATGTACGGCACCTTCGCCGTCGAGAGCATGGCGGCGGGCAAGCCGGTCATCGCGTATCTCGACAGTGCGTCCGTCGAGCTGGCCGGCGTCAATCCGCCGATCATCGACGTCGCACCGGACGGGCTCGGGGAGGCCCTGGAGCGCCTGCTGGACGACCGTCACGCGGCGGCCCGGATCGGTATCGACTCCGTGGAGTACGTACGGACGCAGCACGACGGGACGGCGACGGCCGCCGCTCTGGCGTCCTTCCTCGACTCCTGAGGAGCCCGCCCGGCCCCGGAACCGGCGCGAGGCCGGAGAAGGGGCCGGGAGCCGGACGGTGCGCGGGCCGTACCGTCCGGCTCCACGTTCAGCCGCGCAGCCCTTGCTCCAGCAGCTCCACGACCCGTACGGCGGCCGTTCCCTCTCCGTACGGGGTACCGCGGGGTGCCTGGGGGGCGGGGCGGGTGGCCAGTGCCGACCACTCGGCGGCGGGAAGCCGGTGCGGGTCCGGTACGAGGACGTTCCAGCCGCCCTCCAGGGTCTCCACCCACTCCGTCTCCGGGCGGACGGTGGTGCAGGCCCGGCCGAGCAGGAAGGTTTCCTTCTGCAGGCCCCCGGAGTCGGTCACCACGCCGGCCGACGCCATGACGGCGGCGATCAGGCCGGCGTACGGGAGGGGCCTGCCGACGTGGACCGAGCCCTGCTCCAGTTCGATGCCGTGCTCCTTGGCGCGGGCGACCAGACGCGGGTGCGCGAGCAGCGCGACGGGCACCGGCAGCCCGGCCAGCGAAGCCAGGATCGCCGACAGGCGCTCGGGGTCGTCCGTGTTGTCCGGCCGGTGCAGAGTGGCCAGCAGGAACGGCGCGCCGGCGTCGATGCCCGGGGGCAGTGCCGGGGCGGGGTGCTCCCCGGCGGCCACCGCGTCCCGGATACGCAGGCAGATGTCGACCATCACGTCCCCGGCGAGCCGTGAGCGCTCCGCGAGCCCCTCGTTCGCCAGGTGGCGCATGGCCTCCTCGGTCGGAGCCAGCAGCAGATCGGCGCAGTGGTCGGTGAGGACGCGGTTGTGCTCCTCGGGCATCCGCCGGTTGAACGACCGCAGGCCCGCCTCCAGATGCGCGACGGGGAGGTGCATCTTCACCGCGGACAGGGCGCCGGCCACCGTGGAGTTGGTGTCGCCGTACACGAGGACCCAGTCGGGCCGCTCCTCCTCCAGGACCTTGTCCATGGCGGCGAGCACCGCTCCGGTCTGCACACCGTGACTGCCCGAACCCACTCCGAGGTGGACGTCGGGGGCAGGGATGCCGAGACCGTCGAAGAACACGTCGGACAGATCGGCGTCGTAGTGCTGGCCGGTGTGCACGATGACGTGCTGATGCGGGGTGCCGGCGAAGGCTGCGGCGATGGGGGCGAGCTTCACGAGTTGGGGGCGGGCCCCGACGACGCTGAGAACCTTCACTGTTGTCCTTCTTCTTTGTGTCTGCCGAGCCCGCTCCGGGCCGGGTCCGATGGTACGTGGGGGCCTGTGGGGCACCACCACCGCAGGCCCGTCGAGGGCCGGTATGCTCGCTGGCTGCGGTATGTCTGCGGCGGGGAGAAGGCCGTGACGGCGGCTATCAGGAAAGGCGCGTACATGGAGCCCGAGAACACCACGCAGAACAAGCCCCGGGGGCGGGTCGTCATGCTCGTCGACAACGGGGTCAAGGGCGACTCGAGAGTGCAGAAGGCGGCACGGTCGGCGGCCGACGCGGGCTGGGACGTCGTGCTCTTCGGAGTCTCGCCCGACGGTGAGAAGCACTCCTGGAAGGTCGGCAGCGCGGAAGTGCGGCTGATCCCCAAGCCGGGTCCCCTCAACCCGCGGCGCCACGACATGCGCCGTCCCCTCTTTCGGCGCCCGCTCGCCTACCGCTCCCCGCAGGTGGCGCGCTACCGCGTCCAGGCCGTCAAGGCATGGCGCTCCGACCTGAGCTTCCGGCAGGCCGCGGTGAAGGCGGCCAGAGCGGGCCACCCGGGCCGCAGCGCGGGCGGCTCCAAGGCCAGGCTGCTGGTCCCGAGGGTCAGCTCCAAGGTGTACAGCAAGTGGGTCGCCCTCCGTGCCCGGGAGACCACCGACCTCCAGCAGCGCCGTTCCATGCTGGACGCCCGGCTGGACCGCGCGACGACCGCACTGTGGCAAGGGCTGATGAAGCAGCGCTCCTGGCGCCGCCTCACGCCCAACCTCTGGGACTTCGAGCTGGCGTTCGCCAAGCACATCGACAAGCTCAAGCCCGATCTCATCCACGCCCACGACTTCAAGATGCTGGGCGTCGGAGCCCGCGCCGCCGTCCGGGCCCGTGCGGCGGGCCGGCCGGTGAAGCTGGTCTGGGACGCCCACGAGTACGTACCCGGTCTGCCCCCGCGCCACGGCCGCTGGCTGCCCGGACACGTCGCGTGGGAGAAGGAGCACGCGGTCTTCGCGGACGCGGTGATCACCGTCTCCCCGGCACTGGCCGAGCTGCTCAAGAAGGGCCACGGCCTCTCACAGCTGCCCACGGTCGTGCTGAACGCCCCGGTGCTCTCGCCCGGCCCGGACGAGGTGGCGGGTGCCGGCCCCGTCCCCGACCTGCGGGAACTGTGCGGCGTGGGCCCGAACACCCCGCTGCTCGCCTATGTCGGCGGCATCAACCCGGTCCGGGGCGTCGAGACCATCGTCGAGGGCCTCACCCAGCTGCCCGACGTGCACGTCGCGATGGTCTCGGTACCGCCGGGCAAGCCCTACGCGGCGACGGCCACGATCCGCAAGCTGGTCGACAAGCTGGGCGTCGGCGACCGGGTCCACTTCCTGCCGTTCGTACCGCACTGGCAGGTGGCCGAGTTCGTCGCACCCGCCGACGCGGCCGTCAGTCCTCTGCACCACCTCGCCAACCACGAACTGGCGCTGAGCAACAAGTTCTTCGAGTACTCCCAGGCGAGGCTCCCGCAGATCGTCAGCGACATCCGCACGATGTCCGAGATGGTCCGGTCGACCGGCCAGGGCGAGGTGTTCCGGGCCCAGGACACCGACGACTACGTACGCGCCGTGAAGGCGGTACTGGCCGACCCCGAGCGCTACCGGGCCGCCTACGACAAGCCGGGGCTGCTGGAGAAGTGGACCTGGGAGGCCCAGGCGGAGATCCTCGACGGCATCTACAGCCGCCTGCTGCCGGACCGCCCCAGGATCGCGGCGCAGCCCTCGGGCTCCAGGGCCGACGCCCGCGCCTGAGGTCCCGCGACGGCCGAGGCCCCGTGTCCCGCCGACGGGACACGGGGCCCCGGCCGTTCACCGGGCCTATCAGAGCCGTGCGCGCAGCAGGCGGACCGCGGGCCGTTCCAGGTACCGGTGCACCAGCCAGGAGAGCACCAGCAGGGTCCCCACGGTGACGAGCAGCGTTGGCCACGCGCCCATACGTCCGTACAGCTCACGGATCATCGCCCAGCCCAGTTCCTCGTGCAGCAGGTAGAGCGGGTAGACGAGCGCCCCCGCGGTCGCCAGCCAGCGCCACTGGAGCCGGTCGAACCAGTGCAGGGAGATGGCCAGGATCACCAGGTAGAAGCTGGTGACCAGGGCCAGAGCCACATACGGGCTCCGGTCGAAGTCCAGCTCGTCCCGCAGCCGGTCCGCGTGTTCCACCAGATCGCTCTGCATCGTCAGCCAGCTGGTCCCGAGCAACAGCCACAGCTTGAGATCAGGACCGAAGCGGTAGATCAGGTACATCGTGATCCCCGAGACGAACAACGAGGTGTTCAGAGCGGGGGCCAGGGTGGAGAGGACCGGTATCGCGGTGGTGCTCTCCTGGAGGAGCAGGGAGAGGATCAGCCAGGACCAGCAGAAGACGTACACCCGCTGGAAGTCGATCTGCTTCATCAGGACGACGAGGAAGACCAGGTAGAAGCAGAGCTCCACCCACAGGGTCCAGTACGCGCCGACCATGTGCTGAGCCTTCAGCGGCACCTGGAACATGGTCAGGTTGGTCAGGGCGTCGCTGACGCTGGGTGCCTTGCGTGAACCGTCCGGGAGCATCCGGTACAGGACGAAGCCCAGGACCACCGAGAACCAGTAGGCGGGGAACAGCCTGAGGAACCGGGCGCGCACGAACTGCCCCGGAGTACGCCCCCAGGCGGACAGGCAGATGACGAAGCCGCTGATGATGAAGAAGAGCTGGACCCCGTAGGAACCGTACTTGGTGAAGGGGAACAGCCAGGGGAACAACTCCCGGGGGTTCACGCCCCAGTTGGTGACGGTCGCCTTGTCGATTCCGGTGAAGTGGAAGGCGAGGACGGCGAGCGCGGCCACCACGCGCAGCGCGTCGAGCGCGTAGAGCCTGGGCGGGGCCTCCTTCGAGGGCGCGCCGCTGCCCTGCCCGGCGGCAGGATCGGTGTCCACAGGCCGCGGCTCGCTCGAAGAGAGCGCCTCGGCCTTGGGTGACAGAGAGGGAAGGATCACCCGGTCATTCTGGGGGAGGGAAACCGCCCCGGTTCGCATCTGAGGAGATCGAAACCGAAAGGGAACGGACTGCGCTCCGACAAGAAGGGGAGGTCACCGGTCATCGGCGTCCGGTTGGCGCGGACGGCCGCAGCGTCGCTCCTGGCGTACGCACCGTGATCCAATCGTGATTCCGTAAAGACGCTCATGTCCGACATCGATACTTGCCCATCCCCTCTGCGCGGACGGAAGCTCCTGGCTGATCCTCTACGGAACGGGTGGGAAACCTTCACATGATCAGTTCGGTCCGGACCAGGCGGTACGGAACTCTCAGGGCGCTGACCGCGGGGCTGTTGTTCTTCGGTGCCGCCGGTGCGGCCACGGCCGTCCCGGCGTACGCGGCCGCCTCATGCGCGGGAGCCGGTATGACGGATTTCGACGGTGACGGGATCAAGGACGTTGCCATCGCGGATCCGCTGGCGACCGTCTCCGGCCAGGCGAAGGCAGGCCTGGTGCGGATCTCCTACGGCGGCGGTGGCGTGGCGGAGATCTCGCAGTCGGCGACGAACGTCGCCGACGCGGCCGAGGCCGGGGACCAGTTCGGCTACGCGCTGTCCGTCTACGACGCCGACAAGGACGGCTGCAGCGACCTGGCCGTGGGCATTCCCTACGAGGACGTCGGGGACGTCGTCGACGCCGGATACGTCCAGATCGTCTACGGATCGGTCGACGGACTCGGCAAGGGGCGGGCCAGCAGCGGGTTCGTCCAGGGAACGAACCTGGGCAGTTCCTCGGCCGAACACGGGGACATGCTGGGGTACTCCCTCACGTCCGGGCTGTCGGCCACATCGGTGCCCTTCCTGGTGATAGGGGTCCCGGGGGAGGACTACCAGGGTGTGGTCGACATGGGCATGATCCACTATGTCGCGGGTGCGACGTTCTCCAGCGTCTCCAATGTGACGCAGGATTCTCCGGGGGTGTGGGAGGACGCGGAGGCTTACGACCGGTTCGGCGCGTCCCTGGCCGGCACCGACCGGCGCTTCGCCGTCGGAGTTCCCGGCGAGTCGCGTGAATCGGTGACCCAGGCCGGCGGTCTCCATGTGTTCGTGCCGTCCATCAACACCGACGGCATCCCCTTGCCCTTGTTCGGAATGGGGCAGGTACGCACGGGATCCGGCGACGAGGTGGGGGAGACCGGGGACCAGTACGGCTTCTCCCTCGCCATGGCCCCCTACCGGCCCGCCGGGGCGGCGACGGTCAGCGACGTCATGCTGGCGGTGGGAGTGCCGTACGAGGACCTCGGGGAGACCGAGGACGCCGGGGCGGTGCAGCTCTACCAGATCAAGGCCGACCACACGGTCGTGCAGACCCAGTGGCTGGACAGGAACACGGCCGGGGTGGCGGGGGACGCGGCTGCGGGCGACTTCTTCGGCCAGCGCCTGGCAGCGGTGAACACCGCGACCAACGTGGTCAGCACCGCGGCGGGCATGCGGCTGGCGGTGGGCGTACCGGGCGACGAGGCGGACGCGCAGCGGAAGGACGAGGGCGGAGTGCAGCTGTTCTCGATGCTGGGCGACCCCGGGGCGAGCGACAGCTGGATCAGTCCCGGCAACGGCATCCCGTCGGCGGGCGCGCCGCGGATGTTCACCGGCCTCAGCCTCGCGGCGGCCCCCGACGCCCTGTACGTCGGCATCCCCTACGGCCCCGCCGAGGGGCGGGCCGTGTACGCCTTCCCCTGGAACACCGCGGACGGGGGAGCCCCGGTCAGGACCTGGAAGCCGGGGCAGGGAGGACTGCCGGCGGCCGCAGCCGCGTTCGGCATGGCCGTCCGGTAAGCACGCCCGGACGCGGGGGAGGGCGGCGTCCTCCCCCGCGCCCGTCGCGCCGGGCTGTGCCGCGGTGCGTGCCGGGACGGCGGCGCCCCGGCACGCGGAACCGGTGGAGAGGGGCGCGGCCGCAGCTCGTCCTCGCGCCGTGACGGCCGGGACCCGGCGCGGGGGCGGGGCGGCGGTGTCAGACCGCCCGCTCGGTGAGGACGCCCTCGTGCTCCTCGTACACCGTGCCGGTCGAGGGGCACTCCCACACGCCCGGCTCGCCCGCGCGCTCCGCCAGCTTGACCCCGGCTCGGCCCACCCAGCCGACGTGCCGGGCGGGGACGCCCACGACCAGGGCGAAGTCGGGCACGTCCTTGGTGACCACGGCACCTGCGGCCACCATGGCCCACCGCCCGATCCGTACCGGTGCGACACAGACGGACCGGGCTCCCAGGGAGGCGCCCTCGGCGACCTTCACGCCCACGGCCTCCCAGTCGCCCCCGCGCTTCTGCTTGCCCTCGGGGTCGACCGAGCGCGGGTTGTGGTCGTTGGTGAGGACCACGGCGGGGCCGACGAAGACGCCGTCGCCCAGCTCGGCCGGCTCGTACACCAGGGCGTAGTTCTGCAGCTTGACGTTGTTCCCGATACGCACGCCGGTGCCCACGTAGGCGCCCCGGCCCACCACGCAGCCCTCGCCGAGCCGGGCACCCTCACGGATCTGGGCGAGCTCCCAGACGCTGCTGCCGTCACCGATCTCGGCGCTCTCGTCGACCTGGGCGGTGGGCTGGACCCTGTAGTTCACGTGCTGAGCCTTCCTGGCGGGCGGGATTTCCCGCTGAGCATACGATTCCCGCCCGCACGGCCCGCCCGTGACGGTCCGATCCCACATCAGGGGCCCGTCCCGCAACCCTGCGCAGGTGAACTGTGGCCGGCCCCACAAGCACAGGCTCTCCACAGGGTAGGGGTAACTCCCTTACGATCAGCCCTCGTCGGGCGGCTCGGAGCGCGTGGGTCCTCCCGGCGCGGCAGATGTGGAGCGTGAGGCACGAGGCCCAGCGCTGAGGCTTCGGAAGGGCTCCTGTGTCGAAGGTGACGCGCCGTGCGGCGCTCGGCGCGATCGGAATCGGCGCGGTGGGGCTGGCCGGCTGCCGGCTCCCCGGGGAGGCCGGGTCCGCCGCGACGACCAGGCCCGCGCCCAGCACCGGCGACAATCCCGTCGTGGACGAGAACCGGGCGGCCGGCTCGGACCGGTGGGCCGCCGGCCGCGACGGCACGGTGGGCGTGAAGGACGATGCCGCGCAGATCCAGGGATACGCGTCGCGGACGTCCGTCCCGCCGGGCGAGCCGATCGACTTCCACATCTCCTCCCACCGCACGCAGACCTGCACGGTGGAGATCTACCGGGTGGGGCACTACGGCGGTGCCGGAGCACGCCGAATGGCGGCCGGCGAGGACGTGCCCGTCCAGCGGCGCACGAAGCCCGAGGCGGACCCCGCCACCGGGCTGATCGCCTGCGACTGGCCCGCCTCCTGGACCCTGGACGTCCCCGAGGACTGGGTGTCGGGCTTTTTCCTGGCGGTCTTCACCTCACAGGACGGCTACCGCAGCTCCACCCCCTTCGTCGTACGTGACACCGAGCGCCGGTCCGACGTCCTGGTCGTGGTCCCCTTCACGACGTACCAGGCGTACAACCTGTGGCCCCTCGACGGCCACACCGGGAAGAACCTGTACAAGGGGTACGCCTCGGAAGGCGTGATCGGCGGCAACGAGGTCCGCGCGTTCCGGGTGTCCTTCGACCGGCCCTACGCCGACTCCGGCACGGCCCGCTGGATGAACATGGACACCAGCGCCGCGCGGTGGCTGGAGAGCCAGGGCTACGACGTCACCTACGCCAGCGGCGTCGACCTCCACGAAGGGCGCGTCGACCCCTCGAAGTACACCGTCATGCTGTTCTCCGGACACGACGAGTACTGGTCCCAGGAGATGCGCGACTGCGCCGAGCGGGCCGTCGGAGCCGGAACGCACCTCGCGTTCCTGGGCTCCAACAACATCTACTTCCACATACGCGTCGAGGAGTCGGCCGACGCGCGCCCCGGCCGCGTGGTGACCTGCTACAAGGAGGCACCGGACCCCGAGCCGGGCACGGCGGGCCCCACGGTGCGCTGGCGCTCCCTCGGCAAGAAGCACCGCAAGGCGGAACAGGGCCTCCTGGGCGTCCAGTACAACGGCATCCTGACCGAACCCGTCCCGCTGGTGGTGAAGGAGAGCAAGCACTGGTTCTGGGAGGGGACGGGCCTCCGGGACGGCGACGAGATCCCCGACCTGGTCGCCGTCGAGGCCGACGGCTTCAACCCGTCCATGCCGCGGCCCGAGGACACCGAACAGGTACTGCTCTCCGCCTCCCCCTACGGCGACAGCATGGGGCGGGGGCGCAGGACCCAGAACACCAGCCTCTGCGTGAATGCGGAGGGCACCCTCGTCTTCGTCGCGGGGACCTTCCACTGGCCCCTCGCCCTGAGCGAGCCCGAGCACGAGAACAAGCAGGTCCAGAGGGCGACGGAGAACCTCATGACCCGGATGCTCCAGCCGCGCGAGGCTCCGGTCTCCTGACGGTCCGGCCCGGAGAGGTCCGTCCCCCGGCGGCCCCTTCGCCTACGGGGGAGCCGGTTTGGACAACCCGGATCCCGCCCCGTAACCTAGACCGTCGGCGTATCTGTGTGCGCCTGCCCCCTGAGCACATCCCTCCCGGTGATCCGTCCCCGGGGGAGGCCGCTCATCCTTCCGGACTGTCGCGGGCCCCGGCCCGCGCGGGCGGCTGGCATCAGGGGATCCGTTCCGAGTGAGAGAGAGATCCGCGTGTACGCCATCGTGCGCAGCGGTGGTCGCCAGCACAAGGTTGCTGTCGGCGACATCGTTGAGGTTGACAAGATTTCCACCGCCAAGGTTGGCGACACGGTCGAGCTCTCGACCCTGCTCGTTGTCGACGGCGACGCCGTGACCAGCGACCCGTGGGTCCTGGACGGCATCAAGGTCACGGCCGAGGTCGTGGACCACCACAAGGGCGCGAAGATCGACATCCTTCGCTACAAGAACAAGACCGGTTACCGCCGCCGCCAGGGTCACCGCCAGCAGTACACGGCGATCAAGGTCACCGGCATCCCCGCGGCTGCGAAGTAAGGGACTGAGGAGACATGGCACACAAGAAGGGCGCATCGTCCACTCGGAACGGGCGCGATTCCAACGCTCAGCGGCTCGGCGTCAAGCGCTTCGGCGGCCAGGCCGTCAACGCCGGTGAGATCCTGGTCCGCCAGCGCGGCACCCACTTCCACCCGGGCACGGGCGTCGGCCGTGGCGGCGACGACACGCTGTTCGCGCTGACCGCCGGTGCGGTGGAGTTCGGTACGCACCGTGGCCGCAAGGTCGTGAACATCGTTCCCGTCGCCGCCTGATTCCAGGCAGTGACCGGCTGAACGACTCAGCACCTTCCGAGGGCGGATCTCGGCTTTCCCGGTGGACACGGGGAAGCGGGTCCGCCCTCGGCGCGTTACGTCAAGAGATAATTCCGCATTTACCGGCAGTACCTGGAGGCACCCACCA
This sequence comes from Streptomyces nitrosporeus, assembly GCF_008704555.1. Classification (NCBI taxonomy): domain Bacteria; kingdom Bacillati; phylum Actinomycetota; class Actinomycetes; order Kitasatosporales; family Streptomycetaceae; genus Streptomyces; species Streptomyces nitrosporeus. The sequence continues at coordinate 5,266,852 of NZ_CP023702.1, forward strand.
TGACCACCTTCGTGGACCGCGTCGAGCTGCATGCCGCCGCGGGTAACGGAGGCCACGGCGTGGCCTCCGTACACCGTGAGAAGTTCAAGCCGCTGGGCGGCCCCGACGGGGGCAACGGCGGGCGCGGCGGCGATGTCGTCCTCGTCGTCGAGCAGTCCGTGACCACGCTGCTGGACTACCACCACCACCCCCACCGCAAGGCCACCAACGGCCAGCCCGGCGCCGGTGACAACCGTTCCGGCAAGGACGGCCAGGACCTCGTGCTGCCCGTCCCGGACGGCACCGTCGTCCTCGACAAGGCCGGCAACGTCCTGGCGGACATGGTCGGCCAGGGCACCACCTTCGTCGCCGGACAGGGCGGCCGCGGCGGGCTCGGCAACGCCGCGCTGGCCTCGGCCCGCCGCAAGGCGCCCGGCTTCGCGCTGCTCGGTGAGCCGGGGGAGAGCCGGGACATCGTCCTGGAGCTCAAGACCGTCGCCGACGTCGCCCTCGTCGGCTACCCGAGCGCCGGCAAGTCCTCCCTGATCTCGGTGCTCTCCGCGGCCAAGCCGAAGATCGCCGACTACCCGTTCACCACCCTCGTGCCCAACCTGGGCGTGGTGACCGCCGGTTCGACCGTCTACACCATCGCGGACGTCCCCGGGCTCATCCCGGGAGCCAGCCAGGGCAAGGGCCTCGGCCTGGAGTTCCTGCGGCACGTGGAGCGCTGCTCCGTCCTCGTGCACGTCCTGGACACCGCGACGCTGGAGTCGGACCGCGACCCCGTCTCCGACCTCGACATGATCGAGGAGGAGCTGCGGCTGTACGGCGGACTGGAGGACCGGCCGCGCATCGTCGCCCTGAACAAGGTCGACATCCCCGACGGCCAGGACCTCGCCGACATGATCCGCCCGGACCTGGAGGCGCGCGGCTACCGCGTCTTCGAGGTCTCGGCCATCGCGCACAAGGGCCTCAACGAGCTCAGCTACGCCCTCGCCGGGATCATCGCCGAGGCGCGCGCCCGCAAGCCGAAGGAGGAGTCGACCCGGGTCGTCATCCGCCCGAAGGCCGTGGACGACGCCGGCTTCACCGTGACGGTGGAGGAGGACGGGCTCTACCGGGTGCGCGGCGAGAAGCCCGAGCGCTGGATCCGGCAGACCGACTTCAACAACGACGAGGCCGTCGGCTACCTCGCCGACCGGCTCAACCGCCTCGGCGTCGAGGACGAGCTGCGCAAGGCGGGTGCCCGCGCCGGGGACGGCGTGGCCATCGGGCCCGAGGACAACGCGGTCGTCTTCGACTGGGAGCCCACCGTCACGGCCGGCGCCGAGATGCTGGGCCGCCGGGGCGAGGACCACCGCCTGGAGGCCCCGCGTCCCGCCGAGCAGCGCCGCCGGGACCGTGAGGCCGAGCGCGACGAGGCGCAGCGCGCGTACGACGAGTTCGACCCCTTCTAGGCGGTCCCGCGGTGGGCGCCGCCGCCCCCGCCCGGGTGTTTCCGCACGGGAAACGCCCAGGCGGGGGCCGGTGGGGCCGTACGCGGCAAGGGGACCGGGGCGCGCGCCTGTGGGGTCCGTCACCCCGCCGCGGGCCGGGAGCGGCCCAATCCGCCTGGCCAGCGGTGAACTCCGGGTTTCCCAGGGGAGAGCGGAGATAAACGTCCACCTTGCGAGACGCTCACGGAGAGTGCGACCATCACACAGTTCCCCCATGTCATCGCAAGGTAGGTCGTCTGTGTCTGTGCCTCATGAAGCCAAGCCCCGGACCACTGCGGTCGTGCTCGCCGGCGGTACCGGCCAGCGCGTGGGCCTGTCGATCCCCAAGCAGTTGCTGAAGATCGCCGGCAAGGCCGTCATCGAGCACACGCTGACCATCTTCGAGAACGCCGAGGACATCGACGACGTCATCGTCCTGATGGCGCCCGGCTTCGTGCCCGACGTCGAGAAGATCGTCGCCAAGGCCGGGCTGTCCAAGGTCGTCAAGGTCATCGAAGGCGGGAGCACCCGGAACGAGACCACCGAGCGTGCCATCCAGGCGCTCGGCGAGGGGCTCGCGGAGGGCGAGGACCGCAACGTCCTGTTCCACGACGCCGTCCGCCCCCTGCTGTCGCAGCGGGTCATCAAGGACTGCGTCGACGCGCTGGAGCGCTACCAGGCGGTCGACGTGGCCATCCCCTCCGCGGACACGATCATCGTGACCCGCACCCACGGCGAGGACGGCGAGTTCATCACCGACGTCCCGGACCGCTCGCGGCTGCGCCGCGGCCAGACCCCGCAGGCGTTCAAGCTCTCCACGATCCGCAAGGCGTACGCGGTCGCGGCCGGCGACCCGAACTTCCAGGCCACCGACGACTGCTCGGTGGTCCTCAAGTACCTCCCCGACGTGCCGATCCACGTGGTCGCGGGCGACGAGTACAACATGAAGGTGACCCAGCCGGTCGACGTCTTCATCACTGACAAGCTCTTCCAGCTGGCCTCCACGGCCGCCCCGCGCCAGGCCGACGAGGCCGCGTACCGCGAACTGCTGTCCGGCAGGACCCTGGTGGTCTTCGGCGGTTCGTACGGCATCGGCGCCGACATCGCGTCGCTCGCCGAGAGCTACGGAGCCACCGTCTACGCGCTGGGCCGCTCCACCACCGGTACCCACGTGGAGAACCCCGAGGACATCGACGACGCGCTCTCCAAGGCGTACGCGGAGACCGGGCGCGTCGACTACGTCATCAACACCGCGGGTGTGCTGCGCATCGGCAAGCTGGCCGAGACCGACAACGCGACCATCCAGGAAGCGCTGAACGTCAACTACCTGGCGCCCGTCCAGATCGCCCGCGCCTCGTACAAGTACCTGGTCGAGACCAAGGGCCAGCTGCTGCTCTACACCTCCAGCAGCTACACCCGCGGCCGCGCCGAGTACAGCCTCTACTCCTCCACCAAGGCCGCCATGGTGAACCTCACCCAGGCGCTCGCGGACGAGTGGGCCGGCGAAGGCATCCGGGTCAACTGCGTGAACCCGGAGCGCACCGCGACCCCGATGCGCACCAAGGCGTTCGGCAAGGAGCCGGAGGGCTCCCTGCTCTCCTCGGAGGCCGTGGCCCGCACCTCGCTGGACGTCCTGCTCTCCGCACTGACCGGCCACGTCATCGACGTGCGGCAGCAGGATCCGACCCGGGACGCCGTCGACGCGTCCGGCTTCGAACAGGCCCTGGCCTCCGTGCTGGACCGTCAGGAAGATGTGTCATAATTCCTGACAAATGAACATCTTTTTACGGGCCTCTGTGATCGCCGGAAAGCGACCGCAGAGGCCCGTATGCGTGAAGCCGCACCTTCACATTTCCCTCAATACGTGAAACAACCGGCACCCCTCTGGAGCAGGTTCCTCGTGATTTCGAAAGCCATTCGCCTGGCCCGTGTGGGCAGCCGGTCAGAACTCGCGGCGGCGGTCCTGATGCTGCTCGGCTACCCGTGCATCATGGTCGCCGCGCTTCTTCCCGGTATCTGGCTCTTCGCGGCGGCCACAGCGGTCACGTACGTCTGCGACTGGTATCTGCACCAGCGCGGCAGCTACCTCGTCAACAGGCTCGGCAAGGTGCGGGCCGGACTGCCGATCCGCTTCCTGCTCCGCCAGCTGATGATCGTCCTGCTGCTGGCCCGGCTGGACCTCGCCGAGGAACCCCTCTTCTTCGTCGCGGTGGCCTGCTTCCTGCTCTTCTACGGCCTCCAGGCCCCGCACGGCGCGCTGACCACCCTGATCCGGCTGCGCCGCACCATGCCGATCGTCACCCGCAACGTGGACCTGCACGCAGTCCGCATCCCCGACGCACCGCCGCAGACCCTGCTGCACCGCTCCGCCGAGAAGATGCTGCACCTCGACATCCCCGCGGTGGCCGGCATCCTGTTCGCGGCCGAGACGGGCCGGAACGTCTTCGGGTACGCCGGCGCCGCCGCGACGCTGGCGCTGGGCATCGCGTACAACGCGCTGCTCCTGCCGTACGTGCGGCGCGGCCGCCTGGTGCCGCCGGCCCCGGTGGTGCTGAAGGCGCTGGACACCTGGCTGCGCGAGTACCAGCCGACCGTGGTGCTCTACTTCTCCGGCTCCAACGAGTCCGCCTACCAGGGCAACATGTGGCTGGAGACCATGGCCGCCGTCGAGGGACGGCCGCTGATCGTGATGCGTGAGCGCAACCTCGTGCCGCAGCTGGCCGAGACGTCCGTGCCGGTGGTGTGCGTCCCCGGCGGGACCCATCTGATGAACATGGACCTGTCCACCGTCCGGGTCTGCCTCTACCCCGCCAACGTCGGCAAGAACATCCACATGCTGCGTGTGCCGACCATGAAGCACGTCTTCATCGGACACGGCGACAGCGACAAGCTGGCCAGTGTCAACCCGTACTCCAAGGTCTACGACGAGGTATGGACGGCGGGCCGGGCCGGCCGCGACCGGTACGCGCTGGCCGACGTCGGCATCCGCGACGAGGACATCGTGGAGGTGGGGCGTCCTCAGCTGGCCCCCATCCAGAGCTGGACCGGGACGACGAGGAACCCCGTCCCCACGGTGCTCTACGCCCCCACCTGGGAGGGCTGGGACGACAACCCCGGCAACACCTCGCTGCTGCTGGCGGGAGAGAACATCGTCCGGCGGCTGCTGGAGGCGGACCGGCCGGTCCGCGTGATCTACAAGCCGCACCCGTTCACCGGCATCCGCAGCGCCCGGGCCAAGGCCGTCGACGCCCGGATCAAGGAAATGATCACCAAGGCCGCCCAGGACCGCGCCGCCGACCCCCGCTGGGCGAAGGAGGCGTCCGCCGCCGCGTCCGGCCGGCAGGCCGCGAAGGCCGAGCTGGCCAGGATCGAGGCCCGGCTGGCCGAGCTGGAACGGTCCGGCCACACGGGCGGCGACGACTCGGAGATCTCGCGCGTCTCGCTCGCCGACCCCGCGCGGCACGCCGAGATCAGCCGCCTGCGCGCCGAGTGGAACGACGCCTACTGGAGCTCCTTCGGCTGGTGGGAGCACCGGACCGTGAGCGGGGCCCAGCCGAAGCTCTACGACTGCTTCAACCAGTCCGACGCGATGGTCTCCGACATCTCCAGCGTGGTGTCCGACTTCATCGCGAGCGGCAAGCCGTACGCCGTCACGGACTCGGCGCAGCTCGGCGCGGAGGAGTTCAAGCGCCAGAACACCGCCGTACGCGCGGCCGTCATCCTGTCCAACAGCGCGGCCGAGCTCGGGCAGCTGCTCGACGCCGTCACCGACCCGGCGGCGGACCCGCTGGCCGGGGCCCGGCGTGAGCTGAAGGGCTACCTGCTGGGTCCCGACGAGCCGACCTCGATGGAGCAGTTCAACGCCGCGGTACGGGCGCTGACCGCCCGGGCCGAGGCGCGCAACGCGGGCGTCGCCCAGCGGGTCGGCGAGCAGGCCGCCCCGCTGCCCGACGCGGAGGCCGCCACCAGCGGCGCGGGAGACGGCGCGGACCAGGCCGTGGCCGCCGCCGCGGAGTCCGCCGACCCCGACGCCCTGACGGGCGCGCCCGGGGCCGACGCCTCCGGCACGGCGATCGGCGCGGGACCCTCCTCGCTGCGCTGACCGGTCCGGCCCCGGGGGCCGCCGCGGCGGCCGGTACCGCTTCCCCCCGGGGAGCGCCGTGCCGGCCGGTATCGCCCCGAGGTCTCCGCGCAGGCCGGTACCGCCCCGGGGTCTCCGCGCAGGCCGGTACCGCTCCCGGCTGGTCCGTCCGACGGCCCGTACACCCCTCCTTCGGGAGGGACGTACGGGCCGTTTCGCGTGTCTTTCCGTACAACGCGCTGTGAATCGTCGTTCCATCGTTCATTCCGAACAACAAGGAAATGACGGACCGGGGAACGATGAGCAGCAGCACACCGGATGTCAGCATCGTCATCGGCGCCTATCAGGCCATGCCTTATCTGAGGCACTGCCTCGCGTCCGTCGAGGCGCAGACGCTCGGAGCCGGGCGGATCGAGATCATCGCCGTGGACGACGGTTCCACCGACGGCACCGGGGAGTACCTGGACGAATTCGCCGCCCGCTCCGCCGTCCGGACACGGGTCGTCCACCAGCCGAATTCCGGCGGCCCCAGCGGTCCGCGCAACGTCGGTCTGGGGCTGGCCCGCGGCCGGTACGTCTTCTTCCTGGACGCCGACGACTACTTCGGCGAGGAGGCCCTGGAACGGATGGTCGCGATGGGTGACCGGGCCGGTACGGACGTCGTCCTCGGGAAGATCACCGGGGTCGACCGGGGCGCCGCGAAATCGATGTGGAAGCAGACCGTCGAACATGCCGACATCTATTTCTCACAGGTCAAATTCACACTGAGCGCCCAGAAACTCTTCCGCCGTGAACTCCTCGTACGGCTCGGGATGACGTTCGACGAGAAACTGAGGACCGGAGAGGACGCCCTCTTCACGATGGAGGCGTACCTGCGGGGCAACGGTGTCTCCGTCGTCGCCGATTACCCCTGCTACTACCTCGTCGGCCGCGACGACGGAAAACACGTGACCAAGAGCGGGAGCTACGAACTCCGCTTCGATTCGGCCCGGGCCCTGATGGACCTCATCGCCGAGTACGTGCCGCCGGGACCCGAACGGGACGCGCTGATGGTGCGGCCGTTCGTCATCACCCTGCTCCCGCAGTTCGGACCCGGACTGCTGAAGCAGTCCGCCACGGTGCGCCGGCGGAAGATGGAACTGGCCGCCCCGCTGATGGAACGGTACTGGACGCGCGGCCTGGCCCTCCGGCTCAAGGTCCAGGAGCGGCTGCGGCTGATCTGCGTCGCCAAGGGGCGGACCGATCTCCTCCTGGACCTGCTGCGGTTCATGAAGGAGGGGCGGCAGCCGGAGATCGTGCGCGGCCGGCGGCCGGCCCGGCTCTTCCTGGCGTACCCGCACTTCGGGGAGGGCCCCGCGCTGCCCGAGTCGGCGTACCGGATGACGGTGGCGGAGTGGGTGGGCGGACGGCGGATCGAGCCGCCCGCGACGATGCGTTCGTCACTCATCGGACGGGCGCTGCGCAAGGCGGGCCGGACGGTCCGGGGCGTCACGCCGGCGCACGGGGCGCGTCGGACCTGACCGGCCCGGCCCCAAAGCCGCCCGGCCGGCGGCGCGGGAGGACGGCCATGAGCCGTGTGAGGGATGTCACGGCTTCCTGTGCGGCAACCGTGAGGCTCTATTATGCGTCTCATTCACGCCCCGTCTTCCAGGGGTTCACCTCCGCAGTCCCTCGGAAAGGCCCTCTCGCTGTGGCGTCCCGAACCGTCGAAACCATTCCTGCCGAGCTCAACCGGCTCATGAAGTACTTCCCGGAGACGCCGGTCGAGGAGCGCCCCGCCTTCCACAGCGCGGCGAAGGAGTTTCTGGCACAGGCCGCCCCGAAACTGATCCGCAAGTTCTCCCCCGTCACCCGGGTCAAATGGCACCTCGCGGCCACCGGGCGGGGGGAGGAGCTCGTCAGACTCCTGGAGTACGAGCGGGCCAACCCGGGGGCGTTCGCCGTCCGGGGCCTGCGGCGGGCCCGTATCGAGCTCCCCGGGATAGCGAGCTCCTCGCTCCCTCCGGCGGTACGCAACTTCACCCGCAGGGAACTCCCGGTCCGCAGCAAGCTGCTCGGCCTGGCCTGGCGCGACGGGCGCCTCGAGGTCCGCGGCTACGCCTACATCCCCAACGTCCCGGCCGCGACCGGCAAACGTTCGCTGCGGGTCGCCGTGCTGCGGCGCCAGGGCAGCCGGAGCACCGTGCCGCTGCGGCTGCGCACGGTGCTGGAGCCGAGGGCCACCGCCGAGGCCAAGAGCGCCCACCACCACTACGACTGGTCCGGCTTCGAGATCGCCGTCGACCCGGCACGGCTCCGGACACGCGGCCAGTGGCAGGCGGGCACCTGGCGCCTGGGCATCGGCATCCCCCGCCCCGGCGGGATGTCGGTGGGCAGCGTCCTCAAGGGCAACTCGGGGGCCACCGGGCACAGCTCGGTCCGGGTCGTCGACGACGGCGTGCGGATCGTCACCGGCTTCGACCGCAACCGGCTGAAGCTCACCGTGGACGTCGTCCCCGCCGAGGTGGAGTCCCAGGAGACCGACGCCGAGGGCCTGACGGTGACCCTGCGCTCCCGCGCGGACGGCAAGAGGCCCACGGCGCTGCGCTTCGACCACGCCGCCACCGAGTACGCCGAGGACTTCCCGCTCCAGGAGAGCGGCGCCGGCGGCGACGGATGGACCCGCTTCACCGGACGGGTGCCGTTCGCCCAGCTGCCCGTCGACGGCGTCGTCCCCGGCAAGGCCCGCTCCTACCGGGTGCTCATCGTGTTCGAGGACGGCAAGACGCGCCGCGCCACGATCTCCCAGAGCCTGCGCACGGGCGTCCAGCCGCTCCCGGGCAGCCTCGAATTCGCGGTGCGCACCGACGGCGCGGGCAACTTCACCCCGCAGATCCGGGTCCCCCAGCCCCTCGTCGACCGGGTCGAGTGGTCCCGGAGCGGCGAACTGCTGCTGGCCGGCACCTACCCGGGGGCCGCCCCCGAGAGGATGAAGTTCGTCCTGCGCCACAGCGGACGCAACGAGGACAAGCCGTTCCCCGTCGAGTTCGAGGACGGGCGGTTCACCGCCCGGGTGACGCCGGACGAGATGCCCGCGTACGACGGCACCCTCTCCCTGCGGGCGGGGCGCTGGCTGCCCTTCCTGCGCGCCAGGGACGAGTGGGACCACCGGCACGACGTCCCCGTGTCGATCCGCCCGGACCTCATCGGGAGCCTGCCGCGCGTCCACCAGGGCGAGAAGCGCACGTACACCGTGGAGCGGATCGACTACGACCGGATCTTCCTGGAGTCCGGCCCGGTCCTGGACCCGGCGCTCCGGGGCGCCTACCGGCAGGCGCGGCTGCGTGAGGAGTTCACCGCCGAGATGCGCAAGCTGCCGCTGCGCGAGGCCGTGCTCTACAACAGCTTCGGCGGCAAGCAGTTCTCCGACTCCCCGCGCGCGGTCTACGAGGAGCTGGTGCGCCGCGGCGCCGAGGTCGAGCACATCGCGATGGTCCACGACCAGCAGGTCATCCTGCCGCCCGGTGTGCGTGGTGTGGAGTGGGCCAGCAAGGAGTGGTACGAGGCGCTGGCCCGCAGCCGCTACATCGTGACCAACGGCGGCATCCGGGAGTGGTTCGTCCGCCGGGAGGGCCAGGTCGTCGTCCAGACCTGGCACGGCACCCCGCTCAAGCGGATCGGCGCCGACCTGCTCGGCACCCCGCAGGCCAACCTCGCGTACATCGGGAGCCTGCCCCAGCGGTCGCGGCAGTACAGCCTGTTCATCACGCCCAACGCCTTCACCACCCCGATCATGACGAACGCCTTCCGGCTGCAGTGCGAGGTGCTGGAGGCCGGGTACCCGCGCAACGACGTGTTCCATGCCCCGGACCGGGTGGAGCGCGCGGCGGCGGTGAAGGAGAAGCTGGGCATCCCCGCGGGCAAGAAGGTCGTCCTCTACGCGCCGACCTGGCGTGACGACCAGCGTTACGGCGGACGGCGCTTCAAGCTGGACAACCGCATCGACGTCGACGAGGCGCGCAAGCGGCTCGGCGACGACCACGTCCTGCTCTACCGCAAGCACCACAAGGTCCTCGACAGCATCCCCGGGGCCGGACAGGGCTTCGTCTGGGACGTCACGTACTACCCGGACATCGCGGACCTCTACCTGATCGCCGACGTGCTCATCACGGACTACTCCTCCGTGCTGTTCGACTTCGCGCACTCGGGCCGGCCGATGCTCTTCTTCACCTACGACCTGGAGCACTACCGGGACACCCTGCGGGGCTTCTACTTCGACTTCACCTCGCGCGCCCCGGGCCCCCTGATCAAGACGTCCGAGGAACTCGTCGACGCCATCCGCAACATCGACGACGTGTCCGCGAAGTACCAGGAGAAGTACGACCGGTTCAAGGCCGACTTCTGCGAACCCTCGGACGGCCTGGCCTCCGCCCGCGTCGTCGACCGGATGCTGACCGTCGGCAAGGACTGAGGGCCCGGGAAGACCGGTGGCCGGCGGCCCGATGGCCTCCGGTCGCCGGTCGGCTGTGGCTGACCGGCCGGGCCGGCGGCTGCGTCCGGCCGGGCCGGTCACAGGGTCCGGGCCGGTGCCGGACCGGCCGCTGCGTCCTGACGCCGTGCCGCGGGGCGCCGTGCCGTGGCCGCCGTGCCGTGGCCGCCGCGCCGCGTGTCGCCGTGTCGTGGTCGCCGTACGGCCGGTGTCCACCGGGCGAAACGGGAGGCGCCAAAGGCGGCCGCTCGCGTACTGTGCTGTGTGCTCGCCGGAGGCCGCCCCGGACCATGAAGCGGCCCGGGGCCCAGGTCACGGCGCCACGCCTGGCCCTCCGGCCGGACAACCGAGTGGCCAGAGTGTGAGGAAGCACGTGTCAGCTGCCAGGCCGGGCGTCACCGACGCCCGCAGGATCGTCGTCAAGGTCGGCTCCTCCTCCCTCACCACCGCGGCCGGCGGCCTCGACGCCGACCGGGTGGACGCCCTCGTCGACGTACTCGCCAAGGTCAGGGACGGCGGGGAGCGGCAGATCGTCCTCGTCTCCAGCGGCGCCATCGCGGCCGGCCTCGCCCCGCTCGGCCTGGTCCGCCGGCCCAACGACCTGGCCCGCCAGCAGGCGGCCGCCAGTGTCGGCCAGGGGCTGCTCGTCGCCCGCTACACGGCCTCCTTCGCCCGGTACGGCGTACGCGTCGGCCAGGTCCTCCTCACCGCCGACGACACCAGCCGGCGGGCCCACTACCGCAACGCCTACAGCACCCTCGACCAGCTCCTGGAGATGGGCGCGCTCCCCGTCGTCAACGAGAACGACACCGTCGCCACCGACGAGATCCGGTTCGGCGACAACGACCGGCTCGCCGCGCTCGTCGCCCACCTCGTCCACGCGGACCTGCTCGTCCTCCTCTCCGACGTCGACGGCCTGTACGACGGCGACCCCAGCTCCCCGGGCACCTCACGCATCGCCGAGGTGAGCGGGCCCGGCGACATCGAGGGCATCACGATCGGCAGCGCCGGGAAGGCGGGCGTCGGCACCGGCGGCATGGTCACCAAGGTCGAGGCGGCCGGAATCGCCACCGCCGCCGGGGTCCCGGTCGTCCTCACCTCCGCCAGCCGGGTCGCGGACGCCTTCGCGGGCCGCGACACCGGAACCTACTTCCACCCCACCGGCCGGCGCTCCGCCGACCGGTTGCTCTGGCTGGCCCACGCCTCCGCCCCGCGGGGCGCCCTCGTCCTCGACGACGGGGCCGTGCGCGCGGTGGTCGACCGCCGCACCTCGCTGCTGCCGGCCGGGATCTGCGGGGTCGAGGGGGAGTTCTCGGCGGGCGACCCGGTGGAACTGCGGAACACCGCCGGTCACGCGGTCGCCCGGGGACTCGTCAACTTCGACGCCAAGGAGATTCCCCAGCTCCTCGGGCGCTCCACCCACGACCTGGCGCGGGAACTCGGTCCCGCCTATGAGCGCGAGGTCGTACACAGGGACGATCTTGTCGTCCTCACGTCCCGGACGGCCCCCCGAAACGGCTGAAAGTCCAGCCTTCGAGCCGAGACCTTCACCAAAACCGCCCCAAGCCGGCCCTGGGACTGGTCAACTTTGTCGTGGGGACACAAGGGGTCAGCTCAGCTACGCATTCACAGGAGGCCGCCGGTGAGACGAGCGCGCTCGGGGGCGCCGCCCCGTGGAACGGGCAGCCGCGCCCTGACCAGCGTCGGGGCCGGAACCGACTTCGTCGGCCCGCGTACCGACCAGATCTTCGAGCAGGAACCGGCGGTGAAGGACGAGCCGCAGAGCCGTTCCAAACTGTGGCACATCACCCTCAGCGTCTCCGGCGGTGAGATTCCGCTGGGTGAGGTCAGGCGAGGGCTCGAACAGCTGGCACACGACCACCCCTTCCTGCTGACCAGCCGGTATGCCAACGACCACGCGGAGATCCGCTACTGGGAAGAGGCCCGCGACCTCCACGACGCCGCCGCCGTGGCGCTGCGGCTGTGGGGGGAGCACCGCTCCAGCGCGGGGCTGCCGCCCTGGGAGATCGTCGGCCTGGAGGTCATCGACCGGGAGACCTACCACCAGCGCGTCGCCGAGGGCTACGGCCCGCCGCCCGCCGCACCGGTCGGCGTACACCCGTACTGACCCGGCGCCCCGCACCGACGTCTTCCCGCACCGGTGCCTCCCCGCACCGGTGCCTCCCCGCACCGGTGTCTCCCCGCACCGGTGTCCTGGGCCGGGCGAGGCGCACCGGTGCGCGCCGGGCGTGTGCTGGGTGTGGGCGCGGGGCATGGGGGCCGGCTGCGGGTGCCGCTGGGGTGACGATGCGGCGCGGGAGCGGGGTGCGGGTTCGCAGCTGGTGGGCGCTGTCCCGGCGCCGGTGGGACGGGCGGAGGCGTGAGGGTGCGGAAGCGCGGGAAGCGCGCGGGATGGGCGGGGTCCGTGCACCGGGACACCTGTCTCGCATCACGAAATACCGGACGGAGAGCCGTCGCCGGAGCACTACCCTGCAGGCATGACCACGCTCTCGCCGTACGACAACCTGTCCCCGGTCGTCCAGGCCGCCTACCGGGCCCGCTCCGCGGCCGCCGAGATCGCGCCACTTCCGCGTGCGGCGAAGGACGACGCCCTCCTGGCGATCGCGGACGCGCTCGAGGTACGCACAGGTGAGATCGTCGCCGCCAACGCCGAGGACGTCGCCCGTGCCCGCGAGGCGGGGACCAGCGAATCCGTCGTGGACCGGCTGACCCTCACGCCGGAGCGGATCCGTGCGGTCGCCGCCGACGTCCGGGACGTGGCGGCGCTGCCCGACCCGGTGGGCGAGGTCGTCCGGGGCTCCACCCTCCCCAACGGCATCGATCTGCGTCAGGTGCGGGTGCCGCTCGGAGTGGTCGGCATCATCTACGAGGCCCGTCCCAACGTCACGGTCGACGCCGCAGCCCTGTGCCTGAAGTCCGGCAACGCCGTACTGCTGCGTGGCTCCTCCTCGGCGTACGCCTCCAATTCCGCGCTGGTACGGGTCCTGCGCGACGCGGTGGGCGGGTCCGGCCTGCCGGCCGATGCGGTGCAACTGGTGCCGGGGGAGAGCCGCGACTCCGTACGCGAACTGATGCGTGCCCGCGGGCTGGTCGACGTACTGATCCCGCGCGGCGGCGCCTCGCTCATCCGGACCGTCGTGGAGGACTCCACCGTCCCCGTGATCGAGACCGGTACGGGCAACTGCCATGTGTACGTGGACGCGCAGACCGACCTCGACATGGCCGTCGGCATCCTGGTCAACTCCAAGGCCCAGCGGCCGAGCGTCTGCAACGCCGCCGAGACCCTCCTGGTCCACAAGGACATCGCCGCGGACTTCCTGCCCCGGGCGCTGGACGCACTGGCCGACGCCGGTGTGACCGTGCACGGCGACGAGCGGGTGCTCGCCTACGCGGAGGGGTCCAAGGCCACCGTGGTGGCGGCGGAGCCGGAGGACTGGGAGACCGAGTACCTCTCGTACGACATCGCGGCCGCGGTGGTGGAATCGCTGGACGCCGCCGTGGCCCACATCCGGCTCTGGTCCTCCGGCCACACCGAGGCGATCGTCACGACCTCCCAGGCGGCGGCCCGCCGGTTCACCCAGTTGGTGGATTCCACGACGGTCGCGGTGAACGCCTCCACGCGCTTCACGGACGGCGGCCAGTTCGGTTTCGGCGCGGAGATCGGCATCTCCACCCAGAAACTGCACGCCCGCGGCCCCATGGGGCTGCCGGAGCTGACGTCGACGAAGTACATCGTCACCGGCGACGGCCACATCCGATAGGCCGCGGGAGGACGGCGGCCACCGGACGGCCCGGGCGGCCCGGGCGGCCTTCTGGTGGCCGAGTTCGCGGACTCCCTGCCCAGAACGTCCCGCCGGGGCTACGCTGATTGCGTGCCGGACGACGTGGGGGGCAGGCCGTTCCCGGACGGCTGGGAGCCCGACGACGACCGCGGGGGCGCGGACGAGGACTTCGCCTCCGTGGTGTTCGACGAGGACTTCGTCCGGTCCGCCGAGATCCACGAACCCACCGCGGTCGAGCGGCTGCTCGCCGCGGCACAGGCGCGCGCCGAGGCGGAGGCGAGCAGAGCCCGCTCCGGTGGCGGCACCATGGACGACGACCTCCACGGCGACGGGCCGGACGGCCTGTACGGCCGTGAGAGGGGTTATGGCGACTCCTTCGACCCCGAGGGTTTCTACGACCCCGACGAGGACGACGACGGCCCGTACGGGCACCATGGCGGGTCCCTGCGGCCCTACCGAGGCACCGCCCACTGGCACCGGCCGGTCGCCTGGCTGCTCGCCGTGCTGATGGGGGTCGGGATGGTCGCGCTGGCGTTCAGCGCCGTCTACCGGGGTGCTTCGGGCAGCAACCGCCCCGAACAGGTCCCGTCGCCGGTGACGAGCGGTGTGGACGGGCCGGGGGCGCCCCCCTCCGCCTCGCTGGGCCACCCCCGCCCGGCCGTCTCCGCCGTTCCCCGCACCCCCTGAGCCTCCGCCCCCTCCGCCCCCGCCGCCGCCCCGGGTATCCGGCGCCCGGAGCCCGGTGTCCGGGCCGAGGCGCCCTGCCCGGACAGATGCGCACTGCCCGCCCGGCCCGAGCCCGCCTGCGCCCCCACCTGCGCGGCGTTTACCGTGAGGTGGATCGACCCACTCTGAAGACATGACCTTTTCCCTCCTTCCGCCGTCGGCGCCGTCGTTCCCGCCGTCGTCGTCACCGTCGGCGGGAAGAGGGGGATGCCTCCCTTTCCGCGCCGGGACGACTCCCCCGACTGCCGTACCCCGGGCCGCCCCTCACCGGGTCCCGGACCCGCTGCCGGGCACCGGGTCCGGCCTCCGGCAGCGGGAACACGGTGGGGCGGGCACCGGCGACGGAGCCGGTGAGCTGTTCCGATGACGCGCTCATGCCGCCTGGTGCCTGCCGCCCGGCGACAGCGACCCGAGCACTACGGGCAACGCCGGTCACCACTGGAGCAACGCCGGTCACTACTGGAGCAGCGCCGGTTACCACCGGAGCAGCGCCGAGCGGCGTCTGATGTCGCAGTGCAGAGTTTTCCTGTGTCGAATGTTCCTCAGTCGCATGTTCCTGTGTCGAACCCGTGACGGACAGTCCGCTCGAAGTCTTCCGGCCGAAGCGGATGCGGAGGTGAATCCCGCGCCCGCTCCCGCCGGGGGCGCGGAGATCGGGAGAAGCCATGACAGGCCGTGGAGAACCGCCGGACGGCCCCCCGGAGAACCCGCCGGGGGGCGAGGACGAGTACCGCTCGCTCGTCTTCGACGAGTCGTTCGTCCGCGCTGCCCGGCTGCAGGAGTTCTCCGCCCAGGAACGGATGGGCGAGCCGGCCCGTGCCGTCCGGTCCGTGCGGAACGTCTCCGGACCGGGCACCCGGCGGCGCTCCAGAGCAGCCGTCGCCCTGGTCGTGCTGATCACCCTCGCGTTCGCCACCGCTGTCTACATCGGCTTCCGCAACCCCTACCGGGCGCCGGCCGTCCGCCACGCCGAACCGCTGCGGACCACCGTGGTCCCCCTGGCGCCCCGGGGAGCCGTCCCGGGCGGGACTCCCGAGGATCTGTTCGCCACCGGCCCGGCGGCATCCCACCGGTCCGGTGCCGCCGGCATCAGCCTGCCCCCGGTGCGGAGGACCGAGAACTTCTCCAACAGCCAGGTCACCGCCGCGCTGAGCACCGTCAAGGACTACCTGGTGGCCTCCTCCGTCGACCCCGACGTACTCACCGGCCGGATGGTCCGCCCGGTCGGACGCCTGCTGGACCCGGACCAGACGGCACAGTTCGACCGGAGCGTGAGCACACCGGCCGACGACGGCGAGCACGCCGCCACCGGCTGGCTGGTCCGCTTCGACCCCGCCGACACCGAGCTGGCCGACACCGACGTCCGGGTGGAGGGCTCCCTGTCCTACGCCGAGACGGGGTCGGACACCCTGGAAGTGGTGTCCGACCACACGTTCACCTACGCCCTGCGGCCCGCCGCCCCCGGCCCCCATCGCGCCGACGACGCCTCACTGTTCACCGTGCGCCGCGAACTGCACTTCGTGGTCGACCGTGAGGACCTCAGGCTGCACCGGCTGGAGGTGCGCAGCGCCTACGTCCAGGCCGGACCGCAGTCCTGTTCCGCCGAGGACGCCGGATCCCTGCGCCCGCTGCTCGCCGGCGAGCGTACGGACAGCAGGGGGCCGGACGGCACCGACCCCTACGCCACGGGCCTGCCCAGGGCGGAACTGTGCGGCACCCTGGCCGTCAGCTCTCCGCCCCAGGGCCCTCCTCCTCCGGGCCCGGACGACGCCACGTCCCCTGGGAACCGTCCGTAGCCTCCGAGGAGCCCGCGGGCCCGCCGCCCTTGCCCCCGGCGGGGCCGGCCCCCCTCGCGCCGCCGTTCCCCCCGCCCGCACCGGTGAACCGGTCGCGCAGCTTGCCGCCCAGGTCGCCCGCCCCGCCGGCGATGTCGCCGACGAGCTTCATCAGCGGATCCTTGCTGGTGCGCACCGTGTCGGCGTAGTGCGACGCGGACTCGCGGAAGGAGCCCGTCACCGAGGTGTCCTTGTCCTCCTCGCGCCTCGGGTAGTGGCCGTCCATGACGCGCTGGTAGTCCCGGGTCTCCGACCACTTCTTCAGCTCGGCGGCCCGCACCGTGGTGAAGGGGTGGGAACGCGGCAGCACATTGAGGATCTTGAGCACGGAGTCCCGCAGATCGCCGCCCTTCTCGTACTCGTCGGCCTGGGCGAGGAAGGCGTCCACGTTCATCTCGTGCAGGTGGTTGCCGCCCGCGATCTTCATCAGACCGCGCATCGACGCCTGCAGATCCTGGCCGACCAGCAGACCCGCCCGGTCCGCGGAGAGCTCCGACTTGCGGAACCACTCACGCAGTGCCGTCACGATCGCCATGATCGCGACATTGCCGAGCGGAATCCACGCCACCTTCACGGCGAGGTTGGTGAGGAAGAGAAGTATCGTCCGGTACACCGCGTGCCCGGAGAGCGCGTGGCCCACCTCGTGCCCCACGACGGCCCGCATCTCCTCCTCGTCGAGCAGCTCCACGAGGCCGGTGGTCACCACGATGATCGGCTCGTCGAGGCCGATGCACATGGCGTTGGGCTGCGGGTCCTGCTTGACGTACATCGGCGGGACCTTCTCCAGGTCCAGGATGTAACAGGCGTCCCGCAGCATGTCGTTGAGGTGCGCGAACTGGGCGTCGCCCACCCGAACCGAATCCGACAGGAACAGCAGCCGGAGGCTGCGCTCGGGGAGCAGGCCGCTCAGGGCCTTGAACACGGTGTCGAACCCGCTGAGCTTGCGCAGGGCCACCAGGGCCGAACGGTCCGCCGGGTGTTCGTAGGCCCGGGAGGAGATCCCCGGGAACCGCCTGCGCTGCCTGCTCGGCACGCTCTCGTGACTGTTGTCGGTCATGGATGCCCCCTGTTCGTACGAGACTCGCTCGTCCCCCTGACAGATGCCAGCGTAGGTGCTGGCGCTACGGTGTGCGGGGGGCTGTGGATAACCATGAGGAGCGCCCGAAATGCCGTACACCGCCGCACTGCTCGCCGCCGTCTCCGAGGAGCAGGGGCCGGGCAGCACCCTCCGGATCGTCCTGGTGGTCTCGATCGTCGGAGCGGCGCTGCTCGCGTGGTTCCTGCTGCGCGGATACCGCAACGACAACGAGAACGACTGAGTCGGCGTGAGCGTGCCCGGGACGCCCGCATACGATGTCCGGGACGTCTTCCTTCCGACTCCCGAGCGATAGGTCCCGCAGAAGATGAGCCTCACGAGCACCGCACAGCAGCTGGTCACCCTTGCTTCCGAAGGCGGTGAAGGCGGCAACCACGAAAGTCTCAGCCCCTACCTCACCGGAGTCGGCGCGTTCGTCGCCCTGATGCTCCTGCTGTGGATCACCACACGCTTCAACCGGGACCGCTGAGGCAGAGGCGAACAGCCGTGCCAGTAGGGTCTGCACGCATGGGAGAGCAGGAAGTGCCTACCGGCCGCGGCAAGCGCAGACTCGGCGTGATGGGCGGGACATTCGACCCGATCCATCATGGACACCTGGTGGCGGCCAGTGAAGTGGCCGCCCAGTTCCATCTCGACGAGGTCGTCTTCGTCCCGACCGGTCAGCCGTGGCAGAAGAGCCACAAGCAGGTGTCCCCGGCCGAGGACCGCTATCTGATGACGGTCATCGCCACCGCGTCCAATCCGCAGTTCTCGGTCAGCCGCAGTGACATCGACCGTGCCGGTCCGACCTACACGATCGATACGCTGCGGGACCTGCGCGAGGTCCACGGAGACGCGGACCTCTTCTTCATCACCGGCGCCGACGCGCTCTCCCAGATCCTCACCTGGCGGGACGCCGAGGAGCTGTTCTCGCTCTCCCACTTCATCGGTGTGACCCGGCCGGGCCACCTGCTGACGGACGACGGGCTGCCCGAGGGCGGGGTCTCGCTCATCGAGGTACCCGCGCTGGCGATCTCGTCCACGGACTGCCGCGCCAGGGTCGCGCAGGGGGAGCCGGTCTGGTATCTGGTGCCGGACGGTGTGGTCCGCTACATCGACAAGCGCCAGTTGTACCGCGGCGAATGAGCCACGGAGAGGGGCACCGGTGAACGACCGACCAAACCCGTACGACCCGTACTACCAGCAGCAGCCGCAGATCATCGGCTACGACGAGTACGGTCAGCCGGTCTACCAGCAGCAGGAGCAGAGCCGGCCGCAGCCGTACGACCCCTACGCCCAGCAGCCGCAGGAGCCCCGGCAGCCGCAGGGCGGGCAGACACAGCACGGCTACGGGGACGCCCAGGGATACGGCTACGACCCGTACGCGGGCACCGGGCAGGGCTACGACCCGTACGCCCAGCAGCAGCCCGTCCCCCCGCCGGCGCAGCAGGGCTACGACTACGGCGACGGCGGTTACGGAACGTACGGGGCGTACGGCCAGAGCACCGGCACACAGCCCGCCGCGGACAGCACGGGGCAGTGGGCGGCCCAGGCCGCGCCCTCCGCCCCGACGGCCGCGCCTTCCGGACCGCGGCCGGACTTCGGACAGACGCCCGAGCCCGTCGTCCCCGAACAGCGCCGCGCCGACCGCGACCACCGGGGTGAGCAGTTCTCCTTCATCGAGGAGCCCGACGAGGACTCCGAAGACGTCATCGACTGGCTCAAGTTCACCGAGAGCCGCAGCGAACGCCGTGAGGAGGCCCGGCGGCGCGGACGCAACAGGCTGGTCGCGCTGATAGTCGTCGCGGCCCTCGTCGTGGTCGGCGGCGCCGGCTACCTGTGGTTCGCGGGCAAGATCCCCGGAATGTCCGGCGAGGACGGGCGTACGGCCACCGCGAACGGGCCGCAACAGCGGGACGTCATTGTCGTCCACCTGCACAACACCAAGAAGGGCGGCACCTCCACGGCGCTGCTCGTCGACAACGCCACCACGAAGCAGGGCACCACCGTCCTGCTCCCCAACTCGCTCGCCCTGGCCGCGGACGACGGCACCACCATCACCCTGGGCGATTCCGTCGACGGTGACGGCTCCACCGGGACCCGCGAAGCCGTCGACACCCTGCTCGGCACCAAGATCACCGGCACCTGGCGGCTCGACACCCCGTATCTGGAGAACCTCGTCGAACTCGTCGGCACCATCGAGGTCGACACCGACACCGACGTGCCCGACACCAAGAAGGGCGCGGCCCCGGTCGTCCGGAAGGGCGAGGCCCAGACGCTGAGCGGGCAGATGGCCGTCGCGTACGCCACCTACCGAGGCCCCGGCGAACCCGAGGCCAAGCAGCTGACGCGCTTCGGAGAGGTCCTGCGCAGCACCCTGCGCAAGATGTCGGAGGACCCCGAGGCCGCCACCGTCACGGTGCAGACCCTCGCGCAGATCCTCGACCCGTCGCTGCCCGAGCAGGACCTGGGAGCCTCGCTGGCGAAGCTCGCCGGCCACGCCAAGGTCGGCGACTACACCACGACGGTGCTGCCGGTACAGGAGGACGGGACCCTCACGGAGAAGGCCGAGGAGACCGTCGTCAAGGAGGTCCTGGGCGGCACCGTCAAGGCCCCGGAACAAGGCGCGGCGGTACGGGTCGGCGTCACGAACGCCACCGGTGTCCCCGGCGTGGGCCCCAAGGCCCGGGTACAGCTGGTCAACGGAGGTTACGCGTTCGTGGACAGCGGGGAGAAGGACACCGTGCCGGCGTCCGAGGTCCGCTACCGCACCGAGGAGGACAAGGCGAAGGCCGTCGAGGTCGCCAAGACGCTCGGCCTCACCGCGGACGCGGCGAAGAAGGGCGAGCTCCCCGCCAACGCCGACGTGTCCGTCGTCCTCGGACAGGACTACAAGATCCCGAAGTAGGCGTCGCCGGGTTGTCGGCGGTCCGTGAGACCCTAGAGGTTGATCTGACCGCCGACGAAAGCCTGCATGTGACCGCCACGGACCGCTCCACCGAGCTCATCAAGACCGCAGCCCAGGCCGCGGCCGACCGGCTCGCGCACGACATCATCGCCTACGACGTCAGCGACGTCCTGTCGATCACCGACGCCTTCCTGCTGGCCTCGGCTCCCAACGACCGCCAGGTCAAGTCGATCGTCGACGAGATCGAGGAGCGGCTGCAGAAGGAACTCGGCGCCAAGCCGGTACGCCGCGAAGGCGACCGCGACGCCCGCTGGATCCTCCTCGACTACGTCGACATCGTCGTCCACGTCCAGCACAGCGAGGAGCGCGTCTTCTACGCCCTCGAACGCCTGTGGAAGGACTGCCCCGAGATCGACCTCCCCGAGGACGCTGTGAAGACCCACGGAAAGGCCGAGGAGCACGCCCGGCTCAACGGCGGCACGGAAGGGGAACAGAGCTGAACGGCAGCAGAGGCGGCAGAGGCCGCAGGATCGTCCTCTGGCGGCACGGCCAGACGGCATGGAACCTGGAACGGCGTTTCCAGGGGTCCACCGACATCGATCTCACCGAGACGGGCGTCAGCCAGGCGCGCAGGGCCGCCCGGCTGCTCGCGTCGTTGAAGCCCGACGCCATCGTCGCCTCCGATCTGCGGCGTGCCGCGGACACGGCGGCCGAGCTGGCCGCCGTCACCGGTCTCGACGTCGTCCATGACGCCGCGCTGCGCGAGACGTACGCGGGTGCCTGGCAAGGGCTCACCCACGAAGAGATCATCGAGCAGTACGGCGAGCAGTACGCCGCGTGGAAGCGCGGTGAACCCGTGCGCCGAGGCGGCGGCGAGCTGGAGACCGAAGTCGCCGACCGGGCCGCACCGGTGGTCCTCGGGCACGCCGACAAGCTGCCCGACGCCGGCACGCTGGTCGTGGTGAGCCACGGCGGCACGATCCGGACGACCATCGGACGTCTGCTCGGGCTGGAGTCCCACCACTGGGAGGGCCTCGGCGGGCTCTCCAACTGCTGCTGGTCCGTGCTCGGCGAGGGCGTACGAGGCTGGCGCCTGCTCGAACACAACGCGGGGACCCTTCCGGAGCCGGTCCTGGGGGACGACACCTAGGGTCTCCCGTCCGGATCGTGCCGGCTCCGTGCGCCCCCACCGGGCCCACGGGCGAGGCGGCACTTCGCGGACGCGGGCCGAGGCCGCCGCCCCGACCCGGTCGGCGCCCGGTCCGGAAACCTCCCCCCGGGGCCGGATTTCACTTTCCGGCTGGTCGCAGGCTAAAGTTCTTCTTGTTCGCAGCGCGGAAACGCGAGAAGCAAGCGAACAGCGGGGCTATAGCTCAGTTGGTAGAGCGCCTGCATGGCATGCAGGAGGTCAGGAGTTCAATTCTCCTTAGCTCCACAGAAGAAGATCCCGTCCCCTATGGGGGCGGGATCTTCGGCGTTCAGGCGGCCTCTGGGAGGAGGCCGGTCCTCCGGCCGCCGGCGCGTCTGCTTCCTGACGGGGCCGGTGCGCTTGTTTCCCGGCGGGGTGGGGAGGCGCAGGTCCGTACCCCGCCCGCGCCGGGCGACTCCTTTCGGACAAAGAGGGGCAGCCCGGCCCGCGAGCAGGCTGACCCTCTTGCGGGCGCATGGCAGAATCGGAACGCCGGAGGGGGCGACGGACCGATCGGGAGGGGGCGCGATGCCTGCGAGCCGCGTGAGAGTCCCGGACCTGCCCGTCCGCCCCTCGACGTCCCCCGGCTCCGCCGCCCCGCAGGAGGGCTCCCGCGTGTGCACCGCCTGCTGTATCCGGAGCTGACGCCATGGGTGCACACAGGCGGAAGTGCGACTGGTGCGGCAGTGGTACGCCCATCGTCCGCGACATGGATCCCGTCAACGCGAAGTACCAGTACTGGTGCGAGGAGTGCGCGCGGGCGCTGATCATAAAAGGCGACCCCATCGAGACCTACCGGGAACTGGAGGGGGAGCCCATCTACGGCAGGCTCCTGGAGGAGCACTGCACCCTCAAGCGCTTCTACTCCTTCGCCACCGCCTGACGCCCGGAACCGGGTTGTCCCCCTGGGGTGTCGGCGACGAAACCGGGACAGACCGGAAACGATTTTTGATGCACCGGGTGGACCGTGTAATGTTCTCGATGTCGCCGGGGGAACGCGGAGACAAAAGCAAGGGGCTATAGCTCAGTTGGTAGAGCGCCTGCATGGCATGCAGGAGGTCAGGAGTTCAATTCTCCTTAGCTCCACAGTGAAGAAGCGGGTCATCCTGAACGGGTGGCCCGCTTCTTTTCGTCGTGGGGCCCCGGGCGCGCACCGGTCCGGCGGGTGGCGGCGAGGACGGTGCCGCCGAGGGTGGTGGCGGCGGAACGCGCGGGCGTGGGGGTGGCCCGTGCGGTACCCTGGCGCCATGCGTGCCGTACGCCTTCTGCTTAGCGAGCCGCGCTGATCACTACCGACCGGTGAGAATGCCTGGTCGGACTCGGCGCGGCGTCCCCTCCTGTGCGAGGGGATTTTTCGTTTCCGTAGACGTGTGTCCGTAAGACGTGTGTCCGTGGACGTGGGCGCCGGCAGATGACGATCGATGGAGCTTGAGGATCATGAGCGAGACGAACACCGCGGCCGAGGTGGCCGCGCCGCACCGCTACACGGCAGCGATGGCCGCCGACATCGAGGCACGCTGGCAGGACTTCTGGGACGCCGAGGGTACGTACGAGGCCCCCAACCCGAGCGGTGATCTGGCGGGCGACCCGGAACTGGTCGCCAAGCCCAAGAAGTTCATCATGGACATGTTCCCGTACCCGTCGGGTTCAGGACTGCACGTCGGTCACCCGCTGGGCTACATCGCCACCGACGTCTACGCCCGCCACCAGCGGATGACCGGGCACAACGTGCTGCACACCCTGGGGTTCGACGCCTTCGGCCTGCCCGCCGAGCAGTACGCCGTGCAGACGGGCACCCACCCGAGGGCCTCGACCGAGGCCAACATGGAGAACATGAAGGCCCAGCTGCGCCGGCTGGGCCTGGGCCACGACAAGCGCCGCTCCTTCGCGACGATCGAAGCGGACTACTACAAGTGGACCCAGTGGATCTTCCTGCAGATCTTCAACTCCTGGTACGACACCGAGGCCGACCGCGCCCGCCCCATCGATGAACTGGTCGCCCAGTTCGAGAGCGGCGAACGCCCCACTCCGGACGGCCGCGACTGGGCCGCGCTGAGCGGGGCCGAACGCGCCGACGTCCTGGGCCGGTACCGCCTGGCGTACGCCTCGGACGCCCCGGTCAACTGGGCGCCCGGTCTGGGCACCGTCCTGGCCAACGAGGAGGTCACGGCCGATGGCCGCTCCGAGCGGGGCAACTTCCCGGTCTTCAAGGCCAAGCTGCGCCAGTGGAACATGCGCATCACCGCCTACGCCGACCGGCTGCTGAACGACCTGGACGGGCTGGACTGGCCGGAGGCCATCAAGCTGCAGCAGCGCAACTGGATCGGCCGGTCCGAGGGCGCGCGCGTCGACTTCCCCGTCGACGGTGCCGGCGACATCACCGTCTTCACCACCCGCCAGGACACGCTGTTCGGTGCCACCTACATGGTGCTGGCGCCCGAGCACGACCTGGTGGAGCGGATCATCCCCGCGGCCTGGCCCGAGGGCACCCACCCGGTGTGGACCGGCGGCCACGCGACCCCGGCCGAGGCGGTCACCGCCTACCGCAAGCAGGCCGCGGCCAAGTCCGACGTGGAACGGCAGGCGGAGGCCAAGGACAAGACCGGTGTCTTCACCGGGGCGTACGCCACCAACCCGGTCAGCGGGGCGAAGGTCCCCGTCTTCATCGCCGACTACGTGCTGATGGGATACGGCACCGGCGCGATCATGGCCGTACCGGCGCACGACGCGCGCGACTTCGCTTTCGCGCGCGCCTTCGAGCTGCCGATGCGCTGTGTCGTCGAGCCGTCGGACGGCCGCGGTACGGATCCCTCGACGTGGGAGGACGCCTTCTCCTCGTACGAGGCGAAGCTGGTCGACTCCGCCAACGACGAGATCTCGCTGAACGGCCTGGGCGTCACCGAGGCCAAGGCCAGGATCACCGCATGGCTGCGGGAACACGGCGTCGGTGAGGGCACCGTCAACTTCCGGCTGCGGGACTGGCTGTTCAGCCGGCAGCGCTACTGGGGCGAGCCCTTCCCGATCGTGTACGACGAGGAGGGCACCGCCCACCCGCTGCCCGAGTCGATGCTGCCGCTGGAGCTGCCCGAGGTCGAGGACTACTCGCCGCGGACCTTCGACCCGGAGGACGCCGAGGCGCAGCCGGAGACCCCGCTGTCCCGCAACGCCGACTGGGTCCATGTCACCCTGGATCTGGGCGACGGGCCGAAGAAGTACCGCCGCGAGACCAACACCATGCCCAACTGGGCGGGCTCCTGCTGGTACGAGCTGCGCTACCTGGACCCGCACAACGACCAGCGGCTGGTGGACCCCGCGATCGAGCGGTACTGGATGGGTCCCCGTGAGGGGCAGCCCACGGGCGGTGTCGACCTGTACGTCGGCGGTGCCGAGCACGCCGTGCTGCATCTGCTGTACGCCCGGTTCTGGTCCAAGGTCCTGTACGACCTGGGGCACATCTCGTCGGCCGAGCCCTTCCACAAGCTGTACAACCAGGGCATGATCCAGGCCTTCGTCTACCGGGACAGCCGCGGGATCGCGGTACCGGCCACCGAGGTCGAGGAGCGGGACGGCGCCTACTACCACCAGGGCGAGAAGGTCAGCCGCGTCCTGGGCAAGATGGGCAAGTCCCTGAAGAACGCGGTGACGCCGGACGAGATCTGCCGTGAGTACGGTGCCGACACCCTGCGGCTGTACGAGATGGCGATGGGTCCCCTGGACGTCTCCCGCCCCTGGGACACGCGCGCGGTGGTGGGCCAGTTCCGGCTGCTGCAGCGGCTGTGGCGCAACATCGTCGACGAGGAGACCGGTGAAGTCACCGTCGTCGACACGGAGCCCGACGAGGAGACGCTGAGGGCACTGCACAAGGCGATCGACGGTGTCGGCCAGGACATGGCCGGAATGCGTTTCAACACGGCCATCGCGAAGGTCACCGAGCTGAACAACCACCTGACCAAGACGGGCGGCCCGCTGCCGAGGCCGGTCGCCGAGCGGCTGGTGCTGCTGGTCGCCCCGCTGGCCCCGCACGTGGCGGAGGAGCTGTGGCGTCGGCTGGGCCACACCGGGTCCGTGGTGCACCAGGACTTCCCGGTCGCCGACCCGGCGTACGTGGTGGACGAGACGGTGACCTGTGTGGTGCAGATCAAGGGCAAGGTGAAGGCGCGCCTGGAGATCTCCCCGTCGATCACCGACGAGGACCTGGAGGCGCTGGCCCTGGCCGACGAGAACGTCGTCGCCGCCCTGGGCGGGGCCCAGATCCGCAAGGTGATCGTGCGGGCGCCGAAGCTGGTCAACATCGTTCCCGCCTGACACGGGCGTCCCGGGCGCGGCCACGGGACGGCAGGGCTTTCCCCTACGGGCAGGTTGGGGGTTCCGGAGGAACCCTCGGCCTGCCCGTTCCGTTTACGGTAGAAGGGCGACCGCACACCGGCAGCCGAGTCGAGACCCGAGGGGCGTCCATGGAAGCCGCGATCCTGATCCTGACGCTGCTGTTCGTCGCGTTCATCGCCCTCGGGGCGTACGCGGGGGTGAAGGCGGTGCGGGCGGCCAAGAGAGGTGTGGACCGCACGATCACCCAGGCCCGCCGTTCCGTGGAGGACACCACGCTTCGGGCCAAGAGCTACGGGCAGGTGGGTGTGCCGGGGGAGCTCGCGCAGTTGCGGCTCGCCCTGCGGACCTCGATGCGGGCCACCCAGGAAGCGCTGAACGCCGGGGTGGCGGATGATCCCTCGCTCCGTGAGTCGCTGGGCCTCTTCGAGCGCCTGAGCGCCCACGGCCGCGAACTCGACAACGCACTTAAGGGCCTGGAGCGGGAACCGGACCGGGCGACGGTGGCCAGGATGCTGCCGAGTCTGAAGGAACGCACCGAACGCATCACGCACTCCGCCGAGTCGTTGCGCTGGGCAGCCCGTGACCGGGCCAGGCAGTTCGCCGCCGACGACCTCGCCGCGCTGAACGCGCAGATCGATGTCGAAGCGGGCGCACTGCGGCACTGGACGACCGAGGACACACCGGCGCCGGCCTGGGAGGCGGCTCCCGGCCCGGAGGAGAGGGGCCGGACGGCAGAGGACGGGGCCGCGACCGGACGAACCGGCGGGAACAGCGGCACTGCCGGGGAGCAGGAGACGGGACCGCAGGCCCTGACACGCTCCGACCCGCGGCAGAAGAACGCCTACCCGTGGCAGAAGTCCGCCCGGCCGGAAACCACGAACTGACCGGGCCGGTGATCGCGGTCCGGCCGGAAGAGTGTGAGCCGGTCCGTGAACAGGGCTGCGGCCCGTCCGGGCCGCAGCCCTGGCACCGCCGGACGCCCCGGGGGCAGAACGCGCCGGGGTACGGGACGTCGGGGGAACGACCGGGCACAACGGAATGGCCGGTGGGCCAGGGCCGGGCTGCCTCGCCCCCGTCCCGGAGGGTAACCTCCGGCTCATGTCCCGCCATGTCGCGATCGTCACCGATTCCACGGCCTACCTGCCGCGCCAGACGATGGAACGGCACGGCATCACCACGGTGCCGCTGACCGTCGTCCTGGGAGACCAGGCACTTGAGGAGGGCACGGAGATCTCGGCCCGGTCGCTCGCCCTGGCCCTGCAGAAGCGCCACTCCGTGACCACCTCCCGGCCGAGCCCCGAGGTCTTTGCCGCCGCCTACCGCGCCGCGGCGGATGCGGGGGCCACCGGCATCGTCTCCCTGCACCTGTCCGCGGAGATCTCCGGCACATACGACGCCGCACGGCTGGCGGCCAAGGACGCGCCGGTGCCGGTACGGGTGGTCGACACCGGAATGGTTGCCATGGCCCTGGGCTTCTGCGCCCTGGCCGCCGTGGAGGTGGCCGAGTCCGGCGGTGGGCCGGACGAGGCGGTCGCCGCGGCGGAGAAGCGGGCCGCGGGCACCTCCGCTTTCTTCTACGTCGACACGCTCGATTACCTGCGGCGCGGTGGACGGATAGGCGCGGCGCAGGCGTTGCTGGGATCCGCGCTCGCCGTGAAGCCGCTTCTGCAGCTGGACGCCGGACGTATCGAACTGCTGGAGAAGGTACGGACGGCGTCCAAGGCGATCGCACGGCTCGAGGAGATCGTCGTCGAGCGGGCCGGAGCGGGCGCCGTGGACATCGCGGTGCATCACCTGGCCGCCTCGGACAGGGCGGACCGCCTTGCCGAGCGGCTGAGGGAGCGGGTGCCCGGCCTGGGGGACCTCCATGTGAGCGAGGTGGGCGCGGTGATCGGTGCGCACACCGGACCCGGACTGCTGGGCGCCGTGGTGTCAGCACGCTGAACTTCACCCCTCCGGAGGGGTGAAGTTATCCACAACTGGCGAGTTATCCACCGGAATTGACGCGGCTCGGTGCGTTTCGGCAGAAGTGTCTAGCGTCGTGAGGCATGACCTTCCGATCAGCTCAGGCACCCAGTCGCGTCCTCGCAGCCCTCAGACCGGAGGACGGCCCCACCCATCGACCGGCTCAGCAGGCAGGCCAGGACAGGCCCGGTCGGGACGCGCGCGTCCGGACGGGAGCGGGCACCGGCCCCGGCGGCAGAGCGGGCACGGGTCCCGGTTCCCGAGGAAGCCGCTTCGGCGGCCGGGGGAACCACAGGCGGACCGGGCGGGGGAGGGACACGGAAGCGGTATCGGCTTCGCGGCACCGTGCGGACGCGTTGATGACGGAGCGGCGAGGGGCCGGGCCAGAAGCGCGGGAGGGAACGACGGCGCCCGGCGGATCCACATCGCTCGGTGGGCCCGTGCCGCTCGGCGGCAGGATGCGGCCCGGGCCGGAGGAAAGGCCCGACGCGCCGGTGCCGCGTGGCGGGGAGCCGGGGCCCGGCGGCGCGGTCCGAGCCGGAGCCAGGGGGCCCGCGGACCCTCGCACCGGTCCGCAGGCCGGTACGGCAGACGGCGGAGGAGGAGCGTGTTCGGGGCGGGGACCGGATAGCGGACCGCTACGGGCCCCGGGGGACGCGAGGCCATCGCGAGCAGAAGCGGTCCGCAGGCCGGGGGCGAGCCGGGAGCAGGCAGGCCCGGTACCAAGGGCGTCAGGGTGTGCGGGGGTGCCCTCTCAGGAGACATCACCCCTACTGGGGCTTCGGGGGACGCGCCGGGTGCCTTCCTGGGCACCGGCCACCCCGCCCGGCCGTGGGCCGGGGCACGGGACCGGGAGACCGGCGGGGGCGCGGATGCCGGGGCCGCCATCCCTCCCCGTCCCGCAGTCCGCTCCGGAGCGCGCTGAACCCCTCACGGTCCGCGTCGAACCACCTGCGGTCTGCGTCGAACCACTTGCGGTCCGCGTCGAACCGCCTGCGGTCCGTGTTGAATCTCTTGCGGTCCGTGCCGCGCGTCCGCCTTGGTGGCAATCGCTGGGGCATGGACTGCGGGACCGGTTACCCCTGTGGATCCAGCTCCGGTGCGGCCTGGAGCCGAAGTCGCTGGCCGCGCTCGCCGTCGTCCTGGTCGTCGCGGCCGTATTCGCGGGGACACACTTCTGGTCGGCCCGCCCTCAGGCGGTCAGAGTCCCGGAGCCGGTGGTGGAGGCGGTGACAGGCCTGGCAGGCGCCTCGGCGCCCGTCGATCTGCCGGCCGGGCCGTCCCCGGCAGCCGTACCGTTCGCCATGGCATCCGCACCCGGTGCGCACATCGTCGTCGACGTGAGCGGCAAGGTGCTCCGGCCGGGGATCCAGGAACTGCCCCCGGGTTCCAGGGTTGCCGACGCCCTGCGCGCCGCCGGAGGTGTACGTGAGGGCGCGGACACCACAGGTCTCAACCGGGCCCGGGTCCTGACGGACGGGGAACAGGTGGTGGTCGGAGTGCCGGGGGCGCAGCCTGCCCAGGCGGGGCCGGCGGGTGGCACCGGAGGTTCCGCAGGAGGGGGCCGTGCCGGTCCGGTGGCGCCGATCAGCCTGAACGCCGCCACCCCGGAACAGCTGGAGACCCTCCCGGGGGTCGGCCCGGTGCTCGCCGGGCACATCATCGACTACCGCACCGAGCACGGCGGTTACCGGTCCGTCGACCAACTCCGTGAGGTCAGCGGCATCGGAGACCGGCGCTTCGCCGAACTGCGCCCGCTGGTCCGGCCGTGACCCGCACCGGGGACCGCGCCCAAAGGCTTCCCGGCACCCCTGTTCCGACCCCTGTCCCCGGGGTTCCTGCGGGTGCGGCCGTCACCGCCGTCCCCTCGGAGCCCGCCGGTTCCGCCGGGGCCACGGCCACTGATGTCCACACGGCACCCAGCCACCGGCCGACGGCTGCTGACCAGCGGTGGGACGAGTCGCTCGACCTGCGGCTCGTCCCACCTGCCCTAGCGGCCTGGGCAGCCGCCGGAACCGCTCTCGACTTCTCGGGCCGGTGGGTGGCGGTGGCGGTCACCCTGTGTGTCTGTGCCGCCCTGGGAATCATGGCAGCGGGGCGAAGGGTGACGTACCGCCGAGGAACGGAAGGAGCCGGGCGGCGGGGCGGTGGCGGACGTATGCGCACGCGATGGGGCGGCACCGTGGTCGCGGCCGCGCTGCTCTGTGGCGCGGCCGGCGCGACCGCCGCCGCGCTCCACGGAGCGGAGGTCCGGAGCGGACCCGTACCGGGGCTGGGCCGGGACTTCGCCCGGGCCGACGTGGAGGTGACGGTCAGGTCCGATCCCCGCAGAACCCGCCCTCAGGTCCGGGGCGACCACAGCGTGCCCGGTTCCCTGCTGCTGGACGCGGACGTCACCCGGATCACCGCCGCCGACGGCTCCGTCACACGGCTGAGCACCCCGGTGCTGGTCATGGTGTCGCCGGGAGGGGCGGCCACCCGGTGGGAGAGGCTGCTGCCCTCCACCGGCCTGCGGATCAGCGGACGGCTGGCACCACCGCGCCACGAGGGTGAGCGCGTGGCGGCCGTGCTCCGCACCGACGCGGACGAACCACCGGAGGTGACCAGGGAACCCACCCGTACACAGCGCCTCGCGGGGAGCCTGCGCGCCGGGCTCCGGGAAGCCGCCAACGGTCTCGACGCCGATGCCCGGGCGCTCCTGCCGGGGCTGGTGGTGGGGGACACCTCTCGGGTGCCGCCCGAACTGCACGACGCCTTCAGGGCCACCGATCTCACGCATCTGCTGGCCGTATCCGGTGCCAACCTGTCGATTCTGCTCTTCCTGCTCATCGGGCCCCCGAGTTCCGCGCTGCGCAGCGAGCGCCGTGGGCTCGCGCCCCGCCTGGGGATCTCCCTGCGTCTGACCGCACTCACCGGCGGCGCCGTCGCTCTCGCCTTCGTGATCGTCTGCAGACCGGAGCCCAGCGTGCTGCGCGCGGCCGCGTGCGGACTGATCACCTTGCTGGCCATCGGCACCGGCCGGCGCAGATCGCTGATTCCCGCCCTGGCCACGGCGGTTCTGCTCCTGGTGCTCCACGACCCGTGGCTGGCCCGGAGTTACGGCTTCCTGCTCTCCGTGCTGGCCACCGGCGCCCTGCTCACTCTCGCCCCGCGGTGGAGCGGTGCCCTGCGGCAGCGCGGGATACCGCCGAAGCTCGCCGAAGTGCTGGCGGCGGCGGGAGCCACCCAGGCGGTCTGCGCACCGGTGGTCGTCGTCCTCGCCTCGCGGGTCAGCCTGGTCGCGATCCCCTGCAACCTGCTGGCGGAGTTCGCGGTCGCGCCCGCCACGGTCCTGGGTTTCGCCGCGCTCGCCGCGGCTCCGGTGTCGATGCCGGCGGCCGAAACCCTGGCCACCGTCGCCGGTTGGCCCGTGGGATGGATCGCGTCGGTCGCCCGTACCGGAGCGGCGCTGCCCGGTGCGGAAGCCGACTGGCCTGGCGGATGGCAGGGGGCCGCGCTGCTGGCCGTCATCACCGCCGTACTGGTGCTCTCGGCGAGCCGGCTCGCCCGGCATCCCTGGATCTGCTCGGCCGCCGCACTCCTCCTGGTCCTGGCCGTGCTCAGACCGGTACCGCTCACCAGGATCATGACCGGCTGGCCGCAGCCCGGCTGGACGTTCGCACTGTGCGACGTGGGACAGGGAGACGCCATGGTGCTCGCCGCCGGTGAGGACGCCGGGGTGGTCGTCGACACGGGACCCGACCCCGAGCCGGTCGACCGCTGCCTGCGCGAGCTCGGCATCACACGTGTACCGCTCCTGCTGCTCACGCACTTCCACGCGGATCACGTGCGGGGACTGCCGGGTGTGCTCCGGGGCAGAGAGGTCGCAGCTATCCGGACGACGGCTCTGCAGGAACCGGCGGACCAGGCGGCGTTCGTACGGAGGACGGCCGCGGCGGCCCATGTCCCGGTCGGGCAGGCCGTGCCGGGGGAGCGCAGGCGTATCGGGTCGCTCGACTGGCAGGTTCTCTGGCCGCCTCCCGCCCCCGCCCCGCCCGTGCCGGGCAGCCCGGTACCCGCTGCTCCCGGTGCCGCTCCCGCGGCCACGGGGACCGCCGCGGAATTCGTGACGGAGGAGCCCAACGACTCCAGCCTCACCCTCCTCGTGAGAACCGGCGGGCTGAGCCTGTTGCTGCTCGGCGACCTGGAGCCGCCGGCCCAGCAGGGACTCCTGCGCGTACACCCGGCATTGCCCCGGGTGGACGTGCTCAAGGTGGCGCACCACGGATCGGCGTACCAGGACGACGCCCTTCTGCACGGTCTCCGGCCCAGGCTCGCGCTCATCAGCTGCGGTGCGGACAACCCGTACGGGCACCCGGCCGCCCGCACGGTCGGGGCGCTCCGGACGGCGGGAGCGAGGGTGCTGCGTACGGACACCGACGGGGCGATCGCGGTGTCCGGAGCGGGTGGCGGGCTGACCGCGGTGGGCCGGTCATGAACGCGGTAGGCACCGACAGGCGGGAACCGGTGAGGCCGGTAGGGAGCGGAGGGGAGCAGGAAGCCGGACTCGGCCATTGTCTCGGTCCTCGGGCTTCGGTCTTCGTCCAGGACCCGGGCCCTCGGACCGAGGACCTGGGACCCATGACACGGAGCCCGCGACCGGGGCAGACTCCGACCATGTTCGACAGTGACTGGGCCGACGCCTACCTGGAACGTATCGGTGCGACCCGCCCCCGCCGGGCGGACGCCGAGGCTCTGTGCGGCCTCCAGTGGCACCACCTGACTACCGTCCCGTTCGAGAACCTGTCGGTTCATCTGGGTGAGGACATCGTCCTGGAGGACGGGAAACTCGTCCACAAGATCGTGACGGATCGCCGGGGCGGCTTCTGCTACGAACTCAACGGTGCCTTCGCCGCACTGCTGCGGGAACTCGGCTTCCGCGTCACGTTCCTGCAGGCACGGGTCTTCGACGACGGCGGACGCCTCGGCATTCCGTACGGCCACATGGCACTCCGGGTGGAGACCGGCGACGGCACGGGCCCATGGCTGGTCGACGTCGGATTCGGCGACCACGCACTCAAGCCCCTCGCGCTGGACGAACGCGGCGAGCAGGAAGACCCGTGCGGAGTGTTCCGTCTCCGGGTGGCTCCGCAGGGGGACCTGGATCTGTCGCGTGACGGCAAGCCGCAGTTCCGCCTGGACCCGCGGCCACGGGAGCAGGCCGACTTCCGGGCCGGTGCCTGGTACCACCGGACCTCCCCCGAATCCCACTTCACCCGCTCGCTGGTCTGCTCGCGGCGCACGGAGGCCGGACGTATGACGCTCAGCGGGCGCACCCTGATCACCACCGTGGGAGACGAGCGCCACGAGAGCCCCCTCGGTACCGACGCGGAGGTGCTGGACGCCTACCGGGACCACTTCGGCCTGCACCTGGCGACCGTGCCCGTGGTCCGCAGGGACCCGAACGCCTGAAGCGCCGGGGCCGCCCGCCCATGGGCAGCGGGCGTACGGGGCGTCGGCCACCCGCCCCGGCACACGGCGTCCCGGCACCCGAACCGCATACAAGCGGAACTATCAATTCGGACCTTCGGTAACACCTCGGTGCAACCCGCGTCCAGCTGCCACGTTTGCCTCGAAGGTTGCAACAGTGATCGAATATCCATTCGTCGGTGGGCCGCTGCTTCGACAAAGACGTTCATCCGTCAGGGGCCCGAGGTGAGAAGTGCCCTGGGGAGTACGTTCAGATGTTCGGTCGTTTGCTAGGTGGTAAGGCGAAATCCGGCGCCGGTTTCAGCAGTGGCGTTCCGGGCCTTCCTGTGCCGAAGACGGCGGGGCTGCTCAGTTGCCGGGTGCTGGACCCCGTGGGCGAACCGGTACGGCAGGCCGAGTTCGTCGTCACCGACGGTATGGGCCGCAAGGTCATCGGTGGAGAGACCGATCCGTTCGGCAGCGTCGTCACCGCGGTGCCGTCCGGTGACTACCGGCTCGCCGTCACCGCCGAGGGCTTCACTCCCTTCCACAGCCCGGCCGTGGTGGCCGAGGGAGGGCATGTCGGCCTCGGGGACGTGACCCTCCAGGTGGCTCACCCGCCGCAGTTGCCGACCCCCGGCGACTGGGAGATCGAGCCGATGCACTCCCAGATCGGCTTCACCGCCCGCCACATCGGTATGGCGCGCATCCACGGCAGGTTCAACACCTTCGCGGGGGCGGTCCGTATCGCCGACCGCATGGAGGACTCCGCCATGCACGTCGTCATCGACGCCGCGTCGATCGACACGAACGTCCAGATGCGCGACGACCACCTGCGTTCGTCGGATTTCCTGGACGTCGGGCGGTACCCGACCCTCGAGTTCTACAGCGACCGGTTCGTCCACCGCGGTGGCCACCGCTGGTCGGTCAGCGGTGCGCTCACCCTGCACGGCGTGAGCCGTACCGTGACGCTGGACACCCGTTACCTGGGCCTCGGCAACGGCCTGGAGGGCGAGGTCAGGGCCGCCTGCCGGGCCACCACGGAACTGCACCGGGAGGACTTCACCCTCACCTGGCAGACCATGCTGGCCCGTGGGATCGCCGCCGTGGGATCCAGCATCGAGATCGACATGGACATCCAGATCGTTCCGAAGGGCTGAGCCCTCGGGGCCTTCCGCGGCCCCCGGACCCGGCGAGCGGCCTACGGGGCCTCCAGCCACCCCTCGTACTCCCCGGCGAACTCGTCGAGAGCGTCCGCGTCCAGCCGTCCGGCCGGGTCCTCGACCACGACCAGCCACTGGGCGTCCTCGGCGTCGTCCTCGCCGGCCAGGGCATCGCGTACGAGCTGGGGCTCCTCGGCGACGCCGAACCGGTCGGCCAGTTCCCCGGCCGCCTCCTGGGCCGAGTCGCGGTCGGGCAGCACCAGCACATGTCTCACATCACTCACCCGCACATTCTCCGGCATGCGGGGTGCCCGTATACCCGGGAGGGCCGTACGCCAGGGAGGCCCGTATGCCCGGGTGGGACTCCCGGGCGGGGAGAGCCGCGGCCGCCGTCGTACGAACGGGTGCCGGGCAGACGGCCGGTCCGGGCAGACGGCCGGCCCGGTTCGGCCGTTCCGGCAGGTGTGCCCGGTTCGTTGTCACCGGTGCGTGGGATGCTGGACGGCGATGGCCACCAGAAGGAATTCCACCGACGATCCGCTCGCCCCCGTCACGCTGGCCGTGGGCCAGGAGGACCTGCTCCTGGACCGTGCCGTGCAGCATGTGGTGGCCGCGGCCCGCGCGTCCGACGCCGACACGGACGTACGCGACCTCACCCCCGACCAGTTGCAGCCCGGCACGCTCGCGGAGCTGACCAGCCCCTCGCTGTTCGCGGAGCGCAAGGTGGTGATCGTCCGCAACTCCCAGGACCTTTCCGCCGACACGGTCAAGGACGTCAAGGCGTACCTCACCGCGCCCGCCGAAGAGATCACTCTGGTGCTTCTGCACGCGGGCGGGGCCAAGGGGAAAGGTCTGCTGGACGCGGTGCGCAAGGCCGGGGCCCGCGAGGTCGCCTGCCCCAGGACGACCAAGCCCGCGGAGCGGCTCACCTTCGTCCGGTCGGAGTTCCGGGCGCTGGGGCGTTCGGCCACCCCGGAAGCGTGCCAGGCGCTCGTGGACTCCATCGGGAGCGACCTGCGCGAACTGGCGAGTGCGGTCTCCCAGCTCGTCGCGGACATCGAGGGGACCATCGACGAAGCCGTCGTCGGGCGTTACTACACGGGCCGTGCGGAGGCGTCCTCGTTCGCCGTCGCCGACCGTGCGGTCGAGGGCCGGGCGGCGGAGGCGCTGGAGGCGTTGCGCTGGTCGCTGTCGACGGGGGTGGCACCCGTGCTCATCACCAGCGCCCTGGCCCAGGGTGTCCGCGCGATCGGCAAGCTGTCCTCGGCCCGTGGAGGCCGGCCGGCGGATCTGGCACGTGAACTCGGCATGCCGCCCTGGAAGATCGACCGGGTGCGCCAGCAGATGCGGGGCTGGACACCCGACGGGGTATCGGTGGCACTGCGGGCCGTCGCGGCTGCCGACGCCGGGGTCAAGGGCGGTGGAGACGATCCGGAGTACGCCCTGGAGAAGGCCGTGGTCGCCGTGGCCCACGCGGCCCGTTCCGGCGGGCGCTGAGCCTGCCGGAGAACCAGCCGAGCGGCAGGAACAGCTGAGCCTGCCGGAACAGCTGAGCCCGTCAGCCGTGCGGGCCTTCAGCGCTCGCCCGCCCGGCACCGGCAGCGGCACCTCGCCGTCCCGCCCCGCCCCGGCATCGCTGATCCCCGCGCCGGTACCGCGAGAACCCCGTACCGCGAGAACCCCGGGCAGCGCGAAGGCCCCGGGCGGTGTCCTGGGGAAGGATGGCCCGGGGCCTTCACGTTCGTACGTTGTGCGCCGCACCCGCGTGGCGAACGCAGGTTCGGTGTGCGGCGCGGGGTGCCGGTCAGGAGCGGGAGAGAGGGCCCGCTGTGTCCTGCCCGGCGTTCACATCACGAGCTCAGCCCTGGAGGGTGGCGACCTTGGCAGCCAGCGCCGACTTCTTGTTGGCGGCGGCGTTCTTGTGGATGACACCCTTCGAGACGGCCTTGTCGAGCGCCCGCGAAGCGTCGCGAGTGGCCACGGAGGCCTTCTCGACGTCACCGGCGGCGACGGCCTCACGGGCCTTGCGGATCGCGGTCTTGAGCGAGGACTTGACGGCCTTGTTGCGCAGGCGCGCCTTCTCGTTCGTCTTGTTCCGCTTGATCTGGGACTTGATGTTCGCCACGAAAGAGCCTTTTCAGGTTCGTTGGATCTTCTAGGTGCGCCGCGCCGCTCCGAGGAGCCACGAGGCACAGCTGCCCACGGTACCAGTGACCCTCCGACCGGCCCAAACCGCTCCCTGCCGCCCAGGCGTGGGACGATGGGGGCTACGTATCGATCCGTCCGACCCGACTTCGACCCGAGACACGGCGTCCGGCGTCTCAAGAATCAGGACCCTGCGTGCCCGCGACTCCTACCAACGTGCCCGAGCCGAGCCGTACCGACCCGGCGCTGATCCGTAACTTCTGCATCATCGCGCACATCGACCACGGCAAGTCGACCCTTGCCGACCGGATGCTCCAGCTGACGGGCGTGGTCGACCAGCGGCAGATGCGTGCTCAGTACCTCGACCGGATGGACATCGAGCGCGAGCGCGGCATCACCATCAAGTCCCAGGCGGTCCGTCTGCCGTGGGCCCCCACCGAGGGGGAGGAGACGGGCAGGACCCACATCCTCAACATGATCGACACCCCGGGCCACGTGGACTTCACCTACGAGGTCTCCCGGTCCCTCGCCGCCTGCGAGGGCACGGTCCTGCTGGTCGACGCCGCCCAGGGCATCGAGGCGCAGACCCTCGCCAACCTCTACCTGGCGATGGAGAACGACCTCACCATCGTCCCGGTGCTGAACAAGATCGACCTGCCCGCCGCCCAGCCCGAGAAGTTCTCCGAGGAGCTGGCCAACCTCATCGGCTGCCAGCCGGAGGACGTGCTGAAGGTCTCGGCGAAGACGGGTGTCGGCG
This sequence comes from Streptomyces nitrosporeus, assembly GCF_008704555.1. Lineage (NCBI taxonomy): Bacteria > Bacillati > Actinomycetota > Actinomycetes > Kitasatosporales > Streptomycetaceae > Streptomyces > Streptomyces nitrosporeus. Next base: position 5,304,195 of record NZ_CP023702.1, read on the forward strand.
TGGACGCCCTGCTCGACCGGGTCGTCCGTGACATCCCCGCCCCGGTCGGCCGGGCCGACGAGGCCGCCCGCGCGATGATCTTCGACTCGGTGTACGACCCGTACCGCGGTGTCGTCACCTACGTCAGGGTCGTCGACGGCCAGCTCAACAAGCGTGAGCGCATCCGGATGATGTCCACGGGCGCCACGCACGAGCTGCTGGAGATCGGGGTCTCCTCCCCGGAGATGACCCCGGCCGACGGCATCGGCGTCGGCGAGGTCGGCTACATCATCACCGGCGTGAAGGACGTGAGGCAGTCCAAGGTCGGTGACACCATCACCAGCCTCAGCAACGGCGCGACCGAGGCGCTGGGCGGGTACAAGGACCCCAAGCCGATGGTGTTCTCGGGCCTCTACCCCCTCGACGGGTCGGACTACCCCGACCTGCGCGAGGCCCTGGACAAGCTCCAGCTCAACGACGCCGCCCTGGTGTACGAGCCGGAGACCTCGGCCGCCCTCGGCTTCGGCTTCCGTGTGGGCTTCCTCGGACTGCTGCACCTCGACGTGATCCGCGAGCGCCTGGAGCGCGAGTTCGGCCTGGAGCTCATCGCCACCGCCCCCAACGTGGTCTACCGCGTCGAGATGGAGGACGGCACCGAGCACGTCGTCACCAACCCGAGCGAGTTCCCCGAGGGCAAGATCGACAAGGTGCACGAGCCGGTCGTGAGGGCCACGGTCCTGGCGCCCAGCGAGTTCATCGGCGCGATCATGGAGCTCTGCCAGAGCCGGCGCGGCACCCTGCTCGGCATGGACTACCTCTCCGAGGACCGGGTCGAGATCCGCTACACCCTGCCGCTGGCCGAGATCGTCTTCGACTTCTTCGACCAGCTGAAGTCCAAGACCCGGGGCTACGCCTCGCTCGACTACGAGCCCACCGGCGAGCAGGCCGCCCAGCTCGTCAAGGTCGACATCCTGCTCCACGGCGACAAGGTGGACGCGTTCTCCGCGGTCACCCACAAGGACAAGGCGTACGCCTACGGTGTCCGGCTCGTCGCCAAGCTGCAGAAGCTCATCCCCCGGCAGAACTTCGAGGTGCCGATCCAGGCGGCCATCGGCTCCCGGGTCATCGCCCGTGAGACCGTCCGCGCCATCCGCAAGGACGTCCTCGCCAAGTGCTACGGCGGTGACATCTCCCGTAAGCGGAAGCTGCTGGAGAAGCAGAAGGAAGGCAAGAAGCGGATGAAGATGGTCGGCAGCGTCGAGGTGCCGCAGGACGCGTTCATCTCGGTCCTGTCCACCGACGAGTCGGCCGGCGAGGGCAAGGCCAAGAAGTAGCCCGCACCCCGGGCCCGCCGCCCCCGGACCGGCCTCCCGGGCCAGCACCCCCGGGCCGGTGCGGCCGGCCCGGCGCCCCCGGGTCCCGCTCACCCGCCCGGCAGGCCCCCGGGCCGCGCATCCCGCGGCCCGGGGGCCTGCCCGCCGTCCGGGACCCGGCCCGGGGGCCTGTTCGTTATGAAGCGGCGGCCTGTAGCCCCTTACGCCGCAGACCGGTGCGCTCTAGTCTGATCAGCACCCCGTTAGTTACTCGCCAGTTAAGCAAGCAGGCCGAGCGGGAACGCACAGCAGGAAGACAAGCAGCAGCATCGATAAGCCGGTCGTAGCAGCGCCGCAGGCCCGGAGGACGTCGTGAGCGACACACAGACCTTGATCGATAGCCGGCCGCCCTCCGTGGCGACCCTCTTCATCGACCGCGTGGCGGCCACCCCGGACGGTGAGGCGTACCGCTACCCCGTCCCGCCGGCCTCCGGGCAGGGGCCCGACGCGTGGAAGTCGCTCACCTGGGCCGAAGCCGCAACCCGGGTGTACGCCGTCGCGGCCGGTCTGATCTCCCTGGGCGTACGGCCGGAGGAGCGGGTGGCGCTCGCCTCCTCCACCCGGGTCGAGTGGATCCTCGTCGACCTCGGGGTGATGTGCGCGGGTGCCGCGACCACCACGGTCTATCCCTCGACCAACACCGAGGAGTCCGCCTTCATCCTGGCCGACTCCGAGAGCCGTGTCCTGATCGCGGAGGACGCCGCCCAGCTGGCGAAGGCGCGGGAGGCCAGGGCGGAACTCCCGCACCTGCGCCATGTCGTGGTCATCGACCCGGCCGGCGCGGAGCCCGCAAAGGGCGATCCGGAGGGCTGGCTGCTCACGCTCGCCGAGCTGGAGGCGCGGGGCGCCGAGCACCTCGCGAAGAACCCCGACGTGATCACCGAGCGGGTCTCCGCGATCACCTCCGACCAGCTGGCGACACTGATCTACACCTCGGGCACCACCGGCCGCCCCAAGGGCGTACGGCTGCCGCACGACAACTGGTCGTACATGGCCAAGGCGACCGTCGCGACCGGGATGATCAACGCGGACGACGTCCAGTACCTCTGGCTGCCGCTCGCCCACGTCTTCGGCAAGGTCCTCACCTCCGGCCAGATCGAGGTCGGCCATGTGACGGCGGTCGACGGCCGGGTCGACAAGATCATCGAGAACCTGCCGCTCGTCCGGCCGACCTACATGGCCGCCGTCCCCCGGATCTTCGAGAAGGTCTACAACGGGGTCGCCTCCAAGGCGCGGGCCGGCGGCGGCGCCAAGTACAAGATCTTCCAGTGGGCGGCCGGGGTGGGCCGGGAGTACGCGAGGGTCTCCCAGGACAACTTCCGCCGCACCGGCAGGGCGTCCGCCCCGCTCGGCCTCCGGACCAAGCACCGGATCGCGGACGCCCTCGTCTTCGCGAAGATCCGCGAGGCCTTCGGCGGACAGCTCCGCGCCTGCATCTCGGGCTCCGCGGCCCTCGCCCCCGACATCGGCTTCTTCTTCGCCGGCGCGGGCATCAACATCCTGGAGGGCTACGGCCTCACCGAGTCCAGCGCCGCCTCCTTCGTCAACCGCGGCGAGTCCTACCGCACCGGTACCGTCGGCAAGCCGCTGCCCGGCACCGAGGTGCGGATCGCGGACGACGGCGAGATCCTGCTGCGCGGCCCCGGGATCATGGAGGGCTACCACCAGCTGCCGGAGAAGACCGCCGAGGTGCTGGAGCCGGACGGGTGGTTCCACACCGGGGACATCGGCGAGCTCTCCCAGGACGGCTACCTGCGGATCACCGACCGCAAGAAGGACCTCATCAAGACGTCCGGCGGCAAGTACATCGCCCCCGCCGAGGTCGAGGGACAGTTCAAGGCGGTGTGCCCGTTCGTCTCCAACATCCTGGTCCACGGCGCCGACCGGAACTTCTGCACCGCGCTCATCGCACTCGACGAGCCGACCGTCCTCGGCTGGGCGAAGGAGAACGGCCTCGGCGGCAGGTCCTACGCCGAGGTGGTCGCCTCCCCGAAGACCGTCGAGCTGATCGCAGGGTACGTGGAGCGGCTCAACGAGGGCCTGCAGCGCTGGCAGACCATCAAGAAGTTCCGGCTGCTGCCCCGCGACCTGGACATCGAGCACGGCGAGCTGACCCCCAGCCTCAAACTGAAGCGGCCGGTCGTCGAGCGCGAGTACAAGGGCCTCATCGAGGAGATGTACGAGGGTTCGCGCGAGGCGTAACACCGCGCGGCGCGGGCGGCCCGGGGCTTCGGGCACGCACGTCAGGGCCGGGCCGGACGGGGGCGGAGGCACCCGCCGGGTCCGGCCCTTCCCCGTTCCGGGGGAACCTGTTGCGTCACTCGGTGCTTATGGGCGCGCCCGGTCTGTCACTCTGTCTCCCGGGGCCTTTCGTTCGCGGCGCGAGCCGGGCGGAAGGTCCTGAAACGTCAGCGGCGTTTCGCGAGACCGTCAGGAGCCGCACCGTGGGACCCATCCCCTTGCAGCGGGACATCGTGCACCGTCCCGGAAGTACCGTCGCCGGTCAGGGCGACGACCCTCGTTCGGTTGCCCGTACGAGCCTGCCCGGCATCCCGCTGGCCTCCTCCGCGGGCCGCCGGTTCGTCCGGGCCGCCCTGGCCGAGTGGGCCTCGCTCGGCCTGCCGCGCGCCGGGGGCTTCGGCGACCGCGTCGTCGACGACGCGGTGACCGTGGCCAACGAGCTGGTCACCAACGCCGTCGTGCACGCCGGTACGGCGGTCGAACTGCTCCTCCGCCTGGAGGAGGCGTCCGGCGCCGAGCCCGCCGCTCTGGTCCTGGAGATCACCGACCACCACCCAGCCCGTTCGGTACGCGACGAGACGGACGGGCGCCCGGACCCCGCCGAGTACGGCCGGGGGCTCCAGCTCGTCGCCACCCTCGCCGAGTCCTGGGGCATCACCTACCGCACCGGTCTCAAGACGGTGTGGGCCCGCCTCCCCGCCGACGCGTGGGAGAGCCTGCCCGCGGTGCCCCCGCCGGCCGGTGCCCTCACCGGGCCGGCGGCCGGCGCCCCGGCCACCCGCGCACCCGGGGCCGCCACCGGCGGGACGGCGGGGGAGGCCGGGGGAGCGGGGGAGACCGAAGGGGCGCAGGACGGGCGGGACGCCCTGCTGGCCGGGCGCGGGGCGCTCTCCTTCCTGGCCGAGGCGTCCGACCTGCTCGCCGGTCTGCTCGACGAGGAACAGGTGACCGCGACGGCGGGCCGGCTGGTGGTGGACCGGCTCGCCGACTGGTGCGCCGTCTGGCTGGAGAGCGAGGGCGGCGGGCCCGGGGCCGCACCACGGCTCGCCGGGGTCTGGCACCGGGACGCGGAGATCGCCGAGCGGCTGCGCCCGGCGCTGGAGAAGGAACCGTTCCGGTTACCCGCGGGCGTGGGACCCGGCGCCGTCCCCGTGCCGTGGCCCCGGGACGTCCCGGAGGGGCACGCGGGCCCCGGCACCGTCCTCGCGCACGGCATCTCCTCCGGCGGGCGCACCCTCGGCGCCGTCCTCGTCGGCCGGGAGGGCGTCACCCACTTCCCCGGCGAGGTCGCCGCCCTGGTCGCCGACTTCGTACGCCGGGTCGGCCTCGCCGTCGGCGCCGCGCGCGCCTACACCCGGCAGGCCACCATCAGCCGCATCCTCCAGCGCGGCCTGCTGCCCAGCAAGGTCGCCGACATACCCGGTGTGACCAGCGCCCTGGTCTACGAGCCCGGCGACGACGGCGTGGTCGGCGGCGACTTCTACGACCTCTTCCCGTGCCCCGGTGGCCGCTGGTGCTTCGTGCTCGGCGACGTCCAGGGCAGCGGGCCCGAGGCCGCCGTCGTCACCGGGCTGGCCCGGCCCTGGCTGCGGCTGCTCTCCCGGGAGGGCTTCGGCGTCGGCGAGGTCCTGGACCGGCTCAACCGCCTGCTGCTCGACGACGCCATGGAGGCGGCCGAGGCCGCCGCGCTGATGGTCGCCGCCGCGGGCGGACAGCAGCTCCAGGACGGCACCCAGTCCCGCTTCCTCTCCCTGCTCTACGGCGAGATCGTGCCGCTGCCGGGCGGGGGCGTCCGCTGCACCGTCGCCAGTGCCGGACACCCCCTGCCGCTGCTGCTGCGCCCCGACGGCTCCGTACGCCCGGCCGCCGAACCGCAGGTACTGCTCGGGGTCGTCGAGGACGTCGCGTACGAGAGCCAGAGCTTCGGCATGGAGCCCGGCGACAGCCTGCTCTGCGTGACCGACGGGGTGACGGAGCGGCGCTCGGGGCGGCTGATGTTCGACGACGGCGACGGGCTCGCGCACGTCCTGGCCGGCTGTGCGGGACTACGGGCCGACGCGATCGCCGAACGGATCAGGCAGGCCGTCCACGGCTTCGCCGAGCAGCCGCCCGACGACGACCTCGCACTGCTGGTGCTCCAGGTCGGTGAGGCCGGGGACACCCGGACCGGGCCGGCCGGGGGCGGGGGGACGGCCCCGGCCGGGGGCGGGGAGGAAACGTCCGGCGCCGGGTGACAATGGACGGTATGCCTTCCGTACTGCCCGATGGTGAGCCCGTGCCCGACGACGGGGCGTTGCCCCGCCATGCCCTGGAAGGCGCCGCCGGCCGGCCGCTCGGCTTCTACCTGCACGTGCCCTACTGCGCCACCCGCTGCGGGTACTGCGACTTCAACACCTACACGGCGAGCGAGCTGCGGGGTTCCGGCGGCGCACTCGCCTCCCGGGACAACTACGCCGCCCACCTCACCGAGGAGGTGCGCCGGGCCCGCAAGGTCCTCGGTGACGACCCCCGGCAGGTCCGCACGGTCTTCGTCGGCGGCGGTACGCCGACGCTGCTGCCCGCCGCCGACCTGGTCCGGATGCTGGCCGCGATCCGCGAGGAGTTCGGCCTGGCCGAGGACGCGGAGATCACCACCGAGGCCAACCCGGAGTCGGTCGGCCCGGCCTATCTGGAGGCCCTGCGCGAGGGCGGCTTCAACCGGATCTCCTTCGGGATGCAGAGCGCCCGGCAGCACGTCCTGAAGATCCTGGACCGCACCCACACCCCCGGCAGGCCCGAAGCCTGTGTCGCCGAGGCGCGCGCCGCCGGGTTCGACCACGTCAACCTGGACCTGATCTACGGCACGCCGGGCGAGTCCGACGACGACTGGCGGGCCTCCCTGGACGCCGCGATCGGCGCCGGGCCCGACCATGTGTCCGCGTACGCGCTGATCGTCGAGGAGGGCACCCGGCTCGCCCACCGCATCCGGCGCGGCGAGGTCCCGATGACCGACGACGACGTCCACGCCGACCGCTACCTGATCGCCGACGAGGCGATGGCCGCCGCGGGCTTCTCCTGGTACGAGGTGTCGAACTGGGCCCGTACGCCCGAGGGCCGCTGCCTGCACAACGAGCTCTACTGGCGCGGGGCCGACTGGTGGGGCGCGGGCCCGGGGGCGCACAGCCACGTCGGAGGCGTGCGCTGGTGGAACGTCAAGCACCCGGGGGCGTACGCCCAGGCGCTCAGCGAGGGACGCTCGCCCGGGGCCGGCCGCGAGATCCTCACCGAGGAGGACCGGCGGGTGGAGCGCATCCTGCTGGAACTGCGGCTGCGGGACGGGTGCCCGCTGTCCCTGCTCGCGCCCGCCGGGCTCGCGGCGGCGGGCCGGGCGGTGACGGACGGGCTGCTGGAGGCCGGTCCGTTCGGGGAGGGCCGGGCGGTCCTCACCCTGCGCGGGCGGCTGCTGGCCGACGCGGTGGTCCGGGACCTCGTCGACTGACGGCGCACGCCGGAGCACGGACGCGGTGCGGAGCCCCGGCACACGGCTGCGGCCCCTCGCGTCCGGGCCCGCGCACACCGGGCGCACAACGGACGTACGCCGACCCGGCCCGCGCACACCGGACGCACGCCGCCCCCGCCCCGCGTACGCGGGGTGTACGCCGACCCGGCCCAAGGCCCGGCGACCGTAGGCCGACCCGACCCGACCCGGTGAATCCGCGGGCCGCGGTGCCCGCCCGCCGACCCGGCCCGGGGAATCTGCCGGCCACGGCTCACGTGCCACCGGCCACCGCCGCCCGGGTCACTCCACCGGGCACATCGCAGCGGTGAGCTCCACCCGTGAACCCGCCGCACGCCCGCACACGATGTCCGTCCGGGCGTCCGGCCCCGGCAGGGTGACCCGCACGATGTTCAGGCCGTGCACCTTCTGGTCGGCGTACGGGATCGTCCCCCGGAACGTCACGGTCCCGGTCGGCATGTCGTGCAGGGCGACCGAGTACAGCGTGGCCCAGGTCTCCGCCGCGCTCTGCGGCTCGTCGCCGCGGGCCGCCGCCGCGTACAGGGCGGCCGTCGCCTGGTAGGAGATGACCGTCTGGCCCCCGGCGAACAGCTTGTCCTCGTACGCGGGGCGGTCCCCCGGCAGCGGCGGGACCGGCCGCCCGTCCGGGAGGAGGTCCTGGAGGGCCTTGCGCGAGTCCTCGTAGAACGTCCGGCCGCCGCCGCGGTTCATCGGGGCCAGCGAGCCGTGGTAGAGCGTGACGTGCTCGGCCAGCTTGGTGGAGTCGTCGAAGCGGGCCTTGGTCATGTCGTCGCCCGCGAACACGGTGATGTCCTTCTTCGAGCAGCCCTCGATCTGTCCGAGGCCGGACATCAGGGTGTTGACGTCCTCCACCCGGCCGGCGAAGTACAGGGCGTCGGGGACGCGCTCGGCCCCGCATATCTCGTGCAGCGGGGCGTCCAGATCGGCGGAGCCGCCGTCCCGGGCGAGGGAGTAACGGGTGTCCGCCGTCACCGTGAACCCGGCCTCGCGCAGCATCTCCAGGCCCACCCGGCGGTGCTCGGCGGTATAGCGGTCCTTGTCCTCGTTGCCCACCTTCCGGGACAGGACCACCGCCTGCGGGTGGTCGAGGCGCCCGGCGAGCTGTCCGGCTATCAGCCCCAGTGCCTTCGCCTGCTCCTCGTCGGTCGCGGCGAGACCGAAGTAGTTGGAGTACCGCCTCGCCAGGTCGCTGCCGGAGTTGGTGGTGTCCACCAGCGGCAGCCCGGCGCGCTGGAGCATCCCGGTGGCCTCGGCGCTCTGGGTGGTGTTCCGGCCGAGCCCCACCACCCCGACCACCGACGGGTCCCGCTCGGCCACCTCGATGATCTTCTCTACGGCCTCCGTCTGCCGCAGCATGTCCTGGCCCCCGTTGGCCGTCAGGACCCGCAGCTTGACGGAACGGTTCGCCGTCTCGTTGACGAAGCGCTGGTGGAGGTAGACGCCGGTCAGCTCCTCCAGGCCCTTGCGGGTGTCCTCCCGGTTCCTGCCCGTGCCGGTGAGGGGGCCCGCGTAGACGATGGTGACGAAGTCGTCACCGGGGTAGATACCGGCGTTCTGCTCCCTGACCGCCCGTTCGATCCGGTCGAAGGTGACGCCCTCGCCCACCCCTCTCAGCTCCAGGGAGTTGCCCTTCGCGAAGCGCACCTCGGGCACGGTGGCCACCCCCACGCACTCCTCGGCCCCCCGGGGGCCCTCCAGCAGGACCGCGTCCGTGCTGCGGCCGGTCAGCGGACCGTGGCAGTACGTCGCCTTCCAGTGCTCGCTCCACAGGAAGGTCCCCAGCAGCGCCCCGACCAGCGCCAGTGCCACCGTCGTCCGTGACATCACCCACCACGCCCAGGTGCGGTGCACCCGGCGGGTGACCAGCTGGGCGTGGGCGTGCTCGTGGGTCAGCTGCCCGGTGGACAGCGGCAGCCGCAGCACCCACGCCAGCGACACCGCCGCCGCGGGCGCCTGCCCGACGCTCAGCGCGTCGACCCATGCCTCGTAACGGGCGCGCGCCCCCGACCTGGCGCCGCTGTGCGGGGCGGGCTCCGGCGGCAGCGGCGGGGTGTGCCGCATGATCTGCGCGGCCGGCAAGGAGGCCAGGAGCAGCAGCGGGTCCACCTCGCTGCGACGGGAGCGCACGTTGTTGATCGCGTTGATCAGCAGGACGCCGCCGTTGTCCTGGGTGGCGGTGGGCAGCAGCACCACCGGCGGGACCGTGCGCTTGCCGCGCCGCCAGTCCCAGGCGTGCGGCCGGTAGTTGTGCAGCAGGTCCTCCAGCAGGGCCTGCACCCGCAGCTCCAGATGGAACTGGCACGCGTGCGCGTCGCCCGCCCGCGCGTCGGCCACCCGTCCGGCGACCGCCGCCGCCCGCGCCTGGATCACCCGCCACGAGCGGCTCGGTGAGAAGCGCGACCAGCCGTCGGACGGATAACCGGTGCTGGAGGCGGCCAGCGAGGAGGTGGTGGCCAGCCACCGGCTGGCCCGGCGCAGCCACAGCAGCGGCGGGGCCGCCGTGGTGACCAGCCGGGCCACCGCCAGACCGCACAGGGCGCCCACGGCGACCAGGACGGTCAGCAGCCAGCCGATCTCGCCCAGCAGCACACTGAGTACGGCGATGAACACGGCCCCCAGGAAGGTCTCCGGCCGCACCGACGCGATCAGCGAACTCCACCAGGTGCCCGGCCCCGAGGCGGACGCCCGCCAGCGCAGCCGCCGCAGCTCGGCCAGGATGCGCTCGTCGCGGACCCGGGGCGGGAGGCCGCCGGGCAGCGCGGAGGCGGCCTGCTCGATGGCGTCCAGGAGACGGGAGCGGGGGAAGGAGAAGGGCTTGTACTGCGAGCTGCCCCGGGTCTCCCACGGTTCACGGGTCAGCTCCCGCACCAGGGAGAGCGCCGCCTCGTACGGGGTCCCCCCGGACCCGTGGGGCATCTTCACCGGGACCCGGCGCAGCCGGTTCGCCCGGTGGACCAGGTGGACGATCTGCTCGACCCGGCCGTCGATGTCCGCACCGGCCCCCGCGTCGGCGGCCTGGGCGACCACCAGCGGCATCACCGGCCGGTTGACCCGGTACTGGTCGATCAGCTCCTGTACGAGGTGGAAGACGGCGGACGCCGCCTCGTTCTCCGCACTGTCCCGCCACACTTCGCGTGCCATCCGCCCCCTGCCTCCCCGGGGCCCGCGAACAGGATCGGTCCCGCGATCCGGAGGAAGGGCCCCAGCCCGTCCAGCTCCTCAGAAGCTGCCGTCCAACTCCTCGCCTCACCTCTCAATAACCGATGGTGCGCATGTGGCGCAGGCAATCATCCCGATCGGTACCGGATCCTCTTCGACGGACCCGGGACATCACGCAGGAACAGTGACGAAGTCGATCAATTCCTCGACGCGGCCGAGGAGTTGGGGCTCCAGGTCCTTGTAGGAGTGGACCTTGGAAAGAATGTGCCGCCAGGCGGCACCGGTGTTCGGCGGCCACCCCAGCGCCCGGCACACCCCGGTCTTCCAGTCCTGGCCGCGCGGCACCGCCGGCCAGCCGGGAATGCCCACGGAAGCGGGCTTCACGGCCTCCCACACGTCGATGTACGGGTGCCCGACCACCAGCACGTCCGGACCCGTGACCCCGGCCGCGATACGGGACTCCTTGGAACCCGGCACCAGATGGTCGACCAGCACCCCGAGCCGGGCGTCCGGGCCGGGGGCGAACTCGCGGACGACCGCGGGGAGGTCGTCGACACCCTCCAGGTACTCCACCACCACGCCCTCGATGCGCAGGTCGTCGCCCCAGACCCGCTCCACCAGCTCGGCGTCGTGCCGGCCCTCCACGTAGATCCGGCCCGCCCGCGCCACCCGGGCCCGCGCCCCCGGCACCGCCACCGAGCCCGACGCCGTACGGGAGGGGCGGGCCGGGCCGCCCGCCGACGGGCGTACCAGGGTGACCACCTTCCCCTCCAGCAGGAAGCCGCGCGGCTCCAGCGGGAACACCCGGTGCTTGCCGAAACGGTCCTCCAACGTCACCGTCGGCCCCTGGGCCGTCTTCTCGCACCGGATCACCGCACCGCAGAAACCCGTCGTCACCTCCTCGACCACCAGATCGGGCTCGGCGGGCACCTCGGGGGCGGCCGACGGCTTCTTCCACGGAGGGGTCAGATCCGGCTGGTAGCTGCGCATGCGCCGACGATACGACGCGCCCCGGTCACGACACGCCGAACCGCTCGGCCAGCCGGTCCCGCTGGGCCCGCACGAACGCCGCGTCCACCACGGCCCCGTGCCCCGGCACGTACAGCGCGTCCTCACCGCCCAGTTCCAGCAGCCGGTCCAGCGCGGCCGGCCAGCGGCGGGGCACCGCGTCGGGGCCCGCCTGCGGCTCCCCGGACTCCTCGACCAGGTCGCCGCAGAGCACCACCACGGGAGAGCCCGGCACCAGCACCGCCAGGTCGTGGCCGGTGTGCCCCGGGCCCACGTTGGCCAGCAGCACCTGGAGGCCGCCGCCCAGGTCGAGCGTCCACTCGCCGCTCACCTGGTGGCGCGGGACCACCAGCGCGTCGGTCGCCGCCGTGGCCTCGTGCTCGCCCATCCCGTGGCGCACCGCGTCCTCCCGCAGCCGGGCGGCGCCTTCCGCCAGCAGCTCCGCCGTGCCGACCGCCCCGTAGACCTCCGCCCCGGCGAAGGCCGCGGTACCCAGGACATGGTCGAAATGGGGGTGGCTCAGTGCGATGTGCGTCACCCTCCGGCCGAGCAGCCGCTCCGCCTGGGCCCGCAGCTCGGCCCCCTCCCGGAGCGAGGAACCCGTGTCGTGGAGCAGCACCCCCTCCGTCCCGGCGACCAGCGCGGCGGTCGCGTCCCAGACGGGAAGGCGCCTGCGGCCCACACCGTCGCCCAACCGCTCCCAGCCGAGGTCTTCCCAAGAGACGTCCATACGGCGACGCTATCGGGACGGCCCGCGCCCTCCCGCGACGGCGTGGCCGGTCGCCCTTGCCCCCGGACCGCCCCGCCCCCGTACACTGACCGGGGAGTTGTTGGCACTCGCCCGCACAGAGTGCCAGGCAGGCACCGGAGAACCACAGCTGGAGGTGTGCGCGATGCTCAGCGAACGCAGACTCGAGGTACTGCGCGCCATCGTCCAGGACTACGTCGGCACCGAGGAGCCCGTCGGCTCCAAGGCGCTGACCGAGCGGCACAACCTGGGAGTCTCCCCGGCCACCGTCCGCAACGACATGGCCGTGCTGGAGGACGAGGGCTTCATCGCCCAGCCGCACACCAGCGCGGGGCGCATCCCCACGGACAAGGGGTACCGGCTCTTCGTCGACAAGCTGGCGGGCGTCAAGCCCCTGTCGTCGCCGGAGCGCCGCGCGATCCAGAACTTCCTGGCCGGCGCGGTCGACCTGGACGACGTCGTGGGCCGTACGGTCCGGCTGCTGGCGCAGCTGACCCGGCAGGTCGCCGTCGTGCAGTACCCCTCGCTGACGCGTTCGACGGTGCGCCACGTGGAACTGCTCTCGCTGGCCCCCGCCCGGCTGATGCTCGTCCTGATCACGGACACCGGCCGGGTCGAACAGCGTATGATCGACTGTCCTGTTCCGTTCGGCGAGACCTCTCTGGCCGATCTGCGTGCCCGGCTCAACAGCCGGGTCGTGGGGCGCCGCTTCGCGGACGTCCCGCAGCTGGTGCAGGACCTTCCGGAGTCCTTCGAGGCAGAGGACAGGGGGGCCGTGTCCGCGGTCCTGTCCGTCCTCCTCGAAACTCTGGTCGAAGAGACGGAGGAGCGGCTGATGATCGGCGGCACCTCCAACCTCACCCGCTTCGGGCACGACTTCCCTGTGATGATCCGGCCGGTGCTGGAGGCACTGGAGGAGCAGGTCGTGCTGCTGAAGCTGCTGGGTGAGGCCAAGGACTCAGGCATGACCGTACGGATCGGGCACGAGAACGCCCACGAGGGCCTCAACTCCACGTCCGTCGTCGCGGTCGGCTACGGTTCGGGCGACGAGGCAGTCGCCAAACTCGGCGTGGTCGGACCGACCCGCATGGACTACCCCGGAACGATGGGAGCGGTACGCGCAGTGGCACGTTACGTCGGACAGATCCTGGCGGAGTCGTAAGTGGCCACGGACTACTACGCCGTACTCGGCGTGCGCCGCGACGCGTCCCAGGACGAGATCAAGAAGGCATTCCGCAGGCTCGCCCGCGAGCTGCACCCGGATGTCAATCCCGATCCGAAGACCCAGGAGCGGTTCAAGGAGATCAACGCCGCCTACGAGGTGCTGTCGGACCCGCAGAAGAAGCAGGTCTACGACCTCGGCGGCGACCCGCTGTCCGCCTCGGGCGGCGGCGGTGGCGCCGGCGGCTTCGGGGCCGGCGGCTTCGGCAACTTCAGCGACATCATGGACGCCTTCTTCGGCACGGCGTCGCAGCGCGGGCCCCGCTCGCGCACCCGGCGCGGCCAGGACGCCATGATCAGGCTGGAGATCGACCTCAACGAGGCGGCCTTCGGCACGACCAAGGACATCCAGGTCGACACCGCCGTCGTCTGCACCACCTGCAGCGGCGAGGGGGCGGCCCCCGGCACCTCCGCGCAGACCTGTGACATGTGCCGCGGCCGCGGTGAGGTCTCCCAGGTCACCCGGTCCTTCCTCGGCCAGGTCATGACCTCGCGCCCCTGCCCGCAGTGCCAGGGCTTCGGCACGGTCGTGCCCACCCCGTGCCCGGAGTGCGCCGGCGACGGCCGCATCCGCTCGCGGCGCACCCTGACCGTGAAGATCCCCGCGGGTGTCGACAACGGCACCCGGATCCAGCTCGCGGGCGAGGGCGAGGTCGGCCCCGGAGGCGGCCCGGCCGGCGACCTGTACGTCGAGATCCACGAGCTGTCGCACCCGGTGTTCCAGCGCCGCGGCGACGACCTGCACTGCACGGTCACCATCCCGATGACGGCGGCGGCCCTCGGCACCCAGGTGCCGCTGGAGACGCTGGACGGCCTGGAGGAGATCGACATCCGCCCCGGAACCCAGTCCGGGCAGTCGGTCCCCCTGCACGGGCGGGGCATCACCCACCTGCGCGGCGGCGGGCGCGGCGACCTGATCGTGCACGTCGAGGTGACCACCCCGACGAAGCTGGACCCCGAGCAGGAACGCGTACTGCGCGAACTGGCGCAGATGCGCGGCGAGGAGCGGCCCACCGGGCAGTTCCAGCCGGGCCAGCAGGGCCTGTTCTCCCGGCTGAAGGACGCCTTCAACGGCCGCTGACCCCGGTCCCGCCCTTCCCGCGCCGCCCGCCGGTCCCGTACCGGCGGGCGGCGCGGCGCGTTCCGGCGGGGGACGGGCCCGGGGCGGGACCGGGGCGCACCCCGGTACGCCGGGGTGCCTCCGGGCCGCATTCGGTACGCCCCACCGGACGTGGGACGATTCGTCCATGTCCCTGGCGCTGAACGGCCTCTGCCGCTACCCCGTCGTACAGGCCCCGATGGCCGGTGGTGCCTCCGGTCCGCCGCTGGCCGCCGCCGTCTCCGACGCCGGAGGGCTCGGTTTCCTCGCCGCCGGCTACAGGACGGCCGACGGGATGCGCGACGAGATCGGGCGGCTGCGCGGGATGACCGGGCGGCCCTTCGGCGTGAACCTCTTCATGCCGCAGCCCCCGCCCGCCGGCACCGACGCCGTCGAGGCCTACCGCCGGCGGCTCGCGGACGAGGCCGTCCGGTACGGGACCCCGCCCGGCGACCCCGGGGGCGACGGCGACGACGGCTACGAGGCCAAGATCGCGATCCTGCTCGACGACCCCGTGCCCGTGGTCTCCTTCACCTTCGGCTGCCCCGCGCCCGAGGTCCTCGGCGCGCTGGCCGGGGCCGGTACGTTCACCATGGTGACGGTCACCTCGGTCCAGGAGGCCCGCGACGCCCGGCGGGCGGGCGCCCAGGCGGTCTGCGTCCAGGGCACCGAGGCCGGCGGCCACCGCTCCACGCACCGGGACGACCCGCAAGGCGGGCTCACCGGGACCGGGCTCCTCAGCCTCCTCGCCGAGGTCCGCGAGAGCGTCCGGATCCCGGTCGTCGCGGCCGGCGGGCTGATGCGCGGCTCCCAGATCGCCGCGGTGCTGGCCGCCGGGGCCGAGGCCGCGCAGCTGGGGACGGCGTTCCTGCCCTGCCCCGAGTCCGGTGCCCACCCGCTGCACAAACAGGCCCTCACCGACCCGCTGTTCGTGACGACGGCCCTGACCCGGGCCTTCTCCGGCCGCCCCGCACGCGGGCTGGTCAACCGCTTCGTCCGCGAGCACGGGGCCTGCGCCCCGGCCGCCTATCCGCAGGTGCACCGGATGACCGGCCCCCTGCGCAAGGCCGCCGCCCTGGCCGGGGACGCGCAGGGCATGGCCCTGTGGGCGGGCCAGGGCCACCGGATGGCACGCGCGCTGCCCGCCGGTGAACTCGTGGAACTGCTCGTCGCGGAAATGGACGCCGCAGCCGCGGCCGTGAGTGGGAGGAGCGCCCGGTGACCGCACCGGTCTTCGTCGTCGGACAGCTGCCCGGAGGGCCGGAGTTCGTCCTGGACGGCCCGGAAGGGCGGCACGCCGTATCGGTCAAGCGGCTGGCCCCCGGGGAGGAGGTCGTCCTCACCGACGGGCACGGCCGCTGGACCCGGGGCCTGGTCCGCGCGGCCGAGGGGAAGGACCGCCTGGTCGTCGAGGTGGGCCCGGTCCAGGAGGACCCCGCCCCCGAACCCCGCGTCACCGTCGTCCAGGCCCTCCCCAAGGGGGACCGGGGCGAGGTCGCCGTCGAGACGATGACCGAGACCGGGGTCGACGTGATCGTGCCCTGGCAGGCCGCGCGCTGCATCACGCAGTGGAAGGGCGACCGCGGCCTCAAGTCACTCGCCAAGTGGCGCACCACGGCACGCGAGGCCGGCAAGCAGTCGCGCCGGACGCGCTTCCCGGAGGTGACCGGGGCGATGACGACCAAGCAGATCGCAGCCCTGCTGGCCGGGGCGGACTTCGCAGGGGTCCTGCACGAGGACCGCGAGGCCCCGAGCGCCGCGCTCGCCACCGCCGAACTCCCCGCCCGCGGCTCGATCGTGCTGGTCGTGGGCCCGGAGGGCGGTGTCTCCCCGCAGGAGCTCGCCGCCTTCGCCGAAGCCGGCGCCCCGGCCTACCGGCTCGGCCCGAGCGTGCTGCGCACCTCGACCGCGGGGACGGCCGCCGCGGCGCTGCTGATGGGGCGCACGGGCCGCTGGGGCTGACCCCGGCCCGGGTCCCGGGACCCGCCGCGGCTCCCGGGACCCGCCGCAGCCCGCTCCCGGACCCGCCGCGGTCCGTCCCGGGTCCCGCCGGACCCGTCGCAGGCCGCCCTGGATCCCGCCGGGCCCGCCGCGGCCCGCCCCGGGTCCCGCCGGGCCCAGCGACCGGGAGCCCCCGGATCCCGCGGGGCCCGGCACCGGGAGTCCGCCGCGGCCCCCGGACCCCCCCGAGCCCGTCGCGGCCCGCGCCGGGCTCGGGGCGCGGAGCCGGATAGCATGCCGGGGTACCGAGAGCACGCCCACCGGGCGCGTCGCACGCGAGTGCCCCGCACCGCGCGTACGACCGCTCACCACGCGACCGAGGAGGCCGGACCATGGCGGGAGAGCCGCAGACCGACTGCCTGTTCTGCAAGATCGTCACGGGGGACGTCCCGGCGACCGTCGTGCGCGAGAGCGACACCACCGTCGCCTTCCGCGACATAAACCCCCAGGCCCCCACCCATGTCCTGGTCATCCCCAAGGCGCACTACCCGGACGCCGCCTCCCTCGCCGCGGCCGAACCGCTGGTCGCCGCCGACGTGCTGCGCGAGGCCGGACAGATCGCGGTGGAGGAGAAGCTCACCGAGACCGGCTACCGCATCGTGTTCAACACCGGCGCCGGTGCCGGGCAGACCGTCTTCCACGCCCACGCCCACGTCCTCGGCGGCCGCGGCCTGCAGTGGCCCCCCGGCTAGGTCCGGGGCCCTCTCGTGTCCGTACGCGAACTCGTCGTCCTCGGCACCGCCAGCCAGGTCCCGACCCGGCACCGCAACCACAACGGCTACCTGCTGCGCTGGGACGGCGAGGGCATCCTCTTCGACCCCGGTGAGGGCACCCAGCGCCAGATGCTGCGGGCCGGCGTCGCCGCGCACGACATCGACCGGATCTGCGTCACCCACTTCCACGGCGACCACGCCCTGGGCCTCGCCGGGGTGATCCAGCGGATCAACCTGGACCAGGTGCCGCACCCGGTCACCGCCCACTACCCGGCCTCCGGGCAGCGCTTCTTCGACCGGCTGCGGTACGCCACCGCCTACCGGGAGACCGTCGGGCTGGACCGGGTGCCGCTGGACGGCGAGGGCGGCGTCCTCGCCGTCACCGACGCGTACACCCTCCAGGGCCGCAGGCTCTCGCACCCGGTCGAGTCCTACGGCTACCGCCTCACCGAACCCGACCGGCGCCGCATGCTCCCGGCGAAGCTGGCCGGCCACGGCATCACCGGACCCGACGTCGGACGGCTCCAGCGGGAGGGGGAGCTGCGCGGTGTCACACTGGACGAGGTGTCCGAGCACCGGCGCGGGCAGCGGTTCGCGTTCGTCATGGACACCCGGCTCTGCGACGGCGCGTTCGCCCTGGCCGAGGGGTGCGACATGCTGGTCATCGAGTCGACCTTCCTCGACGAGGACGGCCGCCTCGCCGCCGACCACGGACACCTCACCGCCGGCCAGGCGGCCCGGGTGGCAAAGGAGTCCGGCGTACGGCACCTGGTGCTGACGCACTTCTCCCAGCGCTACCACGACCCCGCGGTCTTCGAGGAACAGGCCAGGGCAGCCGGCTTCGAAGGGGAACTGACCATCGCCCGGGACCTGATCACGGTCCCCGTACCCACCCGCCACCAGTGACGAGTTACGAGAACCCCGTGCACCTCCCCAAAGCAGAACTCCACCTCCACATCGAAGGGACCCTCGAACCCGAGCTGGCCTTCACGCTCGCCGCGCGCAACGGCGTCGAACTGCCCTACGCGGACACCGAGCAGCTGCGTACCGCCTACCTCTTCGACGACCTCCAGAGCTTCCTCGACCTGTACTACGCCCTGATGACGGTGCTGCGCACCGAGGACGACTTCACCGAGCTGGCCGACGCCTACCTCGCCCGCGCCGCCGCCCAGGGCGTCCGCCACGCGGAGATCTTCTTCGACCCGCAGGCCCACACGGCCCGCGGCGTGGAGATCGGCACCGTGATCGAGGGACTCGGCAGGGCCCTGGAGGCGTCCGAGGAGAAGCACGGCGTCTCCACCCAGCTGATCATGTGCTTCCTGCGGGACGAGTCCGCCGAATCGGCCCTGGCGACCCTCCGGGCCGCCGAACCGTATCTGCACCGCATCAGCGCCGTCGGCCTCGACTCCGCCGAGGTCGGCCACCCGCCCGCCAAGTTCCGCGAGGTGTACGAGGCGGCCGCGGCCCTCGGCCTGCGCAAGGTCGCCCACGCCGGCGAGGAGGGCCCGCCCGCCTACATCCGCGAGGCCCTGGACGTCCTCGGCGTCGAACGCGTCGACCACGGCCTGCGCTGCATGGAGGACCCGGAACTCGTGGCACGGCTGGTCGCCGACCGGGTGCCGCTGACCCTCTGCCCGCTGTCCAACGTCCGGCTGCGCGCCGTCGGGGTACTGGAGGAGCACCCGCTGCCCGCCATGATGGACGCCGGACTGCTCTGCACGGTCAACTCCGACGACCCGGCCTACTTCGGCGGATACGTCGGTGACACCTTCCACGCCGTCCACGAGGCGCTCGGTCTGGACCGTGAACAGCTGCGCACCCTGGCCCGCAACTCCTTCGAGGCGGCCTTCCTCGACCACGACGAGGAGCGCAGGGCGCGCTACCTCGCCGAGGTCGAGGCCTACGAGTTCGACTGAGCGGCCGTCCGGCGGCCTTCGGGAGGGGCCGGTTCCCGGCCCGGCGGGCGGGCCCCCGCTACGGGCGCCCGCCCTGCCCGGCCCCGCCGGCCGTACGGAACGCGCTCCGCACCAGCCGCCTCCGCCGCAGCGCGGGCACGTCGATCTCCGCGACGGCCTGCTCCGGGGCGCCCAGTTCGGGCACCGCGCCGGGCAGGCTGTTCGTGGTGGCGGCCAGCAGGGCCGCCGGGGCGCCGCCCCGGCGCCGCACCGAACCGGGGACCAGCGGACGGCCGCCGGTGTGCAGGGCGACGGCGGTGACCGGGGCGGCGACCAGCAGGGTGGCCGCGCCCAGGATCAGCCCCATCGCGGTGTAGCCCGCCTGCTGGGACAGCACGCTGCCCAGCACCGGGCCGCAGGCCGTACCGACGGATGACGCGGACCCCGCCAGGACCGCCCAGCGGCCCCGTACGTCCAGCGAGGCCGCCAGCCCGATCAGATAGGACAGGACCACCGGGTAGAAGGCGTTCCAGAGGATCTCGCCGGTCGCGAAGGCGCCGAGGCCGTCCGCCGACGAGCTGAGCACGATGCTCCCCGCGATGACCATCGTCCCGACGCCGATCGGTACCGCGCGGCCGAGCCGGGCGCCCAGCATCCCGGCACCCGCCACCCCGAGCAGTCCGGCGCCGAGCGCCGCGGCGAACACCACGCCGATGGTCACCTCGGACAGCCCCACCTGCTCGACGCCGATACGGCTGCTCACCCCCCACAGGGCGTTCTGCGCCATGGACCACACCAGCATGCCGGCGGCGAGCACCAGGCCCGAGCGCCGGTGCGGCAACCGCCCCCGGGCCGCCGCGGCCGCACCGGCCGGCGTGCCGCCGTCCAGACGCGCGGTGGCCGGCCAGGCCAGCAGGGCGACCAGGGCGATGGAGGCGAACGGGAGCCGGTGCCCCCCGCCGAGGTGGGGGATCGTCAGGTAGAGCACCCCGGCCGTCGCGGAGACGCTCAGCAGCCCCAGGGACGACGTCCGGTGCGGGTCGCGCTGCGCCGCGATGCCCGCCGCCGCGACCGCGGTGGCCGTGCCGGAACCGAGGCCGCCGGCCACCACACCGGCGACCACCAGCGGCACCGAGCCGCTCAGCGCGGCGCAGCCGTACCCCAGCACGGCGAGCACCAGCCCGGCACGCGCCGGTCTGCGCGCCCCGTACCGTTCCACGCGCCCCGCGAGCGCGAAACCGGCCGAGGCCGAGCTCAGCAGCAGGGCGCTGCCGACCAGCCCGGCCTGGGCGGTGGTCAGCCCCAGATAGACGCTGAGGCGGCCGACGACGGTGGGGAGCAGATAGGCGGCGAGGTAACCGGCGGTGAACACGGCGACCAGGGGCCACGCGGCGCGCGGGCGCGAGGACATGGGCGTTCCTGAAGACATGCCTGAGCAGGCAGAAGAAGGCAGGGGAGGGTGAGGCGAAGGAGGCGCAAGCCTGAAGAAGCGGGAAACGCGGCACTCGTCGTCAACGGTCCCGAACGGTGCTCGCGGGCCAATTTGTATCAAGTACGCACAGCGGACGGAAAGACGACTCTATGTGATCTAGATCACAGATTGGTTTAGAGCCGTGACCTCCGGGTAGCTCTCCAGGTTTTCGCAGGTCGGGGAAGGTGTGTCAGGGGACGAGGTGAACCGGTGACCTGGCCGCGGGCCGGGCGCGCACGGGCTTACCGGGCGCTCCGGCGTATCGGGCACACTGGCCGGAATCCGCAGGTTCGTAATCCGCCACGGCAGGAGGCGCACGGTGAGCACAGACAACCCAGGCATCGACCCGCTGCTCGGTCTGCGTGTCCCCGAGGACCCGGCCTGCGACGTCTTCCTCACCGGCACGGTCTTCCTGGACATCATCTTCACCGGCCTGGACAGCGCGCCCGTACGCGGCACCGAGTCCTGGGCCAGGGGCATGGGGTCCAGCCCCGGAGGCGTCGCCAACATGGCCACCGCGCTCGCCCGGCTCGGACTCCACACCTCGCTCGCCGCCGCGTTCGGCGACGACCACTACGGCGAGTACTGCTGGGACGCCCTGGAGCAGGGGGAGGGCATCGACCTGTCCCTCTCGCGGCGGATCCCCGGCTGGCACTCGCCGGTCACCGTCTCCATGGCCTACGAGGGTGAGCGCACGATGGTCTCGCACGGCCACGAGGCCCCGGTCCCCCTGCCCGGCTGCGCCTTCCCCACCCGCCCGCCCCGGGCCCGCGCGGCCGTCGCCTCGCTCACCCCCGGCCGCAGTGAGCCGTGGGTGGCCGCCGCCGCCCGCGACGGCGCCCTGATCTTCGCGGACGTCGGCTGGGACGAGACCGGCCGCTGGGACCTGGACGCCCTGCCCGGCCTCGGCCACTGCCTCGCCTTCCTCCCCAACGCCGAGGAGGCCATGCGCTACACCCGTACCGATTGCCCCCGCGCCGCCGCGCACGCGCTGGCCGAACGGGTCCCGCTCGCCGTCGTCACGCTGGGCGCGGAGGGGGCCTACGCCGTGGACGGGGCCACCGGGGCCGCCGCCTCGGTCCCCGCCATCGCGGTGGAGGCGCTCGATCCCACCGGGGCGGGCGACGTCTTCGTCGCCGGATTCGTCACCGGCACCCTGGCCGACTGGCCCCTGGCCGACCGCATCGCCTTCGCCGGGCTGACCGCCGCCCTCTCGGTGCAGGAGTTCGGCGGCTCGCTCTCGGCCCCCGGCTGGACGGAGATCGCCGGCTGGTGGCAGCAGGTACGCGGCTGCGCCGGCCAGGACCCCGCCGCCCTGGAGCGCTACGCCTTCCTGGACGACCTGCTGCCCGCCGCCGGCCGCGACTGGCCGCTGCGCAGGGCCGTGCCCACCATCGGTTTCGGCCGCGGCGGGGAGGGACTCCCGGCTCCACGGTGAGGGTCCGTGGCGAGCGGCCGTGGCGAGGAGCCGCAGTGAGGGCCCGTGGCGAGCGGCCGTGGCGGGAAGCCGCGCGAGGGATCACGGCCCATCCCGCCCGCAAAACCCCTCGGCCCTGTCGGCAGGTGGTCGTACGCTGGTAGCCGGGAGGCCGTCGAGCGGCGACGGCCCTGCAACAGGAGGTATGCGCAGGCCCGAGGGCCGGCCCATGACTCAGTCATCCACACAGCCACAGGCGCGTGCCCAGATAAAGGTCCCGGCCGCACACCCCATGGTGATGCTCCTCGGGTCGGGGGACTCGCTTCTGCGCGTGATCGAATCGGCGTTCCCGGCCGTCGACATCCATGTCCGGGGCAATGAGATAAGCGCGACTGGAGACGCGGCGGACGTCGCCCTCGTCCAGCGCCTTTTCGACGAGATGGTGCTGGTGCTCCGCACCGGGCTGCCGATGACGGAGGACGCGGTGGAACGCTCGATCGCCATGCTCAGAGCGAGCGGCGAGGGAAACGGCGACGGGGCGGAGACCCCCGCCGAGGTGCTCACCCAGAACATCCTCTCCAACCGCGGACGCACCATCCGCCCCAAGACGCTCAACCAGAAGCGCTACGTCGACGCCATCGACCGGCACACCATCGTCTTCGGCATCGGACCCGCGGGCACCGGCAAGACCTACCTCGCCATGGCCAAGGCGGTCCAGGCCCTCCAGTCCAAGCAGGTCAGCAGGATCATCCTGACCCGGCCCGCCGTCGAGGCGGGGGAGCGGCTCGGCTTCCTGCCCGGCACCCTCTTCGACAAGATCGACCCGTATCTGCGCCCCCTCTACGACGCGCTGCACGACATGCTCGACCCGGACTCCATCCCCCGGCTGATGGCCGCGGGCACCATCGAGGTCGCCCCGCTCGCGTACATGCGCGGACGCACCCTGAACGACGCGTTCATCATCCTCGACGAGGCGCAGAACACCAGCGCCGAGCAGATGAAGATGTTCCTGACCCGCCTCGGCTTCGACTCGAAGATCGTCATCACCGGTGACGTCACCCAGGTCGACCTGCCGAGCGGCACCAAGAGCGGTCTGCGCCAGGTCCAGGAGATCCTCCAGGACGTGGACGACGTGCACTTCTCCCGTCTCACCTCCCAGGATGTGGTCCGGCACAAGCTGGTCGGCCGTATCGTCGACGCGTACGAGAAGTACGACAACGCCAATGGCCCGACCGGCCGCAACGGGAAGTAGTCGCAGCGCACCATGTCGATCGACGTCAACAACGAGTCCGGAACCGAGGTCGACGAGCAGGCGATCCTCGACATCGCCCGCTACGCCCTGGCCCGGATGCGGATCCACCCGCTGTCCGAACTCTCGGTGATCGTGGTGGACGCCGCGGCCATGGAGCAGCTCCACATCCAGTGGATGGACCTCCCGGGTCCGACGGACGTCATGTCCTTCCCGATGGACGAACTGCGTCCGCCGGCCAAGGACGACGAGGAGCCCCCGCAGGGGCTCCTCGGTGACATCGTGCTCTGCCCGGAGGTCGCGGAGAAGCAGGGCGAGGACGCCCCCACCCGGCACTCCATGGACGAGGAACTCCAGCTCCTCACCGTCCACGGGGTGCTGCACCTCCTCGGGTACGACCACGAGGAGCCGGACGAGAAGGCGGAGATGTTCGGCCTGCAGGCGGCCATCGTCGACGGCTGGCGGGGCGAACGCGGACTGACCGGCCCGTCCCCGGCTCCCACGGTCTCGTGAGCATCTCCCTCGTATCCGGGGCGGTCCTGCTGGTCGTCGTGGGCTGGCTGGCCGCCTGCGCCGAGGCCGGCATCGCCCGTACGTCCAGTTTCCGGGCCGCCGAGGCCGTCCGGGCCGGCCGCCGCGGCAGCGCCAAGCTGGAACAGGTCGCCGCCGACCCCACCCGCTACCTCAACGTGGCCCTGCTCGTCCGGGTCGCCTGCGAGATGGCGGCGGGGGTGCTGGTGACCTACGCCTGCCTCCAGGAGCTCCCCGAGACCTGGGAGGCGCTCGCCGTCGCCATGGGGGTGATGGTCCTCGTCAGCTACGTCGCCATCGGTGTCTCCCCGCGTACCATCGGCCGCCAGCACCCGCTGAACACGGCCACCGCGGCCGCGTACGTCCTGCTGCCGCTCGCCAGGATCATGGGACCGGTACCGCAGCTGCTGATCCTCCTCGGCAACGCGCTGACCCCGGGGAAGGGCTTCCGCAAGGGGCCGTTCGCCAGCGAGGCCGAGCTGCGCGCCATGGTCGACCTCGCCGAGCAGGAGTCGCTCATCGAGGACGAGGAACGCCGCATGGTGCACTCGGTCTTCGAGCTCGGCGACACCCTCGTCCGCGAGGTGATGGTGCCCCGCACCGACCTGGTCTGCATCGAGCGCCACAAGACGGTCCGCCAGGCGCTGACCCTCGCCCTGCGCTCCGGTTTCTCACGGATCCCGGTCACCGGGGAGAACGAGGACGACATCGTCGGCATCGTCTACCTCAAGGACCTGGTCCGCAAGACGCACATCAACCGCGACGCGGAGGCCGACCTGGTCTCCACGGCGATGCGCCCCGCCGCCTTCGTCCCCGACACCAAGAACGCCGGTGACCTGCTGCGCGAGATGCAGAAGGACCGCAGCCACGTCGCGGTCGTCATCGACGAGTACGGCGGCACGGCGGGCATCGTCACCATCGAGGACATCCTGGAGGAGATCGTCGGCGAGATCACCGACGAGTACGACCGCGAACTCCCGCCCGTCCAGGAGCTGGAGAACGGCTGCTACCGGGTCACCGCACGGCTGGACATCGGCGACCTCGGAGACCTGTTCGACCTCGACGAGTACGACGACGAGGACGTGGAGACCGTCGGCGGCCTGCTGGCGAAGGCGCTCGGACGGGTCCCGATCGCCGGCGCCTCCGCGGTCGTCGGGCTGCCCGACGGACGCGCCGTCAGACTGACCGCGGAGTCCCCGGCGGGCCGCCGGAACAAGATCGTCACGGTCCTGGTGGAACCGGAGAAGACGGAGCCGTCGTGACCCCTCAGGAACTGCGCTCCCTCTGCCTGGAGTTCAACGGGAGCACCGAGGAGTTCCCCTTCGGCCCGGAGACCTCGGTCTTCAAGGTCCTGGGAAAGATGTTCGCCCTCAGCGCGCTCGACGGCAGCCCGCTGACGGTCAACCTCAAGTGCGACCCGGACGAGGCGGTGCGGTTCCGCGAGAAGTACGAGGCGGTCGCGCCCGGATGGCACATGAACAAGCGCCACTGGAACACCGTCACCGTCTCCGGCCTCCCGGCCCCGGTGCTCCGGGAGATGATCGAGGACAGCTACGACCTGGTGGTCGCGGGACTGCCGAAGGCGGAGCGCCTCCGGCTGGACCGCCCGTAGAGCTCCGGACCGGAAGGGGGCCGGCCCGCGGGGGCCGGCCCCTCTCCCGTCCGCGGCCGACCCGTCCGGGGGCCCCGTCGGCGGACGGGCCGCAGCCGTCTTCGTATGCTCGGCGCATGACTGACACCACCGGGCTCGGCCCCGAGGACCGCAAGATCATCACGCTGGCCCGCAGCGTCCGTGCCCGCAACGGGGTGCCGGAGGGCGCTGCCGTACGCGACGAGACGGGGCGCACCTACGCGGCCGGCACCGTGGCCCTGGAGTCGCTGAAGCTCAGCGCGCTGCAGACCGCGGTCGCCATGGCCGTCGCGAGCGGCGCGACCTCGCTGGAGGCCGCCGCCGTCGTCTCGGCGGCCGAGGACCTCTCCGACCTGGACCGGGCCGCCGTACGCGACCTGGGCGGGGCCGGCACCCCCGTCCTGTTCGCCGGTCCCGACGGGACCCTCCGGGCGACCGTGTCCGCGGGCTGACCGGTGCGGCGGTGCCCTGCTGTGCACCGCCGCTCCCCGGATCGGGGAGAATGGGCGTCATGAGCGCTCGACCGAACAATGAAGCCGCTGCGCGGCAGGCGGAAGACACGGCCTCCCACCGGGCCGGTTTCGCCTGCTTCGTGGGCCGCCCCAACGCGGGCAAGTCCACCCTCACGAACGCTCTGGTCGGCCAGAAGGTGGCGATCACCTCCAACCGGCCCCAGACCACCCGGCACACCGTGCGGGGCATCGTGCACCGCCCGGAAGCCCAGCTGATCCTGGTGGACACCCCCGGTCTCCACAAGCCGCGCACCCTCCTCGGCGAACGGCTCAACGACGTCGTGCGGACCACCTGGGCCGAGGTCGACGTCATCGGTTTCTGCCTGCCCGCCGACCAGAAGCTGGGTCCCGGCGACAAGTTCATCGTCAAGGAACTCGCGGGCATCAAGAAGACGCCGAAGATCGCGATCATCACCAAGACCGACCTGGTCGACTCCAAGACGCTCGCCGAGCAGCTCCTCGCCGTGTCCCGCCTCGGTGAGGAACTCGGCTTCGAGTGGGCGCAGATCGTGCCGGTCTCCGCCGTCCAGGACCGCCAGGTCGGCCTGCTGGCCGACCTCATCGTCCCGTTGCTGCCGAAGAGCCCGCCGCTCTACCCGGAGGGCGACCTCACCGACGAGCCGGAGATGGTCATGGTCGCCGAGCTGATCCGCGAGGCCGCGCTGGAGGGCGTACGGGACGAGCTGCCGCACTCCATCGCGGTGGTCGTCGAGGAGATGCTGCCCCGCGAGGACCGCCCGGCGGACAAACCGCTGCTGGACGTCCACGCCAACATCTACATCGAGCGCCCCAGCCAGAAGGGCATCATCATCGGCCCGAAGGGCAAGCGGCTCAAGGACGTCGGCACCAAGTCGCGCAAGCACATCGAGGCACTGCTGGGCACCCCGGTCTTCCTCGACCTCCATGTGAAGGTCGCGAAGGACTGGCAGCGCGATCCGAAGCAGCTGCGCAAGCTGGGGTTCTGAGGACGGGACCCGCGTACGCCCGGTTCCGGGCCCCGGGTCCCACCTGTCCCGGGCGTCACCGGCCCCCAAGCATGACCGGGCCGCCGGGTGCCACCGGTCCCGGACGTCACCGGAGCCGGCGGCACCCGGGAGCTCAGGCGCCTTCCTTCAGGACCCGGGTGATCAGCGTCCGCTGTGCCTCCGTCAGCCGCGGGTCCGCGCAGTGGACCGTGCGGCCGTCGACCGTGATGCCGTAGCGGAAGCCGTCCGGCACCCCCGCCGGCGGGGCGTCCCGGCCGGCGGCGAGCGCCGCCTCGGCCAGAGCCTCCCACTCCGGGGCGTCGGCCCGCCCCGAGGTGTCGATCTCGCCGTGACGCGCGATACCGGCGAAGCCGCCGGTCCTGCTCACCCTGATGCGCATGTGTACCGGCTCCTGTCTGGCCCGCCCGGACGGGCTTCCCGGGCCGGATCCGCGCGGTCCGCCCGCCCCTCGGGCGTACGGCGGTACCACGCGGACCCGGCCGCACCCACTGCTCTACGCTCTACCCGCTCACCTGGTCGGGACTCCCACCTCCGACCACGCCTTCAGTACCGCCTCCACCTCGTCGCCCTCGCCGAACCTGCTGCGCGCCGCGGCGACCGTCAGCCGGGCGAAGGAGGCGAAGTCCGCGTCCTGGGCCAGCTCACCACCGGTCAGCACGTCGAACCAGATCCGCCCTGCCCGCTCCCACGCGTTGCCGCCGAGCGCCGTGGCGAGCAGGTAGAAGGCGCGGTTGGGGATGCCCGAGTTGATGTGCACCCCGCCGTTGTCCTCGTCGGTCTCGACGTAGTCGTCCATCGAGGCCGGCTGCGGGTCCTTGCCGAGCACGTCGTCGTCGTACGCCGTGCCTGGGGCCTTCATCGAGCGCAGGGCGTCCCCGGTCACCCGGGGGGCCAGCAGACCGGCGCCGATCAGCCAGTCGCCCTGCTCGGCGCTCTGGCCGAGGGAGTACTGCTTGACCAGGGAGCCGAAGACGTCCGACACCGACTCGTTGAGCGCGCCCGGCTGGCCTTCGTAGTCCAGGTTGGCCGTGTACTGGGTCAGGCCGTGGGCGAGTTCGTGGGCGATCACGTCGATGGCGAGGGTGAAGTCGAGGAAGATCTCACCGTCACCGTCCCCGAAGACCATCTGCTCGCCGTCGAAGAACGCGTTGTTGTACTTCTCGTCGTAGTGCACCGAGCCGATGAGCGGCAGACCCTTGCCGTCGATGGAACTGCGGCCGAACTCCGTGAGCAGGAGGTCGAAGGTGGCGCCGAGGCCGGCGTACGCGCGGTTCACGCTGGCGTCCCCGGTGGGCTCGTCGCCCTCGCCGCGGACCTTGTGCCCGGGCAGACCGGTGCCGTGGCGGCAGTCGTACAGGGTGCGCTGCGGCTTGGTGGGGACGGGGTCGGAGGTGCGCGGCGGACGGGGCCGCAGGGCCAGCGCGGTCACCCGCCGGTGCTGGCGGCGGGACCCGTCGGTCTCCAGGGTGCGACGGGCGGGGTCCGCCAGCAGGGGGTCGTCGGTCTGGGACAGCTTGTCGAGGAGGTGGGGCGGGACGATGGTGCAGAAGACGGGCCGGGGCCCGTGGTTCGGTCGAGGCTGCATGTCTTCGACTGTGGCACTCCGTCATCATCGTGTCACCGGTTGCGACGGTGATTGACGAAATAGAGTGATGAGTCACTGTTTTGTCCTCATGCTCGGGTGATCCCGCATACTGATACGGGCCGACGCGTCCGGCCCCCCTCGGTTAATGTGGCCGCATCATGCGTTTCGGGCTGCTTCTCCTTAGCTGCCGCGGCGAGGGCCTGTAGTCGTAGGCCGACCCCCTCCCCGCGGAGTTCGCCGTTGGAGCGACACAGTCGGCCACATCCGCTGGACCTCAGAGGAGCCCTACGCCATGACCGCCGCGCATTCCCCCCGGAACACCCCCGCCCCCGTGGGCGGACCCACCCCGGTCACCAACGCCACCCAGCTGCAGAAGCCTTCCGGGATGCCGGTCCACAAGTACCGCGGTTACGAGAGCGTGGACATCGCCGACCGCACCTGGCCCGACAACCGGATCACCCGGGCGCCGCGCTGGCTGTCCACCGACCTGCGGGACGGCAACCAGGCCCTGATCGACCCGATGTCCCCCGCCCGCAAGCGGGAGATGTTCGATCTGCTCGTACGCATGGGCTACAAGGAGATCGAGGTCGGCTTCCCCTCCTCCGGCGAGACCGACTTCGCGTTCGTGCGCTCCATCATCGAGGAGGGCGCGATCCCCGAGGACGTGACGATCTCCGTCCTGACGCAGGCCCGTGAGGAACTGATCGAGCGGACCGTGGAGTCGCTGCGCGGAGCGCACCGCGCCACCGTCCACCTGTACAACGCCACCGCCCCCACCTTCCGCCGGGTCGTCTTCCGCGGCTCCAAGGAGGAGGTCAAGCAGATCGCCGTGGACGGCACCCGGCTGGTCATGGAGTACGCCGACAAGATCCTGGGCGACGAGACGGTCTTCGGCTACCAGTACAGCCCGGAGATCTTCACCGACACCGAACTGGACTTCGCCCTGGAGGTCTGCGAGGCGGTCTGCGACGTCTGGCAGCCGGAGGAGGGGCGCGAGATCATCCTCAACCTGCCCGCCACCGTGGAGCGTTCGACGCCGTCCACCCACGCGGACCGGTTCGAGTGGATGTCGCGCAACCTGTCCCGCCGCGAGTACGTCTGCCTGTCGGTCCACCCGCACAACGACCGCGGCACCGCCGTCGCCGCCGCCGAACTGGCCATCATGGCGGGCGCCGACCGCATCGAGGGCTGCCTGTTCGGCCAGGGCGAGCGCACCGGCAACGTCGACCTGGTCACCCTGGGCATGAATTTGTTCTCCCAGGGAGTCGACCCGCAGATCGACTTCTCGCAGATCGACGAGATCCGCCGCACCAGCGAGTACTGCAACCAGATGGAGGTCCACCCGCGCCACCCCTACGCGGGCGACCTGGTCTACACCGCCTTCTCCGGCTCCCACCAGGACGCCATCAAGAAGGGCTTCGACGCCATGGAGGCCGACGCGGCCGCCCAGGGCAGGACGGTGGACGAGATCGAGTGGGCGGTGCCCTACCTGCCGATCGACCCGAAGGACGTCGGCCGGTCCTACGAGGCGGTCATCCGGGTCAACTCGCAGTCCGGCAAGGGCGGCATCGCGTACGTCCTGAAGAACGACCACAAGCTGGACCTGCCCCGGCGGATGCAGATCGAGTTCTCCCGGATCATTCAGGCCAAGACCGACGCCGAGGGCGGCGAGGTCACCCCGGCCCAGATCTGGTCGGTCTTCCAGGACGAGTACCTGCCCAGCCCGGACGAGGCCGCGGACCGCTGGGGCCGTGTCCGGATCCGGTCCGGCCAGACGACGACCGGTTCCGACGGCCAGGACACGATCACCGTCGAGGCCACCGTGGACGGCACGGACACCGTGCTCACCGGCACGGGCAACGGTCCGATCTCGGCGTTCTTCGAGGCGCTGCAGGCCATCGGCATCGACGTACGGCTGCTGGACTACACCGAGCACACGATGAGCGAGGGAGCGAGCGCGCAGGCCGCCTCCTACATCGAGTGCGCCATCGACGGCAAGGTGCTGTGGGGGATCGGTATCGACCCCAACACCACCCGGGCCTCGCTGAAGGCGGTCGTCTCCGCGGTCAACCGCGCGACCCGCTGACCTCCCCGGAGGGACATCCGGGACACGGCCCCACGAACAGGGCCGAACCGTCCCGCGCCGCGACCCCGTTCACCCGCCGAGGGTGGGCGGGGTTCGGCCATCTCCGGTGTTTGTGACGGACGGGCTACTGACGCCGTCTCACGCATGTGGCTAACATCACGTCCAACACGGCAACGTTGCCGTGGGGGTACCTCCCGTATCCGGAGGGTCACGGGGGAGTTACGGAGGTGTGCGACGTGCGGTCATCCAGGGGACAACGCGCCACGGGGCCGCGCATGTGCGGCGTCCGCACCGTCTGGGACACCGTCGGCGACGGCGAGTTCTTCTGCCCCGGCTGCGGAGGCGACCGCAACTACCGCCACCTCACCGGCCGCCACCGCTTCACCGTGCTCGGCCTCCCGCTGGTGCCGCGCGGCAGCGCGGGCCCCGTCGTCGAATGCGCCGCCTGCCACGCGCACTTCCCGACCGACGTCCTCGACCACCCGACCACGACCCGCTTCTCCGCCATGCTGAGGGAGGCCGTGCACACCGTCACCCTGGCGGTGCTCGCGGCCGGCGGCACCACCTCGCGCACGGTCCTCCAGGCGGCCGCGGCCGTCGTCCGGGACGCCGGGCTCGACGACTGCACCCAGGAGCAGCTCTACACCATCGTCGAGGTGCTCGCCGCGGACGCCGGGCACGGCGGCACCGACCCGGCCGCCGAGGCGTGCGGAGCGGCCCTCGCCATCGAACTGCACGAGGTGCTGGGGCCGCTCGCCCCGCACCTGGCCGTGCCCGGCAGGGAGAAGCTCCTGCTCCAGGGGGCGAGGATCGCGCTCACCGACGGCCCCTACAGCCAGGCCGAGCGCGAGGTGCTGACCGCGGTGGGCGGCGCGCTCCAGCTCTGTCCGGCCGATACCGCCAAGCTGCTGGAAGCGGCCCGCACGCCCTCCTGAGCCCGCGCACACCCGGCGTACGGGCCGGGGACGCCCCCAGGGGTGGTCCCAGGGTGCTCCGGGGCGCGCACGGCCCCACAGGGCCCGCACGCGCCCTTCTCCGCCCCTGCTGCGGCCCTTCCGTTGCCTCTCCGCAGCCTTCCCGCCGTCGGCGTACGCTCAGGCGGCCCCGCGCGCCCTCGCCCGGCCCGCCCCGGCCGCGCGGTGCGCCGGTACGCGACAATGGACCCATGAGCTTGTTCCGGGACGACGGCGTCGTGCTGCGTACGCAGAAGCTGGGCGAGGCCGACCGGATCATCACGATCCTGACCCGCGGCCACGGGCGGGTGCGCGCCGTCGCCCGTGGGGTGCGCCGCACCAAGTCCAAGTTCGGGGCGCGGCTCGAACCCTTCTCCCATGTGGACGTGCAGTTCTTCGCACGCGGCAGCGAGCTGATCGGCCGCGGTCTGCCCCTGTGCACCCAGAGCGAGACCATCGCCGCGTACGGCGGCGGCATCGTGACCGACTACGGCCGCTACACCGCCGGCACCGCGATGCTGGAGACCGCCGAACGCTTCACCGACCACGAGGGCGAGCCCTCCGTCCAGCAGTACCTGCTGCTCGTCGGCGCCCTGCGCACCCTCTCCCGCGCCGAGCACGCGCCGCACCTCATCCTCGACGCGTTCCTGCTGCGCTCCCTCGCCGTCAACGGCTACGCCCCCAGCTTCGACGCCTGCGCCCGGTGCGGGATGCCCGGGCCGAACCGGTTCTTCTCGGTCGCCTCCGGCGGTGTGGTCTGCGCCGACTGCCGGGTGCCCGGCAGCGTCGTACCCTCGGCGGAGGCCGTCGGGCTGCTGAGCGCGCTGCTCACCGGTGACTGGGAGACGGCCGACGCGTCCGAGGCGCGTCATGTCAGGGAGGGGAGCGGGCTGGTGTCCGCCTATCTGCACTGGCATCTGGAGCGCGGCCTGCGCTCGCTCCGGTACGTAGAGAAGTGACACAGGGAGACGATCAAGTCCATGGCAGTACGCGGGATGCTCGGCGGCCGTAACCGGCGTGAGTACAAGACCCCCGAGCCGCACCCCTCCGGCGCCGTCCCGCCGAGGATCCCCGGCGAGCTGGTGCCCAAGCACGTCGCCGTGGTGATGGACGGCAACGGCCGCTGGGCCAAGGAGCGCGGCCTCCCGCGCACCGAGGGCCACAAGGTCGGCGAGGGCGTCGTCATGGACGTCCTCAAGGGCTGCATCGAGATGGGCGTCAAGAACCTCTCGCTGTACGCCTTCTCGACGGAGAACTGGAAGCGGTCTCCCGAAGAGGTGAAGTTCCTGATGAACTTCAACCGGGACGTGATCCGCCGCCGCCGCGACGAGATGGACGAGCTGGGCATCCGGATCCGCTGGGTCGGGCGCATGCCGAAGCTGTGGAAGTCCGTCGTCCAGGAACTCCAGGTCGCCCAGGAGCAGACCAAGGACAACGACAGGATGACGCTGTACTTCTGCGTCAACTACGGCGGCCGGGCCGAGATCGCCGACGCCGCCCAGCGCATCGCCCAGGACGTCGCGGCCGGGCGGCTGGACCCGTCGAAGGTCAACGAGAAGACCTTCGCGAAGTACATCTACTACCCGGACATGCCGGACGTGGACCTCTTCGTACGCCCCAGCGGCGAGCAGCGCACGTCCAACTACCTGATCTGGCAGAGCGCGTACGCCGAGATGGTCTTCCAGGACGTCCTGTGGCCCGACTTCGACCGCCGGGACCTGTGGCGGGCCTGCCTGGAGTACGCCCAGCGCGACCGCCGCTTCGGCGGGGCGGAAGAGGTCACCGGGACCTGAGCCCGGGGTCCCCGGGGGCCGGCCGCCCCCGGGGACCCCGCCCGAGCGGAGATCAACCGGAAGAAATCACCCGGAAGAAATCACCCGGAAGAGGGAATGGCGCACTCCGCGCAGGTGCCGAAGATCTCGACGGTGTGGGCCACGTTGACATAGCCGTGCTGCGAGGCGATGGACTCCGCCCACTGCTCCACCGCGGGGCCCTCGACCTCGACGGCCTTGCCGCAGACCCGGCACACCAGGTGGTGGTGGTGCTCGCCGGTCGAACAGCGGCGGTAGACCGCCTCGCCGTCCGTGGTGCGCAGCACGTCGACCTCGCCGGCGTCGGCGAGGGACTGCAGGGTCCGGTAGACCGTGGTCAGGCCGACGGAGTCCCCGCGGTGCTTGAGGACGTCATGGAGGTCCTGGGCACTGCGGAACTCGTCCACCTCGTCCAGGGCGGCGGCGACCGCCGCCCGCTGCCGGGTCGAACGGCCGCGCACCGGTGCCGCGTTCGTGCCACTGATCGGCGCCGTCGCCACAGCTGCCTCCTCATGTCGCCCGTACGTATGTCGGGCCATTGTGCCAGCCCGGCCACGCCGCACGGTCATACCCTGACGTCGTCCGCGCCGGGGCGGGCCGCAGGCACCTCCAGGGTGCACCCGGCCGGATCCGCGGCGCGTGCGCGGGCGGCCCGCCGGCGGGCCAGCGGCGCGGCGAGCGCCGTCAGGGCGACGAACGCGGCGATCGCCAGCAGCACGATCGTGGCGCCGGGCGGGACGTCCTGGTAGTAGGAGGTCACGGTGCCCGCCAGGGCGACGGCCGTGCCGATGACGACCGCCACGACGAAGGTCACCTTGAAGGACCTGGCGATCTGCTGCGCGGCGGCGACGGGCACCACCATCAGGGCGCTGACCAGCAGCAGTCCCACGACCCGCATCGCCACGGTGACCGTGACCGCGGCCGTGACGGCGACCAGCAGGTTGAGCAGCCGCACCGGCAGTCCGGTGACCCGGGCGAACTCCTCGTCCTGGCTGACCGCGAACAGCTGGCGCCGCAGTCCGACGGTGACGAGGACGACGAAGGCGGCCAGGACGACGATCGCGGTGACGTCCTCCTCGGAGACGGTCGAGAGCGAACCGAACAGGAACGACGTGAGATTGGCGTTGGAACCGGTGTCGGAGAGGTTGATCAGCATCACCCCGCCCGCCATGCCCCCGTAGAACAGCATGGCCAGCGCGATGTCGCCGCGGGTGCGGCCGTACCAGCGGATCAGTTCCATGACGACCGAACCCGCCACGGCCACCAGGGTGGCCATCCAGACGGGGTTGGCGGACATCAGGAAGCCGAGGCCGACCCCGGTCATGGCGATGTGCCCGATGCCGTCGCCCATCAGGGCCTGGCGGCGCTGCACCAGGTAGATGCCGATGGCCGGCGCGGTGATGCCGACGAGGACGGCCGCGATCAGCGCCCGCTGCATGAAGGGGGGAGAGAGGAATTCCATGATCAGCTCAGCAGTCCGGTCCGGACGGGCTCGGAAGCCGCGTGGGGGTGTACGTGGTCGTGGCCCGGCAGGGCGTGCTGGCCGACGGCCTTGGGCGGCGGACCGTCGTGCAGGACGCAGCCGTCCCGCAGCACGACGGCCCGGTCGATCAGCGGTTCCAGGGGGCCGAGTTCGTGCAGGACGAGCAGCACGGTCGTCCCGGCGGCGACCTGCGCGCGCAGGGTCGCGGCGAGGATCTCCTGGCTGGCCAGGTCGACCCCGGCCATCGGCTCGTCCATGATCAGCAGCTCGGGGGCGGCGGCGAGCGCGCGGGCGATCAGCACCCGCTGGTGCTGGCCGCCGGAGAGGGCGTCCACGGAGTCCTTGGCCCGGTCGGTGAGCCCGACCAGCTCGATGGCCCGGTCGACGGCCTCCCGGTCCGCCCCGCGCGGCAGCCGCAGCTTCGTACGGGAGAGCCGGCCGGAGGAGACCACCTCGTGGATCGTGGCGGGGACCCCGCCGGCCGCGGTGGTGCGCTGCGGTACGTAGCCGACGCGCGCCCACTGCCGGAAGCGGCGCAGCGGGGTGCCGAAGAGTTCCACGCCCCCGCCGGTCAGCGGCACCTGGCCGATGACGGAGCGTACGGCGGTGGACTTGCCGGAGCCGTTGGCGCCGAGCAGGGCCACGACCTCCCCGCGGCGGACGGTGAGGTCCACGCCGCGCAGCACCGGGCGGCCGCCGAGGGCCGCCGTCCCCGCGCGCATGCTGATCACGGCTTCGGGCGTACTGGACTCGGACACGGTCGCCTCCGGTGCGGGGGTTGCGGGCGGGACGGGGGTCACTTCGCGCCGAGCGCCTTCTGCAGCGCGGCCAGGTTGGATTCCATGACCTCCAGGTAGTCAGCGCCCTCGGAGGTGTCCGTGATTCCCTCCAGCGGGTCCAGGACGTCCGTCTCCAGTCCGAGGTCCTTGGCCAGGGTCTTGGCGGTCCTGTCGCTGGCGAGGGTCTCGAAGAAGACCGTGGTGGCCCCGCTCTCCTCCGCGACGCCGTGGATCTCGCTGATCCGGGCGGGGCTGGGCTCGGCCTCGGGGTCGAGCCCGGCGATGCCCTCCTGGGTGAGGCCGTAGCGCTCGGCGAGGTAGCCGAAGGCGGAGTGCGTGGTGATGAAGGTCTTCGTCGCGGTGTCCTTCAGCCCGGCTTCGTACGCCGAGTCGAGCGTGTTCAGCTTGCCGACCAGGGCTTCGGTGTTCGCGCGGTAGTCCGCGGCGTGGTCGGGGTCGGCCTTCTCCAGGGACTTGCCCACGCCCTCGGCGACCTCGGCGTACTTCACCGGGTCCAGCCAGATGTGCGGGTCGGTCCCGCCCTCGTGGCTGTGCTCCTCCTCGGCGTGCTCCTCCTCGGCGTGCTCCTCCTCGGAGTGGCCCTCCTCGCCGTGGCCGTGGTCGTGGCCGCCGACCTCGGCGCCGTGGCTCTCCAGGGTGGTGAGCTCCGCCGCGTCCACGGTGTGCTCGACCCCCGCCTGGTCCACGGCGTCGTCCACGGCGGGCTGGACGCCCTTGAGGAAGAGGATGTAGTCGGCGTCGCTCAGCGAGCCGGTCTGCCGGGGGGAGAGCTCCAGGTCGTGCGGCTCCACGCCCGGCTTCGTCAGGGTGGTGACGGAGACGTGCGATCCGCCTATCTCCTCGGCGAGGAACTGCATCGGGTAGAAGGACGCCACCACGTCCAGCTTGCCGTCGCTCCCGGGGCCGGCCGCGTCGGAGGAGGAGCAGGCGGAGAGCGCGGTGAGACCGAGGGCGGCTGCTCCGGCGACGGCGGTGGCGGGTATCAGACGGCGTACGTTCATGACATCCATTTTCAACAAAACTGGAAACGATTGTCAACAAGACTGATGAGATGACCGGAAGGCCGTTCCCGGGCTCCAGGAGCCCCCACCGATTTGATCCAAGGGGTACGCGCGCCGCTAACCTGAGACATTCGCCCGCACGTCTTCGGAGCAGCTGTTCCCACCGAGGCGCTTCGAGCCGTCCATGTCCGTTTCGCCGTCGCAATGAAGAGAGCACCGTGGCCGCCGACAAGATCGACACCATCGTCAGCCTGAGCAAGCGCCGTGGCTTCGTCTACCCCTGCAGTGAGATCTACGGCGGCCAGAAGGCCGCCTGGGACTACGGGCCGCTGGGCGTCGAGCTGAAGGAGAACCTCAAGCGCCAGTGGTGGCGCTACATGGTCACCTCGCGCGAGGACGTGGTCGGTCTCGACTCGTCGGTCATCCTGGCCCCCGAGGTCTGGGTCGCCTCCGGCCACGTCGCCACCTTCTCCGACCCGCTCACCGAGTGCACCTCCTGCCACAAGCGCTACCGCGCCGACCACCTGGAGGAGGCGTACGAGGAGAAGCACGGCAAGCCGCCGGTCAACGGCCTCGCCGACCTCAACTGCCCCAACTGCGGCAACAAGGGCACCTTCACCGAGCCCAAGCAGTTCTCCGGCCTGCTCTCCACCCACCTCGGCCCGACCCAGGACTCCGGCTCCGTCGCCTACCTGCGCCCGGAGACCGCCCAGGGCATCTTCACCAACTTCGCCCAGGTGAAGACCACGTCGCGCAAGAAGCCGCCGTTCGGCATCGCGCAGATGGGCAAGTCCTTCCGGAACGAGATCACCCCGGGCAACTTCATCTTCCGCACCCGTGAGTTCGAGCAGATGGAGATGGAGTTCTTCGTCAAGCCGGGTGAGGACGAGGAGTGGCAGGAGTACTGGATGCAGCAGCGCTGGAACTGGTACACCGGCCTCGGCCTGCGCGAGGAGAACATGCGGTGGTTCGAGCACCCGCAGGAGAAGCTCTCCCACTACTCCAAGCGCACCGCTGACATCGAGTACCGCTTCCGCTTCGGCGGCAGCGAGTGGGGCGAGCTGGAGGGCGTCGCCAACCGCACCGACTACGACCTCACGGCGCACTCCAAGGCGTCCGGCGCGGACCTCGCCTACTACGACCAGGAGAAGGGCGAGCGCTACACGCCGTACGTCATCGAGCCCGCGGCCGGTGTGGGCCGGGCGATGCTGGCCTTCCTCCTCGACGCCTACAACGAGGACGAGGCCCCCAACGCCAAGGGCGTCATGGAGAAGCGCGCCGTGATGCGCCTCGACCCGCGCCTGGCCCCCGTCAAGGCCGCGGTCCTGCCGCTCTCCCGCAACGCGCAGCTCTCCCCGAAGGCCAAGGGCCTCGCGGCGGACCTGCGGCAGAACTGGAACATCGAGTTCGACGACGCGGGCGCCATCGGCCGCCGCTACCGCCGCCAGGACGAGATCGGCACCCCGTTCTGCATCACCGTCGACTTCGACACCCTGGACGACAACGCCGTCACCGTGCGCGAGCGCGACACCATGAAGCAGGAGCGCGTCTCCCTGGACCAGATCCAGGGTTACCTCGGCTCCCGCCTGCTGGGCTGCTGACGCCGCCCGGCGACCGCCCGTGACGGGGCCCCCGGATCCGCGACCCGCGGCCGGGGGCCCCGCGCGTACCGCCGCCCCGCCGCGGGGGGCGGCGGGAAAACGGGTGGGGGGCGCCCCGCGATCCGGGGTACCTTTCCGTCATGTATTCGTTCTTCCAGATCTACGAGTGAGCGCGCGACGGGCCCGGGGCCGGACCCCCGCCCGTCGGCCGTCGGACCGCTCCTCGTGACCGGTCCCCGATCAGTTCGAACCTCACGTCTCACCACGAATGGGAGAACACCGTGGCCAAGAGCCGCAACAACCTTCTCGGCGTCGGCGGACAGCGCAAGAAGCTGTCCCGCGCGGACCGGCAGGGCGCCGGCCCGGCGCGTGACGCGGACCGCAAGAACGCGGCCGACCAGAAACAGGAACTGCTGCGCAAGATGCGTGAGCGCGCCCAGGGCGCCGCGGCGGACGGCACCGTGACCGACGGGACCGCGGACACCGCGCCCGCCGGAACCCCTGACCAGGGGACCGCGCAGAGCTGACCCCTGCCGCAGGACCGGGGGCCCGGACCACCCGAGGTGGTCCGGGCCCCCGCGCGTCCGGGTCCTGCGCGTTGCGCGTCCGGGTCCTGCACGTCCGGCCCTGTGCGTCCGGGCCCGTACGGTCCCCGGCCGGGCCGTCCCGCGCGTGCGGGACAATAGGTGGATGACCACGCTCGCCCCCGCCTCCGCGCCGCTCAGAATCGGCCCGCACACCGTGCAGCCGCCGGTGGTCCTCGCCCCCATGGCAGGCATCACCAACGCCCCGTTCCGCACCCTGTGCCGTGAGTTCTCCGGGGGCAAGGGGCTGTTCGTCAGCGAGATGATCACCACCCGGGCCCTGGTCGAGCGCAACGAGAAGACGATGCAGCTCATCCACTTCGACGCGAGCGAGACCCCGCGCTCCATCCAGCTCTACGGAGTGGACCCGGTCACCGTCGGCAAGGCGGTCCGGATGATCGTCGAGGAGGACCTCGCCGACCACATCGACCTGAACTTCGGCTGCCCCGTGCCCAAGGTCACCCGCAAGGGCGGCGGCTCCGCGCTCCCGTACAAGAGGCCGCTGCTCCGGGCGATCCTGCGGGAGGCGGTGGCGGCCGCGGGGGACCTGCCCGTCACGATCAAGATGCGCAAGGGCATCGACGACGACCACCTCACCTACCTCGACGCCGGCCGGATCGCCGTCGAGGAGGGCGTCAAGGCGGTCGCCCTGCACGGCAGGACCACCGCCCAGCACTACGGCGGCACCGCCGACTGGGACGCCATCGCCCGGCTCAAGGAGCACGTCCCGGAGATCCCCGTCCTCGGCAACGGGGACATCTGGAACGCGGACGACGCCCGGCGGATGATGCGCGAGACCGGCTGCGACGGTGTGGTCGTCGGCCGCGGCTGCCTGGGCCGCCCCTGGCTCTTCGGCGACCTGGTCGGCGCCTTCGAGGGCACCGGAGCCCGGCAGGCCCCCTCCCTGCGGGAGGTCGCCGCCGTCATGCTGCGCCACGCCACCCTGCTGGGGGAGTGGATCGGCGACGAGAGCCGGGGCGTGATCGACTTCCGCAAGCACGTGGCCTGGTACCTCAAGGGCTTCGCCGTCGGCTCCGAGATGCGCAGGAAGCTCGCCGTCACCTCCTCCCTCGACGAACTGGGCACCCAGCTGGCCGGGCTGGACCTCGACCAGCCCTGGCCGGACGGTGCCGACGGGCCCCGCGGACGTACGTCGGGCAACAACCGGGTGGCGCTCCCGGACGGCTGGCTGAAGGACCCCTACGACTGCGCCGGGGTGGGCGCCGACGCGGAACTGGACACCTCCGGGGGCTGAGATCCGGCCACGGAAGCCGCGGCACGCAGTGCCTGACGACGGCTTGCCCAGACCGGAGAACGGACTCCCTGACGGCCCGCTCATACGAGCGGGCCGTTCGTCGTCTCCTGCCGGAAAGTCGGCCGGATTTCTCTGGTCGCGCTTGGGCGTATGCACGGATCGGGCCCAGCTGGTCGCCCTGGGTGATCAACTGGTGACCGAATGGCGATCCGCCGTCACCCGAGAGGCGTCCGCATAGTGACATCTGAGCGGGAGGGGATGAGTGATTCTCGCCACGCCTGAGGTGTGTGTAGCTCAGATGAGCGCTCTCATGGTTGCTGCATTTCTCAAATGACGGCACTGGGTGCCAAGGTGCTTCGTTTTGATCGATCAAATCAAAAACTACTCTCCGTAAGTGAGAAGAGCCCATCCTGCGCCTCTCCGCATTCATCGCTTCGAGAGGTGAAGGCAGTACGGGTTCCGGTGCGATCGACCCGTCACTTTAGATCTGCTGGCGGATGGGTGGCCGCGCCCTCATGACGCACAAGTGGGCGTACCCGGGTGCCTTCGATATGGGTATGTTCCTCGCCGTCAGGGCAGCCACCGCGTCCTCGAGGAGTCGAGACCCGTGTCGGAAAACAAAGATCCTCAGAAGTTCGTCTACGACTTCACCGAGGGCAACAAGGATCTGAAGGACCTCCTGGGTGGCAAGGGTGCCAACCTCGCGGAGATGACCAATCTCGGTCTTCCGGTCCCTCCGGGTTTCACCATCACCACCGAGGCGTGCAAGGTCTACCTCGACAGCGGTGAGGAGCCGGCCGAGCTGCGTGACGAGGTCGGTGCACACCTCGCGGCGCTCGAGAAGCACATGGGCAAGAAGCTCGGCCAGGCCGACGACCCGCTGCTGGTCTCCGTCCGCTCCGGCGCGAAGTTCTCGATGCCCGGGATGATGGACACCGTCCTCAACATCGGCCTCTCCGACGCCTCGGTTCTCGGCCTCGCCGAGCAGGCCGGCGACGAGCGGTTCGCCTGGGACTCCTACCGGCGCCTCATCCAGATGTTCGGCAAGACCGTCCTCGGGGTCGACGGCGACCTCTTCGAGGAGGCGCTGGAGGCCGCGAAGGAGGCCAAGGGCGTCACCGTCGACGTGGACCTCGACGCGGCCGACCTGAAGAAGCTGGTCGAGCGGTTCAAGAAGATCGTCTCCCGCGACGCCGGGCGCGACTTCCCGCAGGATGCCCGCGAGCAGATGGACCTGGCCATAAGGGCGGTCTTCGACTCGTGGAACACCGACCGTGCCAAGCTCTACCGCCGCCAGGAGCGCATCCCCGGCGACCTCGGCACCGCCGTCAACGTCTGCTCCATGGTCTTCGGCAACCTCGGCCCGGACTCCGGCACCGGCGTCGCCTTCACCCGCGACCCGGCCAGCGGCCACCAGGGCGTCTACGGCGACTACCTGCAGAACGCCCAGGGCGAGGACGTCGTCGCGGGCATCCGCAACACCGTCCCGCTCGCGGACCTGGAGTCGATCGACAAGCAGTCGTACGACCAGCTCATGAAGATCATGGAGACGCTGGAGACCCACTACAAGGATCTCTGCGACATCGAGTTCACCATCGAGCGCGGTCACCTCTGGATGCTCCAGACCCGGGTCGGCAAGCGCACAGCCGGCGCCGCCTTCCGGATCGCCACCCAGCTCGTCGACCAGGGCCTCATCGACGAGGCCGAGGCGCTGCAGCGCGTCAACGGCGCCCAGCTCGCGCAGCTGATGTTCCCGCGCTTCGACGACCGGGCGCAGACCGTGCTGCTGGGCCGCGGCATCGCCGCCTCCCCGGGCGCGGCCGTCGGCAAGGCCGTCTTCGACTCGTACACCGCCGTCAAGTGGTCGCGGTCCGGCGAGAAGGTCATCCTGATCCGCCGCGAGACCAACCCGGACGACCTGGACGGCATGATCGCCGCCGAGGGCATCCTCACCTCGCGCGGCGGCAAGACCTCGCACGCCGCGGTCGTCGCCCGCGGCATGGGCAAGACCTGCGTCTGCGGTGCCGAGGAGATCGAGGTGGACACCAAGCGCCGCCGGCTGACGGTCGGCGACACCGTGGTGGAGGAGGGCGAAACCGTCTCCGTCGACGGCTCCACCGGCAAGGTCTACCTCGGTGAGGTCCCCGTCGTGCCCTCCCCGGTCGTCGAGTACTTCGAGGGCCGGATGCACGCCGGCGCCGACGACGCCGACGAACTGGTCGCCGCCGTGCACCGGATCATGGCCTACGCCGACCGGGTACGCCGGCTGCGCGTACGCGCCAACGCGGACAACGCCGAGGACGCCCTGCGGGCCCGCCGCTTCGGCGCCCAGGGCATCGGCCTGTGCCGCACCGAGCACATGTTCCTCGGTGAGCGCCGCGAGATGGTCGAGAAGCTGATCCTCGCCGACACCGACGCCGAGCGTGAAGCCGCGCTGGAGGCCCTGCTGCCGCTCCAGAAGGCCGACTTCATCGAGCTGTTCGAATCGATGGACGGCCTGCCGGTCACCGTGCGCCTGCTCGACCCGCCGCTGCACGAGTTCCTGCCCGACATCACGGAACTCTCCGTCCGGGTGGCGCTCGCCGAGTCCCGCAAGGACGCCAACGAGAACGACCTGCGCCTGCTCCAGGCCGTGCACAAGCTGCACGAGCAGAACCCGATGCTGGGCCTGCGCGGGGTCCGTCTCGGCCTGGTCATCCCCGGCCTGTTCGCGATGCAGGTCCGGGCGATCGCCGAGGCCGCCGCGCACCGCAAGAACGTCAAGGGCGACCCGCGCGCCGAGATCATGATCCCGCTGGTCGGCACCGTGCAGGAGCTGGAGATCGTCCGGGAGGAGGCCGACCGGGTCGTCGCCGAGGTGGAGGCCGCCACCGGCACCGACCTCAGGCTCACCATCGGCACCATGATCGAACTGCCGCGCGCCGCCCTGACCGCCGGCCAGATCGCCGAGGCCGCGCAGTTCTTCTCCTTCGGTACGAACGACCTCACCCAGACCGTGTGGGGCTTCTCCAGGGACGACGTGGAGGCATCGTTCTTCACCGCCTACCTGGAGAAGGGCATCTTCGGGGTGTCGCCGTTCGAGACGATCGACAAGGACGGCGT
Organism: Streptomyces nitrosporeus; assembly: GCF_008704555.1. Taxonomy (NCBI): domain Bacteria; kingdom Bacillati; phylum Actinomycetota; class Actinomycetes; order Kitasatosporales; family Streptomycetaceae; genus Streptomyces; species Streptomyces nitrosporeus. The sequence continues at coordinate 5,347,206 of NZ_CP023702.1, forward strand.
CGGTTCGCTGGTGCGCAGCGCCGTGGCCGCCGGCCGGGCCACCCGGCCCGACCTCAAGCTGGGCGTCTGCGGTGAGCACGGGGGCGACCCCGAGTCGGTGCACTTCTTCCACGAGGCGGGCCTGGACTACGTCTCCTGCTCACCCTTCCGGATCCCGGTCGCCCGGCTGGAAGCGGGCCGGGCCGCCGCCCGGTCGACGGGCAGCGACAGCCGCTGACCCCTCCCGGCCCGCGGCCGGCCCGCCGGCCGCGGGCATTCCGGGAGCCCCGCCGGGCCGGACCACCCTCACCGGCCCGGCGGGGCCCCGGACAACCCGGAAGCGGCGGCACCCTGTGCGGGGGTGCCGCCGCTTCGTCGTGGAACGGGGATGCCGCCGCCTCCTCGCGGAAAGCGGGACTTCCGGACCGCTCCGGAGTACGAGAATCTTGTCCGGGGCATGACGAGTTCATGTGACAGGGGCGAGTTCGCGTGACGGGCGGCCGTGTAAAGGGCCGACCGGCCCCGTTTTCTTCGTTGAGTGAGCAAATACCGGGAGGCCGGGACCAGGGTGCGGTCCATGGATCCCCACCCATGGACCGCACCCGGCTTACCCCCGCCGGATGCGGAGCCGCACCGGACGCCACCGCCGCCGAGCGGAGGAAGCCCCCCACGGCCCTCACCCGCTCTTCCGGCAGCGCCGGTAACGCACCCGACGTCGTACAGCTTTTCCCGTGTCGGCCTGGTGGGCGAGACGTTTCAACTCTGGCCGAAACCCCGTGGTGACCTCTTGTGACGGCCCGCATACCCTTTGACGGGGCGATTGCGGTTGCAACAGGTGGGGGTTCGGTGCTGCGCATCCATATGTCCGGGGCGGACCTTTCCCGCGTGCGGATGGCCACCCGGCCGGACGCATTGTGGGAAACGGTTCTCAGCTTTCACCGGCTGAGGGACCGGAGGGGTTCCTCGGTCTTCGGGAAATGGCGTACGGAATCCCGTGCCCGGCTGAATGGCGAAACGCGCCTGCTGTCGGCGATGGTGCCGCTCCACGGTTATTTCCCGGACTTCCTGACACCCGCCGGGGAGGGCTCCGAGCCCTACGGCCTGGACGCCGGGATGGAGGCGCTGCGGGACACCCCCGGTGAGCGCCTGCACGGCGAACTCGCCCTGCTCGCCGCCGGTCCGGCCGGGCAGCGCCGGCGGCCGGACGGCCCGCGGCCGCACCTCGCGCTGCCGGCCGCGCTCGCCGAGGGGCGCGCCGAGCCGCTGGGCCGGCTCATCGGCGCCCTGCGCGCCTACCACCGGGCCGCCGTCGAGCCGTACTGGACGCACATCCGGGCCGCCGTCGAGGCGGACCGGGCGGTGCGGGGGCGTGCCCTGCTGGACGGCGGGGCGCAGGAACTGCTGGCCACCCTGCCCACCTCGATCCGCTGGCGGCCCCCGGTCCTGGAGGCGGACTACCCCGTCGACCGGGACATGCGGCTGGACGGACGCGGTCTGCTCCTCCAGCCCTCGTTCTTCTGCCGCGGCACCCCGGTCGTCTACCGCGACCCGGACCTGCCGCCGGTGCTCGTCTACCCCCTCACCCACCCCGCCGCCCCGGTGTTCGCCGAGCCCGGCCCCTGGCTCGGGCGGCTCGTCGGGCACACCCGCTCCGCGATCCTCCGGGCCGTCGAGGACGGCTGCACGACGAGCGAACTGGCCCGCCGGACAGGGGTGTCCATGGCTTCCGCGAGCCAGCACGCCTGTGTGCTGCGCGAGGCCGGCCTCGTCCTGTCCCTGCGCCACGGCAGCTCGGTGCTGCACACCCTCACCCCGCTGGGCTCCTCCCTGCTCAGGGGCGGCGCGCCGGTGGCAGTGTCCTGAGGCGGTGCCCCGGGGGCGCCTCCCGGGACGGACGGGGGCACGCCGTAAGGGGCGCGCGGAAGCCGGCCCCCTCCGGGCGATGAGTTCCGGGAGCCGGGGCCGTCTACCTCTCAGAGGCGCTCGCGGCGGGTGCCGTGGAGCACACGATGCGCCGGGACGGAAGAGACGGAAGAGTGGGAACCATGACCATGCCCCAGATGATCTTCGTGAACCTGCCGGTCAGGGATCTGGAGGTGTCGAAGAACTTCTTCTCGAAGCTGGGCTACGGCTTCAACCCGAAGTTCAGCGACGAGACCACGGCCTGTCTGGTGATCAGCGACACGATCTTCGCCATGCTCATCACCGAGCCCCGCTTCAAGGACTTCACCAGGAAGGACATCGCCGACGCCTCGAAGACCACCGAGGTCCTTCTCGCGCTGAGCGCCGAGAGCCGGGAGAAGGTCGACGAGCTCACGGACGCGGCGCTCGCCTCCGGCGGCTCCCCGGCCAACGAGACGATGGACATGGGCTTCATGTACGGCCGTTCCTTCCAGGACCCGGACCACCACATCTGGGAGGTCGTCTGGATGGACCCGGAGGCCGCCGAGAACGGCCCGGAGTCCTGAGGACGGGCGGTCCTGACGGACGGCCGTTCCTGACGGACGGACGGACCGGCCGGGTGGCCGGCCGCACGGCCGGACACGGCCCGGCGGGGCTGACGGCCGCCGGGCCGTGTCCGGGGGGTGGGATCAGCTCCGGAAGGGTCCGCTGACCTCGTAGGTGATGCCGCCGGAGGAGCTGCCGCTCGTCCCGCGCTGCGAGGAGAAGTAGAGCCGGCTGCCGTCCGGGGAGAAGGCCGGGCCGGTGATCTCCGAGCCCGACTGCCCGCTGATCCGCAGGAAGGGCGCCACGGTGTCCTCCGGGGTGATCAGGCAGATCTCCATGTTCCCGCCGTCCTCGGCGACGTACAGGTCACCGGAGGCGGCGCGGGTGACGTTGTCGACGCCGGTGAGCGGGGCGCCGCCCCCGGTGACCAGCGAGTCGTCGTAGGCGAGCGAGAGCGACGAGGTGTCCGCGTCGTACGCCCACACCCGGTTGTCGCCCTTGGTGGTGAACCAGCAGGTGCCCGCCGCGTAGAAGCAGCCCTCGCCGCCGTTGAACACCTTGGCGCCGGAAACCTGCCGGCGGGTCGGGGTGGACGAGCCGGCCGGGTCGGGGACCGTCGTCCAGGTCACCGGGCCCGAGGTGCCGGTGCCCGCCACCAGCACCTGGAGCGTGCCGGACGACAGATCGCCCCAGGTGGCGGGGCGGAAGCGGTAGAAGCGGCCGTCCGTCTCGTCCTCGGTCAGATAGACGTAGCCGTGGTCGGGGTCCGCGGCCGCCGCCTCGTGCTTGAACCGGCCCATCGCCGGCCGCCGCACGGCGGCGTCCACACCCCACGGGTCCGTCTCGTACACGAAGCCGCGGCTGACCTCCTCGCAGGAGAGCCAGGTGTTCCAGGGGGTGCGGCCGCCCGCGCAGTTGGTGTTCGTGCCGGACAGGATCCGGTAGGCGGAGGTGACGGTCCCCGAGGAGTCGAAGCGCACCGCGCTCGCCCCGCCGCCGCTGCTCGCGGACACCTCCGCGTTGGAGACGTAGATCCAGCCGCTGCCGTCGGCGAAGGTGGCGCCGCCGTCGGGCGCGCTGTGCCAGGTGTACGAGGTGCCGGCGACGGCCCGCCCCGAGCGGGCGATGATCCTGCTGGTGAAACCGCTCGGCAGCAGGATGCCGTCACTGTTGGCCGCCCGCAGCGCGCCGTAGGGGCCGGCGGCCGGCTGGGCGGGGTCCGCGAAGGCGGCCCCCCGCCACAGGGTGCCGCCGAATGCCGCCGCCGAGCTGCCGATCACCGCTGTGCGCAAGAAGGTCCGACGTTCCACGACCACTCCATGGGTGACGTGAGGGCCCGCCGGCCCGGTCGGTCCGGCGGGGCGAACGTCAGGATAGTAAAGGTACGCAGTTGACGGAGCGTCAACACGACATGAACGGAACGGAGCGGCCGCCTCCAGGAGCGGCCGCCTCCAGGAGCGACCGCCTCCAGGACCGGCCGTCCCGTCACCGGCCGTCCCGTCACCGGCCGTCCCGTCACCGGCCGGTCTCAGTCGGCGCGGACCTCGAAGACCGGCACGGTGACCTCGTCGTCGTCCAGGCAGACGCCCGTCGCCAGGTCGAAGCGCTGCTTGAGCAGCGGCGAGGCGACGAACGGCCGCCCCCCGTCCGAGCCGACCAGCCCGCGGGAGAGGACGTACGCCCCGGTGAACGGGTCCCGGTTGTCGATCGCGTACGCGCGCCCCGCCCGGTCCATGAACAGGGCCACCTGCCGGCCGTCCGGGAGGAGGGCCGCCACCCCCCGGCCCGGGGTCAGCAGCGCGCGGTCGCAGACCGGCAGCCAGCCGTCCCCGGCCGCGAGTTGGATCGTCCCGGTGTCCCGGGCGGTTTCCATCGTCGGGGTCGTCATCAGGAGGGGGTCCCTTCAAGAGTGCGGACGGCGAGCACCGGTCCCGCGAGGATCTCCAGGTCGGGCTTGACCTGGTCACGCTCCGGGACGAACTTCACCGAGGGGTCGGGCACATCGGGGTCGTTGACGAAGGTGACGAAGCGGCGGAGCCGTTCCGGGTCGTTGATGGTCTCGGCCCACTCGTCGCGGTAACCGGAGACGTGGTCGGCCATCAGCCGCTCCAGCTCGTCGCAGATCCCCAGCGAGTCGTGGACGACGACGTCCCGTACGTGCTCCAGGCCGCCCTCGATCCGGTCCAGCCAGGCCGCGGTGCGCTCCAGCCGGTCCGCCGTGCGGATGTAGAACATCAGGAACCGGTCGATGAGCCGCACCAGTTCGGCGTCCGACAGGTCCTGGGCGAGCAGGTCCGCGTGGCGCGGGGTGGCCCCGCCGTTGCCGCCGACGTACAGGTTCCAGCCCTGGGCGGTGGCGATGACCCCGAAGTCCTTGCCGCGGGCCTCCGCGCACTCCCGGGCGCAGCCCGAGACCGCCGACTTGAACTTGTGCGGCGCCCGCAGCCCCCGGTAGCGCAGCTCCAGGTCGATCGCCATCTTCACCGAGTCCTGCACGCCGTAGCGGCACCAGGTCTGCCCCACACAGGACTTCACCGTGCGCAGCGCCTTCCCGTACGCGTGCCCCGACTCGAAGCCCGCGTCCACCAGCCGCGTCCAGATCAGCGGCAGCTGGTCCACCCGGGCGCCGAAGAGGTCGATCCGCTGGCCTCCGGTGATCTTCGTGTAGAGCCCGAAGTCCCGGGCCACCTCGCCTATCACGATCAGCTTCTCCGGGGTGATCTCACCGCCCGGGATGCGCGGCACGACCGAGTACGAGCCGTTGCGCTGGAGGTTGGCCAGGAAGTGGTCGTTGGTGTCCTGGAGCGCGGCCTGCTCGCCGTCCAGGACGTATCCGCTGGCACCGACCGTCGGCGCGAGCGAGGCGATGATCGAGCCGACCGTCGGCTTGCACACCTCGCAGCCCTCACCGCCGCGGGCCTGCTCGCGGCCGTGCGAGTCGAGCAGGGAGGCGTAGGAGGTGACCCCGAGGGTGCGGACGATCTCGTACAGCTCGCTGCGGCTGTAGGAGAAGCAGCCGCACAGCCCCTGGTCCTCCGGCTGCGGCAGCAGCTGCCCGATGACCTTGACGCAGCTGCCGCAGCCCGTGCCGGCCTTGGTGCACTTCTTCACCTCGGGCAGGGTGGTGTGCTCGCAGATCGCGCCCTTGGTGACGTTGTGGCAGGAGCAGATGACCGCCTCGTCCGGCAGCGACGACGGGCCGAGGGTGACCGGGCCGCCCGCGCCGGCCGGCAGCACCAGCTGCTCCGGGGCGACCGGCAGGACCGTCCCCGTCATCGGCCGCAGCGTGCCGTACTGGTCGGCGTCACCGACCAGCACCCCGCCGAGCAGGGTGCCGTCCCGGCCGACCACCAGCTTCTTGTAGACACCCGAGCGGGAGTCCGCGTACACCACGTCGAGGCAGCCCTCGGCGGCGCCGTGCGCGTCACCGAAGGAGGCGACGTCCACGCCCAGCAGCTTCAGCTTCGTGGACAGGTCGGCCCCGGTGAACGAGGCCGTGCTGCCCGCGATCACCTCGGCGGCGGCGAGGGCCATCTCGTACCCCGGGGCCACCAGGCCGTACACCCGGCCGTCCGAGGCCAGCGCGCACTCGCCGATCGCGAAGACGTCCCGGTCCGAGGTGCGGCACTGCTCGTCCACGACGATGCCGCCGCGCGGGCCGACCTCCAGACCGCAGTCGCGGGCCAGCTGGTCGCGGGGCCGCACCCCGGCGGAGAAGACGACGAGGTCCGTGGCGAGCGCCGAACCGTCCGACAGCGCCATCCCGGAGACCCGGCCGTCGTCGCCCGTGGTGACCTCCTGGGTGCCGACGCCGGTGTGGACGGAGAGGCCCATGCCCTCGATGGTGCGCAGCAGCGCCGCACCGCCGCCCTCGTCCACCTGCACCGGCATCAGCCGGGGCGCGAACTCCACGACGTGCGTGTCGAGCCCGAGGCCCTTCAGCGCGCCCGCCGCCTCCAGGCCGAGCAGCCCGCCGCCGACGACCGCGCCGGTTCTCGCGGTCCTCGCGTACTCCTCGATGGCGAGGAGGTCCTCGATGGTGCGGTAGACGAAGCAGCCCTCCGCGTCCTTGCCGGGCACCGGCGGGACGAACGGGTAGGAGCCGGTGGCCAGCACCAGCGTGTCGTACGGGAACGTCCGCCCGGAGCGCGCGGTGACCGTGCGCGCCTCACGGTCGACGCTCTCGGCGGGGTCGCCGACGTACAGCTCGATCCCGTGCCGGTCCATGAAGTCCGGCTCGGCCAGCGCGAGGTCCTCGGGCGTCCTCCCGGAGAAGTACGAGGTCAGCTGGACCCGGTCGTAGGCGGGGCGGGGCTCCTCGCAGAGCACCACGATCCGGGCCGTGCCCGCGGCGGCGGTCAGCCCGCGCTCGGCGAGCGCTTCCAGGAACCGCTGGCCGACCATGCCGTGCCCGACGACCACGATCGTCGGCACGCCCCCGGTGGGGGCGGTCGGGGGAGTGGACACCGGCATCAGAAGCCTCCGTCGTTGGTGAGCAGGTGGAGCAGGGACATGTCGGCGGGGAGCGGGTCGTCGTCCTGCCAGGTACGGGCGAGGGTGCCGACCGCGGCGAGATCACCGAGGAGCACCCCGCCCGCCAGCCGGTCGCCCCGGACGACGACCGTGCGGTACGCGCCCCGGGTGGCGTCGGCCAGCCGGATCACGTCGTCGCCGGGCATCGGGCGGGAGTCGCCGAAGGCGGCCAGGTCGAGCGCGCCGGGGGCGTCCGTGGCGGGGGAGCGCAGCGTCAGCCGGGTCAGGGCCCGGGTGCCGTCGTACCGGGCGGGCCGGCCGGCCAGCACCTCGGCCAGCACGTCGGCCTGCTCGATGGCGGCCTGGGCCAGCCCGTAGACGGTGGAGCGGTGCTCGGCGCAGTCACCGACCGCGTGGATGTACGGGTCCGAGGTGCGCAGCTCGTCGTCGACGAGGACGCCCTTGCGGATCTCCAGCCCGGCGGCCCGCGCCAGCCCCGTACGGGGCCGTACCCCGCAGGCCAGCACCGTCACCTCGGCCGCCAGCTCGTAACCGTCGGCGAGCTCCACGGCCCGCACCGCCGGGGCGGAGCCGTCCGTGCAGCGCAGCCCGCGCACCCGGCACTCGGTGTGCACCTCGACACCGAGGGCCTCCAGATGGCCGCGGAGCAGGCCGGCCGCCTCGGCGTCCAGCTGGCGCTCCATCAGGTGCTCGCCCTGCTGGGCCAGCACCACCTGGGCACCGCACTCGGCCAGCGCACGGGCCGCCGAGACCCCGAGGAGCCCTCCGCCGATGACCACCGCCCGCGTCCCGGGGCGTACGGCCTCGCGCAGGGCGAGGCAGTCGTCCAGGGTGCGGAAGGCGTGGACACCGTCCGGCAGGGTGTGACCGATGCCACGCAGCGGCGGCAGCACCGGGTTGGAGCCGGTGGCCAGCACCAGGTGCCCGTACCCGATGACGCTTCCGTCGTCGCAGTGCACCAGCCGTGCGGCACGGTCGATCCGCACGGCCCGCACCCCGCGCCGCACCTCGGCGGGCGGCAGCGCGATGACGTCCGGCTCGTACCGGCCGGCCAGCACCTCGGCCAGCAGCACCCTGTTGTACGGTGCGTGCCGCTCCTCGCCGACGACGGTGACACCGGGGACCCGGGCGGCGAGCCGCGCGCCCGCCATCCCGGCGCCGATCACCACCACACGCGCCCTGTTCCCGCTCTGTGTCCTCATGACGAAGAGCGTGCGCGGCGGGTGTTACCCGACCGCATCCCTCCTGTTTCCCCGGAGGAACCTTGCGCTCAGCGCACCGGCCCGCGCCGTGTGAGGGTGGCGGCGGGCCGTTTCGGGCGTGGTCGTAAGGTCGCGGACATGCCCGAGACAACACTCACCACCCTCGTCCTGCTGTGCCTGGCCGCAGCCGCGGCGGGCTGGATCGACGCGGTGGTGGGCGGTGGCGGACTCCTCCTGCTGCCGGCCCTGCTGCTCGGCCTGCCGCACGTCCCGGCCGCGCAGGTGCTGGGCACCAACAAGGCGGTCGCCATCGTCGGCACGACGGGAGCGGCCGTCACCTATGTGCGCAGGGCGCCGGTCCAGGTGGCCACCGCCCTGCGCATCGGGCTGATGGCGCTGGCCGGGTCGATGACCGGCGCGTTCTTCGCCGCCGGGATCAGCAGTGAGGTGCTGCGCCCGGTGATCATGGTGGTGCTGCTCGGTGTGGCGGCCTTCGTGCTGGCACGGCCCTCCTTCGGCACCGCGGCGGCGGGCGACGTGACGGGCAAGCGGGTCACCCGGGCCCGGCTGGTCACCGCGACGGTGCTGGTGGGCGGCGGCATCGGCTTCTACGACGGGCTGTTCGGCCCCGGCACGGGCACCTTCCTGGTACTGGCCCTGACGGCCGTGCTCCACCTCGACCTGGTCACCGCGTCCGCCACCGCCAAGATCGTGAACGTCTGCACCAACGGCGGCGCGCTCGCGATGTTCGCCTACCAGGGCACCGTGCTGTGGCAGCTGGCCGCGCTGATGGCCGTATTCAATCTGGCGGGCGGCCTGTTCGGGGCGCGGATGGCGCTCCGCAAGGGCAGCGGCTTCGTCCGCGGGGTGCTGCTGGTCGTGGTCTTCTCCCTGGTCGCCAAACTGGGCTTCGACCAGTGGACGGGCTGACGGTCCGCCCCGGGTGCCCTCAGCGCACCCCGGTGAGATGGGCGTACACCACCACGTTGCCCTGGTAACCGGTCTCCCGGCTGTAGCCGCCGCCGCAGGTGATCAGGCGCAGGGCCGCGTGCCCGGACGGGCCGTAGACCCGCTCGTCGGGGAAGGCGTCGTTGTCGTACACCTCGACCGCGTCGACCGTGAAGACGGCGGTACGGCCGTCCGCGCGGTCGATCTCGGCCCGCGCGCCCTTCTTCAGGGACCCCAGGCCGTAGAAGACGGCGGGACCCTCGGCGTCGTCGACGTGGCCGGCCACGATCGCGGTGCCCTTCGCGCCGGGCGGGGTGCCACCGCCGAACCAGCCCGCCCGGTCGCTCTCCTCGGGTGACGGCGCCTCCAGGCGCCCGTCGGCACCGAGCGCCAGTCGTGTCATGGGCGCGTCCACGCCGATGCGCGGGATGCGGATACGGACGGGCTCGGAGGCGCCCAGCGGCTTCGCGACCGCGGAGCCCGGCCGGGGCCCGGAGGCCGAGGCGAAGGCCTGGGCGGTGGCGGGCTGAGGGGCGACGACCCGGGCCGCCGTGCCGTTCTGGACCAGCCAGATCCCGGACAGCGCGGCGATGCCCGCCAGCCAGGCCCTGGCCCTGAGGGCCGTACGGTCCACGACGTGCTCCTCGCCGTCCGGATCAGACGCGCGTCCGCACGCCGTCCGCGCGGCGGCGGCGCGCCAGCCACACGCCGCCGGCGGCCGCCGCCGCGACGAGGCCGCCTCCCACGGCGAGCTGGACCGTGTCCGGCCCGGTGCTCCCGCCGACCCCCGTGCTGATGTGGCCGGAGGGCCGCTCGGTGGGGGCGGGAGCGGGCCGGGTCACGGGAGGCCGGCGGGGCGGCGTCTCCCCTCCGGCACCGGCACCGGCCGAGGGGACGGGAGCGGGCCGCTCCCCGGGATGTGCGGCCGGATCAGGCCCTGCCCCGGTCCCCGTACCCGCCTCCGCGCCCGGCTCCGTGTCCCACTCCTCGTCGCCCGTGCCCGGGACCCCGGCCGGCGAGTCGGCCTCCACGGCCCACTCCTCGTCCTCCTCCAGGGAGCCGGTGAGCGGGTCGGGGCCGGTGGCCGTGGCCCACGGGTCCTCCTCCGTCCCGGGCCAGGGCTCCGTCCCGGCCCCCGCCACGGAACCGGCCCCCGCCACGGAACCGGCGGCCGGAGCGCTCTCCTCCGCCGGCCCGTCCGGGCAGTCCACGTCGGCGGTCCCCGTACCGCCGGGGGCGCAGCCGTCCGCGTCCGGGGCGGGTGCCGAGGCCGCGAGCCGCGGTCTGCCGGGTCCGTCCGCGTAGGCGGTCGGGGCGGGCGCGAGACCGAGCGCGGCGGCGGTGAGGGCCGCGGCGGCGGTACCGGTCACGAGGCGGGCGGGGCTGCGCATGGGATTCCTCCGGGCAGACGGATGTGTCCTGCCTCTGAGCCAAGGGCCGGCGGCGTGCCGCCGCACGCTGACACCGCATCAGCTTTCACCCGTACGGGCGTTCACGGCGGACCCGCGCGTACGGACCCGCGCAGGTCGCGGCCGGAGCGGGAGCGGCGCGGCCCGGACGGCGCCGAACGAGTGAGGGGCCCCTCGAAGATGTGATGCAGGTCACATGTATGGGGAGCCGGGGGCGGGGCACACGCAAGACACCCCCCCACGGGACGGTTCCCCCGCCGTTCCCATGGCGACCGCCCCCGGCGGCCTACCCCCCCCAGGCCGCCGGGGGCGGTGTCACGCCCCGGCCGCGGCCGGCCCCGGTGTGGCGGACCACTCGATGTCCCCGGGCCGCACCCGGGCACACCGCGGCCGTCCCAGCTCGTCGGTCAGCCGCAGCCGCGCGGTCAGGTGGCCGGTCAGCGCGGCGGCGCTCAGGATGCCGGGGTCGATGTCGGCCAGCATCAGCTTGGCGCGCCGGAACATGCTGAAGACGCCGTCCCCGTCCACGGTGCCCCAGGACAGATAGACGAAGCGCCCGCCCAGCCGGTTCTGGACGTACGGCCCCGACACCACGATGCCGTCGGCGGTGGACACCGCGTCGCACTCCAGGGTCCAGCCGGCCGAGGGGGCGTCGCCGGGGTGCACGCCCAGCAGCTCCCCGGGCCTGTCCTTGCGCTGTACGCCGACGTGGACGCCCGTGCGGCCGGGGAAGCCGGGGCCGGGCGCGCAGTCGCGGCCCGGGAGGTGGGTCGCCTCGATATGGATCTGCATGGTGCCCATGGTGCTGCACGCGAGGCCGCCGCCGGACCGTGCCCGCCGGGCGCCTCAGACGGTACTCGCGGGGGCGGCCCCGTACGCGGCCGCCAGGTCCTCCATCAGGGCCTCGTCGACCTCGAACACGGTGCCGTCGATCCGGTGGACGGGGGCGATGCCCTGGGAGTTGGTGACGAACGCCGCCCGGTAGGCGCCCAGGCCGTCCAGGGTCACCGTCCGCCGGACGAAGGGGCGGCCCGCCGCCGGCCGGTCCTCCAGCAGCGCCATGGTGACGCCGGTCAGTGCCGGGGCGTCCGGCAGGACCACCGAAGTACCGTCCCAGAAGCCGATGCTGGTGACGGCGCCCTCGGTGACCACCCCGCCGGGAGCCGTCAGCAGCGCCTCGTCGAACCCCGCCCTCCTCGCCCGCGCCAGGTGGTACATCTGGCCGAAGTCGCCGGGGCGCTTCAGCTCCGCGGCCGTGCGCGCGTACGGGACGGACATCAGGCCGCGCGGGGCCGAGGGCATCCGCGCGGGTCCGGCCACCGTCACCATCACGGCCGTCCCGGACCTTCCCGGGGGGAGGTAGCCGTGGACGCGGACCGCCGCGTCCACGGCCCCGGCGCCGTCGAGGGCGTGCCCGACCAGGGCGCGCACCCGCTCACCCTCCAGGGGCAGCCCGAACAGCTCGCGGTTCGCCGCGTCCAGCCGTTCCAGGTGCCGTGCGAGACCGCGCACCCGCCGCTTCCTCACCTGGAACGCGGTGAAGTGGCCGTATCCGGCGAAGGCCGGGACCCGCAGGTCGGCCTCGGTGGCGGGGCGGCCGTCCATCTCGACGTACAGCGCCTCGGCGGGGGTCGTCATGCGGTCCACGGTAGTACGCGGAGTTCCGGGCTTGACCTCAACTTTGGTTGAGGGCCGAGGGTGTGGCGCATGGAACTCCACACGCTCACCAGCCCCGCCCACACCTCTGCCGACGCGCCGCTGAAGGTGGCGGTCATCCTCGGCAGCAACCGCGAGGGACGCTTCGGGCCCGTCGTCGCCGACTGGTTCCTCTCCCGGGCCGCCGCCCATCCCGGCATCGAGACCGGCCTGATCGACACCGCCGGAACCGAACCCCCGACCGCCCCCGGCCCCGTGGACCTCACGGACCGGCTGACGGAGGCCGACGCCTTCGTCGTCCTGACCCCGGAGTACAACCACTCCTACCCCGCCCCGCTGAAGCACCTCATCGACCGGCACTTCGCCCCGTGGCAGGCCAAGCCCGTCGCCTTCGTGTCGTACGGCGGGATCAGCGGCGGTCTGCGGGCGGTCGAGCACCTGCGCCAGGTCTTCGCCGAACTGCACGCCGTGACCCTGCGCGACACCGTCTCCTTCCCCAACGCCGGCGCGCTCTTCGACGACCGGGGCAGGCCCAGGGACCCCGCCCCCGTCGACGCCGCCGCCAAGACCCTGCTGGACCAGCTGGTGTGGTGGGGGCTGTCCCTGCGCGAGGCCAGGGCGCGCCGCCCGTACGGCGCCTGACGCCACGGCGGACAATCACCGGGACACCACCGAAGGAGCGAGGAGACCGCGATGACCGACCCCGCATGGCTGACCGTGCTGACCACGACGGACAGCGAGGAGAAGGCCCGCACCCTGGCCCGGGGGGTGGTGGAGGCGCGGCTCGCAGCCTGCGCCCAGGTCTCCGGACCGGTCACCTCGGTCTACCGGTGGCAGGACGCCGTCGAGACCGGCCAGGAATGGCAGGTGCTGTTCAAGACCACGGCCCTGCGCTACGACGAACTGGAGGCCCACCTCCTCCTGGCACACGACTACGACACCCCGGAGATCATCGCCACCCCCGTCGTGCGGGGCAGCAGCCGCTACCTCGCCTGGGTGGCCGCCGAGACGGCGCCCCCGGCCGCCCTCTGACGGACACCGCAGGCACGGGGCGCCGGCACGAGCCCGCCGGGGCGGCCGGGGGAGACCCGCGGGAGGCCGGTGGGAGAGACCTGCGGGAGACCGGTGGGAGGCCGGTGGGAGGCCGGTGGGAGGACCGTGGGGCCCCCGGCCCGGACCGGTCAGCCGGCGGCCTCGACCCGGACCGCGCACACCTTGTACTCGGGCATCCGCGACACCGGGTCCAGGGCCGGGTTGGTCAGCGTGTTGGCACGGCCCTCGCCCGGCCAGTGGAAGGGCATGAACACCGTGTCCTGCCGGATCGCCGTGGTGATCCTGGCCGGGGCCTCGGCCCGGCCGCGCCGCGAGGTCACCGCGACCGGGTCGCCCTCGGACACCCCGAGCCGCTCGGCCAGCCGGGGGTGGAGCTCGACGAACGGCCCCGGGGCCGCCGCGTTGAGCTCCGCCACCCGGCGGGTCTGCGCCCCCGACTGGTAGTGGGACACCACCCGCCCGGTGGTCAGCACCACCGGATAGTCCGCGTCGGTCTCCTCGGCGGCCGGCCGGTGCGTGACCGGTACGAACCGGGCCAGCCCGTCGTCCGTCGCGAACCGCTCCAGGAACAGCCGCGGCGTCCCGGCGTGGTCCTCGTCCGGACACGGCCAGAACACCCCGTCCTCCGCCACGATCCGGGCGTAGCTGATCCCCGCGTAGTCCGCCGGTCCGCCCGCCGACGCCCGCCGCAGCTCGTCGAAGACCTCCTCCGGGTCGGCCGGGAAGCCCTTGCCGTGCCCCAGCAGACCGGCCAGCGCGTGCAGCACCTCCAGGTCGCTGCGGACCCCCGGCGGCGGGGTGAGCGCCTGCCGCCGCAGCAGCACCCGCCCCTCCAGACTGGTCATGGTGCCGGTCTCCTCCGCCCACTGCGTCACCGGCAGCACCACATCGGCCAGTGCCGCGGTCTCCGACAGCACCACGTCGGCCACCACCAGGAAGTCCAGCGACCGCAGCCGCTCCTCGATGTGCCCGGCGCGCGGCGCCGACACCACCGGGTTGGACCCCATCACCAGCAGCGACCTGACGTCCCGCCCTAGGGCGTCCAGCAGTTCGTACGCGCTGCGCCCCGGACCCGGCAGGGAGCCGGGGTCCACCCCCCAGACTTCCGCGACGTGGCGGCGCGCCTCCGGGTCGGTGAGCTTGCGGTACCCGGGCAGCTGGTCGGCCTTCTGCCCGTGCTCCCGGCCGCCCTGGCCGTTGCCCTGCCCGGTCAGGCAGCCGTAACCGGACAGCGGGCGCCCGGCCCGGCCGGTGGCCAGGCAGAAGTTGATCCACGCGCCGACCGTGTCCGTGCCCTTGGCCTGCTGCTCGGGCCCGCGCGCGGTCAGCACCATCCCCTCCCCGGCGCCGCAGAACATCTCCACGGCCTCGCGCAGCAGGGGAACCGGCACCCCGGTCAGCCGTTCCACCAGCTCCGGCCAGTGCGCCATCGCCCCGGCCCTGGCCCCGTCCCAGCCGCTCGTACGCGTCCGGACGAACTCCTCGTCCACCCGCCCCTCCGCCACGACCAGGTGCAGCATCCCGAGCGCCAGGGCGAGATCGGTGCCCGGCCGGGGCGCCAGATGCAGGTCGGCCTGCTCGGCCGTCCTGGTACGGCGCGGGTCGATGACGATCAGCCGGCCGCCGTTCTCCCTCAGCTCCGTCAGGTAGCGCAGCGCGGGCGGCATCGTCTCCGCGAGGTTCGAACCCACCAGGATCACGCACCCGGTACGGGAGACGTCCTCCAGCGGGAAGGGGAGCCCCCGGTCCAGCCCGAAGGCCCGCTGGTGCGCGGCCGCCGCCGACGACATGCAGAAGCGGCCGTTGTAGTCGATCTGCGAGGTGCCGAGCACCACCCGGGCGAACTTCCCGAGCGTGTACGCCTTCTCGTTGGTGAGCCCGCCCCCGCCGAACACCCCCACGGCGTCCGCGCCGTGCTCCGCCCGGGTCCCGCCCAGCCGGCCGGCGACCAGGGCGAGGGCCTCGTCCCAGCCGGCCGGTTCCAGCTTCCCGGTGACCGCGTCGCGTACGAGCGGCTCCGTCAGCCGCGCCCCGGCGGCGAGCACGGCGGGAGCCGTGCGTCCCTTGCCGCACAAGGCGCCCCGGTTGACGGGGAAATCGGTGCGCTCCACGACCTCGGCCACCGCCGCGCCGGCGGCCGGGCGCAGCTTCATCCCGCACTGGAGCGCGCAGTACGGGCAGTGGGTGGGCGTCTCGGTGCTGGCCATGACCCCAGGGTGCGAGCACGGTATTACGGCAGCCGGTGCCCCCGGTTACGCCCCCGGTACACGCGCCTCAGCCCGCGTCCGGAGCGGCGGTGAGGTCCGCCGCGAGCGCCTCGGCCACCCCGGGCTCCCGGGGCCCCAGGAAGTGCGGATCGGGCTCGAACACGGCGTTCAGGAGGGCCTTGCCCGCCGCGAGCACCTCCCGCGCACCGCCGTAGTACCAGGTCGCGTCGTGCACGTCGTCCACCCCGACCCCGTACGCGTCGATCCCGGCGGTCCGGCACAGGGCGACGGCCCGGCGTATGTGGAAGCCCTGGCTGACCAGGACGGCCCGGTCGACCCCGAATATCCTCTTGGCCCGCACACAGGAGTCCCAGGTGTCGAACCCGGCGTAGTCGCTGACGATCCGCCCGTCCGGCACGCCGTGCGCGGTGAGATAGGCACGCATGGCGTCCGGCTCGTCGTACCCCGCCCGGCTGTTGTCCCCGGTGACCAGCACGACCTTCACCCTGCCGTCGTGGTACAGCCCGGCCGCCGCGTCCAGCCTGCGCGCGAGGTACGGCGACGGCCTGCCCTCCCACAGCCCCGCCCCGAACACGACCGCCACCTGGCGGGCCGGCACGTCGGCGACCGTGCGGACCCGCGCGTCGGCCACCGAGTGCTGCCAGGCCGCGGGCGCCAGGGCCAGCGCACACAGGACCATCACCGACTGCACCAGCCGCCGCTGCCCGCGCCGGGTACGCGGCAGCCGGGGCCGGACGGCGCCGAGCGCGCCCACCAGGGCGTGTTTCGGAGGCAGCGCCGTCCGCCCGGAGGACGGGGCTTTCGAAACACGCCCCAGGACCCGCGCCCCGCCGGCCGCGGCACCCGGCCGTCCGGACGGCGCCCCGCCGCGCTCCCGCCACCCCGGCCGCCCCCACAGCCGCATACGGCATCCCCCTCGCTCCGGCCGGCACACACCACCGGCGTCCCCATGGAGGAGGACGACCGGGCGCCCCGAAAGGTTTCCCGGCCCCCCGGCCCCCGCCCCCTGGCCGTGCCCGGCCCCCCGGCCGTGCCCGGCCCCTCCGCGCCCCAACAGGCCGCACCGGTCTTTGCGCGCCGTCGCCCCGGGCCCGCTGACACCCCCGCCCCGCGCCCGGTGAGGCCGCGGAAAACGTCCGTCACCACCGTGAAACGGCCCGGCAACGTCCGCCCGCCACCATCGGCGCATGACGGAGACGGCACCAGAACCCCCGCGCGAGCCCCTGCCCTCCGGCCCCGGGCGCAGTACGGCGTACACCACGGCCCGCGCCGCCGACCGGCCCGGGCCCGCTTCCCGTGACGGAAACCGCAGGCCCGCGCACCGCGTCCGGGCCACCGCCCGGCCCGCCGCCCCCACCCTGGTCGCCGTCGCCCACGGCAGCCGGGACCCGCGGGCCCTCGGCACCGCCCTGGACCTCCTGGACCGGGTACGGGAACTGCGCCCCCGGCTGGACGTCCGGCTCGGCCACATCGAGCTGAACCAGCCCCTGCTGCCCGCCACCCTCGCCGCCGTCGGTAGGGGCGAGGCCGTCCTCGTACCGCTGCTGCTCGGCCGCGGGCACCACGTCCGCCACGACCTGCCCCGGGCCGCCGGCGCCGCGAGCGCCCTGCGCACGAGCGTCGCCGCACCGCTCGGTCCGCACCCGCTGCTCGTCGAGACGCTGTACGAGCGGCTCACCGAGGCCGGCTGGCAGGACACGGACGGCACCCGCCGCGACACCGCCGTGGTGCTCGCCGCCGCCGGATCACGCGACCCCGACTCCGCCGCGGACGCCCGCCGCACCGCCGCGATGCTCTCCGACCGGCTCGGCGGGACACCGGTCGTCCCCGCCTACACCTCCGCCACCGCGCCCGACGTCCCCACCGCGCTGCGGGCCCTCGCCGCCCGGGGCCGCCACCGGGCCGCCGTGGCCGCGTACTTCACCGCACCCGGCCGGTTCGCGACGACGGCCGCCGCCGCCGCGCCGTGGATCGCCGCCGCACCGCTGGGCGCCCACCCGGCGATGGCCCGGCTGGTCCTGCACCGCTACGACCGGGCCCTGTCCGGTGCCGCGCCCGCACGGGCCGCCCGGCCGCACGGGGAACTGCTGAGGGCCGCCCCGTGACCCCCGGCGGAACCGCGCGCGACGACAGCCCCCCGGCCTCCGCCTGAGCGGTCCCGCCGGCCCGGCGGTCTACTGTCGGTGCCATGGACGGTACGCACGAACCCAGGGACACACCGGGCCGCACCGCGCCCGTGCACGGCGGCACGGAACACGGCACCACGCCCTACGGCCCCCGGGACACCGAGCGCTGGGACCCCGAGCCCGACAAGCGGCCCGGCCGCACCGCCTTCCAGCGCGACCGCGCCCGGGTGCTGCACTCCGCCGCCCTGCGCCGGCTCGCGGGCAAGACGCAGGTCGTCGCCCCCGGCACCCGCGGCCGGGCATGGGACGCCAGCCCCCGCACCCGGCTCACCCACTCCCTGGAGTGCGCCCAGGTCGGCCGGGAGCTCGGAGCGGCGCTCGGCTGCGACCCCGACCTGGTCGAGACCGCCTGCCTCTCCCACGACATGGGCCACCCGCCGTTCGGGCACAACGGCGAACAGGCCCTCGACGACTTCGCCTCGGACTGCGGCGGCTTCGAGGGGAACGCCCAGTCGCTGCGCCTGCTGACCCGGATCGAACCGAAGCGGTTCGTCCGCGACCCCCGCGGCGGCGAACTCGTCAGCGTGGGGCTCAACCTGACCCGCGCCGCACTGGACGCCTCCACCAAGTACCCCTGGGCCAGGGGGGAGCGGCCGGGCGATCCGGACTCACCCAAGTTCGGGGTGTACGAGGACGACCTGCCGGTCTTCGAGTGGATCCGCCAGGACGCCCCGCCCGGCCGCACCTGTTTCGAGGCCCAGGTGATGGACTGGTCCGACGACGTGGCGTACTCCGTCCACGACTTCGAGGACGGGCTGCACGCCGGGCACATCGACCCCGCCCGCCTCCTCGCCGACCCCGAGCGCGCCGAGGTCTTCCAGGTCGCGATCGGACGCTACGTCCCCGCCGGCACCGACCCGCAGGAACTCGCCGACGCCCTGGACCGGCTCCTCGCCCAGGAGTGGTGGCCGCACGGCTACGACGGTTCGGCCCTCGCCCAGGCCCGGCTGAAGGACGCCACCAGCCAGCTCATCGGCCGCTTCTGCCAGGCCGCGGAGACCGCCACCCGCCGGGAGCACGGCCCCGGCCCGCTCGCCCGGTACACCGCGGGGCTCGTCGTCCCGCCCGGGGCCCGCGCCGAGTGCGCCGTACTCAAGGCGGTCGCCGACCGCTACGTCATGCAGCGCGCCGAACAGGAGGCCATCCGCGCCGGCCAGCGCGTCGTCATCGCCGAACTGGCCGCCGCGCTCACCGCCCGCGCGCCGTACGGCCTGGAGCCCCAGTTCCGGCTGCTGTTCGACGAGGCGCCCGACGACCGCGCCCGCAAGCGGGTCCTCGTCGACCAGATCGCCGCGCTCACCGACGCCTCCGCCCGGAGCCTGCACCGCACGCTCACCGTCGCCCGGCAGACTGGAACGTGACGGGGACACATGACCACCGGGGTGCTCGCCGAGGACCCCGCATGTGACCCGCCGGGGGCACACCCCCTTTCGCCATCACGCCGCGTGCGGGACGCTCGCACCTGGTGGCGCCGCACAGCACAGCACCGAGGAGGCATCAAGTGGTCGACGCAAACCGGACGTTCGTCATCGTCGGCGGAGGACTGGCAGGAGCGAAGGCGGCCGAGACACTCCGTGCGGAGGGTTTCACGGGCCGGGTGATCCTGATCGGCGACGAGCGCGACCATCCGTACGAACGGCCGCCCCTGTCCAAGGGCTACCTGTCCGGCAAACAGGAACGGGACGGCGTCTTCGTCCACGAGACCCCCTGGTACGCGGGTGCCGACATCGAGCTGCACCTCGGCCAGACGGTCACCTCCCTCGACCGGCACGCCCGCTCCGTCCAGCTCGGCGACAACACCGTCGTCCACTACGACAAGCTGCTGCTGGCCACCGGGGCGGAACCCCGCCGCCTCGACATCCCCGGCACCGGCCTGGCCGGCGTCCACCACCTGCGCCGGCTCGCCCACGCCGACCGGCTGCGGGGCGTGCTGGCCGCGCTCGGCCGCGACAACGGCCACCTGGTGATCGCCGGCGGCGGCTGGATCGGCCTGGAGGTCGCCGCCGCCGCCCGCGGCTACGGCGCCGAGGTCACGGTCGTGGAGCCCTCGGCGACCCCCCTGCACCACGTCATCGGCCCCGAGCTGGGCCAGATCTTCACCGACCTGCACACCGCCCACGGCGTCCGCTTCCACTTCGGCGCCCGGCTCACCGAGATCACCGGCCAGGACGGCCTGGTCCTCGCCGCCCGTACCGACACCGGCGAGGAGCACCCCGCGCACGACGTGCTCGCCGCGATCGGCGCCGCCCCGCGCACCGCGCTCGCCGAGGCCGCCGGGCTGGAGATGGCCGGCCGCGAGCACGGCGGCGGGGTCGCCGTCGACCTCTCCCTGCGCACCTCGGACCCGCACATCTACGCCGCCGGGGACATCGCCTCCCTGGAACACCCGCTCTTCGGCACCCGGCTGCGGGTCGAGCACTGGGCGAACGCCCTGAACAGCGGGCCGGCCGCCGCCCGGGCCATGCTCGGCCAGGACGTCACGTACGACCGGGTCCCGTACTTCTTCTCCGACCAGTACGACCTGGGCCTGGAGTACTCGGGCTGGGCGCCCCCGGGCTCGTACGACCAGGTCGTCATCCGCGGTGACGCGGGCAAGCGGGAGTTCATCGCGTTCTGGCTGAAGGACCGCCGGGTGCTCGCCGGGATGAACGTCAATGTGTGGGACGTCACCGACAGCATCCAGCAGCTGATCCGCAGCCGCCGCGAGACGGACCCGGAGGCCCTCTCCGACCCGTCGGTGCCCCTGGAATCACTGCTCTGAGCCCACCGGGCGGCCCGGGGCTCCCCGGGCCGCCCGGCCCGTCCGCGTACGGCCGGGCGGCCGGGGGACCCCGCGGCGCCCGTAGACTTCACCCGTGGCAGGCAGGATCAATGACGACGACGTGAAGGCGGTCCGGGACGCGGTCCCGATCGACGCCGTCGTCTCCGAGTACCTCCAACTGCGCAACGCCGGCGGCGGCAACCTCAAGGGCCTGTGCCCCTTCCACGACGAGAAGTCCCCGTCCTTCCAGGTCAGCCCGGGCAAGGGTCTCTTCCACTGCTTCGGCTGCCAGGAAGGCGGCGACACGATCGCCTTCGTGATGAAGATCGACCATCTCACCTTCTCCGAGACGGTCGAGCGCCTCGCCGCCAAGGCGGGCATCACCCTGCGCTACGAGGAAGGCGGCTACAACCCCTCCCACCAGCGAGGCGAGCGCATCCGGCTGGTCGAGGCGCACAAGTTCGCCGCCGACTTCTACCGCGAGCAGCTGAACGGCCCCGAGGCGGAGACCGGCCGCCGCTTCCTCGCCGAGCGCGGTTTCGACCAGGACGCCGCCGCCCACTTCGGCGTCGGCTACAGTCCGGCCGGCTGGGACCACCTCACCCGCTACCTGCGCGGCAAGGGCTTCAGCGACAAGGAGCTCATCACCTCCGGCCTCGCCCAGGACGGCCGCCGGGGCCCCGTCGACCGCTTCCGCGGCCGGCTGATGTGGCCGATCAGCGACACCGCCGGGGAGATCGTCGGCTTCGGCGCCCGCAAGCTCCGCGACGACGACAACGGGCCCAAGTACCTCAACACCCCCGAGACCCCGATCTACAAGAAGTCCCAGGTGCTCTACGGCATCGACCTGGCCAAGAAGGACATCGCCAAGGCCAGCAGGGCCGTCGTCGTCGAGGGCTACACCGACGTCATGGCCTGCCACCTCGCCGGGGTCACCACCGCCATCGCCACCTGCGGCACCGCCTTCGGCAACGACCACATCAAGATCCTGCGCCGGCTCCTGATGGACAACGGCAGCGCCCGGGTGATCTTCACCTTCGACGGCGACGCGGCCGGGCAGAAGGCCGCCCTGCGCGCCTTCGAGGACGACCAGAAGTTCGCCGCCGAGACGTACATCGCGATCGCCCCGGACAACATGGACCCCTGCGACCTGCGGCTCGCCAAGGGCGACGACGCGGTCCGCGACCTGGTCGAACCCCGCACCCCGCTCTTCGAGTTCGCCCTCCGGCAGATCGTCGGCCGCTACGACCTGGAGACCCCGGCGGGGCGTGCCGCCGCGCTGGACGAGGCCGCCCAGGTCGTCGCGAAGATCAAGACGCACAGCGTCCAGCGGGAGGTCGCCGTCCAGCTCGCCGGCCTCGTCGGCATCCTCGACCAGGAATTCGTCGTCCACCGCGTCGCCCGGTTCGCCCGCTGGGCCCGTGACCGGGGGGAGCGGGGCGACCGCGGGCCCGCCGGCCGCGCCCCGGGCCGCCGCGCACCGCAGGCCGTCCCCGAGGCCCCGAAGCCCCCGTCCGGCCCCGCGCTCAACCTCCGCAGCCCCGCCCACCGCACCGAGCGGGAGCTGCTCAAACTGGCCCTGCAGAAGCCCGCCCTGGTCTCCCCGGCGTTCGACGCCTACGGGGAGGACGAGTTCACCGCCCCGCCGTACGCGGCGGTCCGCCGGTGCATCGCGGAGGCGGGCGGCGCCGAGCAGGGCCTGGCCGACGCCCGCGAGTACCTGGCGGCCGTCCTGGACGCCGCCCCCGACGACACCGTGCGCAGCCTCGTCACCGAGCTCGCCGTCGAGGTCTTCCACGGCAAGTCCATCGACGAGGCATACGCGGGCGACCACCTGGTCAAGGTCCGCCTGCGCGCCGTCGACCGCCGGATCGGCGACGTGCAGAGCAGCCTCGCCCGCCTCGGCAGCAATGTGGCCCCCGACCACCTGGCCGCCGCGCAGAACGAGGTCTGGGTCCTCCAGCAGTACGCCCAGTCCCTCCGCGGCCACGGCGCCGCCGCGCTCTGAGAGCACCGGCCCGAAGGGCCGCCCGGCGGGTCCCGGGCCCGGCCGCGGACCGCCCGGCGGGTCCCGGCAGCGTCCGGCCCCCTGCCGCGGGCCGCGCGGCACGCCCCCTTCCCAGAAAGTCACCGCACGCCCCTCGTGGCGGGGATGTGCCGTACCCCACACTGAGGGCGGTGCCCGAGTCATCGGAGCGCGGCCGGAGCGGACCCGCCCGTCCCCGCGGTCCGGCAGCGATCACCTGGAGGTCGCCCCCGTGCAGACCCGGACCGTGACGACGACCACAGGTGTGCCGGCGGTCCCCACGCGGAAACCGGCCGCGCACCACCCGGAGACGGCGGACCCGCCGGTGCCGTTACCGGAGGAAGCCGCACCAGAGGAAGCCGCACCGGAGGAAGCGGTACCGGAGGAAGCGGCATTGGCGGAGGCGGTACCGGAGGAGGCGCCGGAGCCGCCCGCCCGGCCGGGCCCCGGCGCACCCTCCTTCGACCCCTTCCGCCAGTACCTGCGCGAGATAGGCAGGATCCCGCTCCTCAGCGCCGCCGAGGAGGTGGAGCTGGCCCGGCGGATCGAAGCGGGACTGTTCGCCGGGGAACGCCTCGCCCGCGCCCCCGGCCCGGACCCCCGGCTCGCCGCCGACCTGGACCGGCTCGTCGTCCAGGGGCGTGCCGCCAAACGCCGGCTCATCGAGGCCAACCTCCGCCTCGTCGTCTCGGTCGCCAAGCGGTACGCGGGCCGCGGACTGACCGTGCTCGACCTCGTCCAGGAAGGCAACGTCGGACTGATCAGGGCCGTCGAGAAGTTCGACTACACCCGGGGCTACAAGTTCTCCACCTACGCCACCTGGTGGATCCGCCAGGCGATGTCCCGCGCCCTCGCCGACCAGGCCCGGACCATACGCGTCCCGGTCCACGTCGTCGAGCAGATCAACCGGGTCGTCCGCGTCCAGCGCCGCCTGCTCCAGGAACGCGGCCGCGAACCCACCGCCGAAGAGGTCGCCGCCCAGCTCGGCCTGACCCCCGGACGCGTCGGGGAGGTCCTGCGCCTCGCCCGGGAGCCCATCTCCCTGCACGCCCCCGTCGGCGAGGAGGACGAGGCCGCCTTCGGCGACCTCATCGAGGACGGCGACACCCCCTCACCCGCCGAGTCGGCGTCCTTCCTGCTGCTGCGCGAACACCTGGAGGCGGTGCTGGTCACCCTCGGCGAACGCGAACGCGAGGTCGTACGGCTGCGCTACGGGCTGCAGGACGGGCGGCCCCGCACCCTGGAGGAGATCGGCCGGATCTTCGGCGTGACACGCGAACGCGTCCGCCAGATCGAGGCCAGGACCCTCACCAGACTGCGGGGCCACGCCCACGCCGGCCAGCTCCGCGGCTACCTGGACTGACCGGTCCCGGAGGCCGGTCAGTCCACCTCCGCGAGCGCCTCGGCGAACTGCGCGGCGTACAGCCGGGCGTACGCGCCCTTCGCCGCCAGCAGCCCGTCGTGCGTGCCCTGCTCGACGATCGACCCGTTCTCCATGACCAGGATCACGTCGGCGTCCCGGATCGTGGAGAGCCGGTGCGCGATCACGAAGCTGGTACGCCCGTGGGCCAGACGCGCCATCGCCTTCTGGATCAGCACCTCGGTACGGGTGTCCACCGAGCTGGTCGCCTCGTCGAGCACCAGGATCACCGGGTCGGACAGGAACGCCCGCGCGATGGTGATCAGCTGCTTCTCACCCGCGCTGACCCCCGACCCCTCGTCGTCGATCACCGTGTCGTAACCGTCCGGCAGGGTACGGACGAACCGGTCGGCGTGGGCCGCCCGGGCCGCCTCCTCGATCTCCTCCCGGGTGACCTCGCGGGCGGAGCCGTAGGCGATGTTCTCCGCGATCGTGCCGCCGAACAGCCAGGTGTCCTGGAGCACCATCCCTATGCCCGACCGGAGTCCGTCGCGCGACATCCGCGACACGTCCACACCGTCCAGCGTGATCCGCCCGCCCGACACCTCGTAGAACCGCATCAGCAGGTTGACCAGCGTCGTCTTCCCCGCCCCGGTGGGCCCGACGATCGCGACGGTCTGTCCCGGCTCCACGCTCAGCGACAGATCCTCGATGAGCGGCTTCTCCGGGTCGTAGCGGAAGGACACCTTCTCCAGCGCGACGCTGCCGCGCAGCTCCCCGGGCCGCTCGGCCGGCACCGGGTCGGGCTCCTGCTCCTCGGCGTCCAGCAGTTCGAAGACCCGCTCGGCCGACGCGACGCCGGACTGGAGCAGATTGGCCATCGACGCGACCTGGGTCAGCGGCATCGAGAACTGCCGCGAGTACTGGATGAACGCCTGCACGTCACCGATCGACAGCGCGCCCGACGCCACCCGCAGCCCGCCGACCACCGCTACCAGCACATAGTTCAGGTTGGACACGAACATCATCAGCGGCTGCATGATCCCGCTGTTGAACTGGGCCTTGAACCCCGCCTCGTACAGCGCCTCGTTCTGCTCGGCGAAGTCCTTCGCGGACTCCTCCTGCCGCCCGAAGACCTTCACCAGGGTGTGGCCGGTGTACATCTCCTCGATGTGGGCGTTCAGCTTGCCCGTGCTCTGCCACTGCGCCACGAACTGCGGCTGCGACCGCTTGCCGACCCGCGCCGCCACCAGGGCGGACAGCGGGATCGTCACCAGCGCCACCAGGGCCAGCAGCGGCGAGATCCAGAACATCATGACCAGGACGCCGACGATGGTCAGCAGGGAGTTGATGAGCTGCCCCATCGTCTGCTGCATCGTCTGCGAGATGTTGTCGATGTCGTTCGTCGCCCGGCTCAGCACCTCTCCGCGCTTCTGCCGGTCGAAGTAGGACAGCGGCAGCCGCGACAGCTTGGTCTGGAGGTCCTCGCGGAGCTGGAAGACGACCCGGTTGATGATCCGGATCGACAGCCGCGTCGCCACCAGCATCAGCAGCCCGGCCCCGACGTACACCAGCAGGACCGCCAGCAGGACGTCGCCCACCGCACCGAAGTCGATGCCCTGGCCCGGCGTGAAGTCCACCCCGCCCAGCATGTCGGCGAGCCCGTCGTCACCCTGCTCGCGCAGACCGCCGACGACCTGCTCCTTCGACGTGCCCTCCGGCGTCTGCCGGCCGACGACCCCGGCGAAGATCAGGTCCGTCGCCGTGCCGAGGATCTTCGGCCCGACCACCGAGAACGCCACGCTCAGCGCTCCCGCCAGCACCATCAGGTACAGCCAGGGCTTCTCCGTGGAGAACCGGCCCAGCAGCCGCTTCCCCGACCCCTTGAAGTCCGCGGACCGCTCGGCGGGTCCCATGGCCATGCGTCCGCCCGGTCCGGCCATCAGGCGGCCTCCGCTTCCGTCAGCTGGGAGAGCACGATCTCCCGGTAGGTGTCGTTGCCGTCCATCAGCTCGTGGTGGGTGCCCGCCCCCACGACCCGGCCCTCGTCCAGGACCAGGATGCGGTCCGCGTCACGGATCGTGGACACGCGCTGCGCCACGATCACCACCGTCGCCCCCGCCGTCTCCCGCGACAGCGCGGAACGCAGGGCCGCGTCCGTCGCGTAGTCCAGCGCCGAGAAGGAGTCGTCGAAGAGGTAGATCTCCGGCCGCTGCACCAGCGTCCGCGCGATCGCGAGCCGCTGCCGCTGCCCGCCGGAGACATTGGTGCCGCCCTGCGAGACCGGCGCGTCCAGGCCGTGCTCCAGGCCCTCGACGAAGTCCCTGGCCTGCGCGACCTCCAGGGCCCGCCACAGCTCCTCGTCGCTCGCGTCCGGGTTGCCGTACCGCAGGTTCGTCGCGACCGTCCCCGCGAACAGGTACGGCTTCTGAGGAACCAGCCCCACCGTTCTCGCCAGCAGCACCGGATCCAGCGTCGTCACGTCCGTACCGCCGACGAGCACCTGCCCGCCCGTCGCGTCGAACAGCCGCGGTACCAGCCCGAGCAGCGTCGACTTCCCGCTGCCCGTCGAACCGATGACCGCGGTGGTCTCACCCGGCCGCGCCACCAGGGAGACCTCGCGCAGCACCGGCTCCTCGGCGCCCGGGTAGCGGAACTCCGCGCCCCGTATCTCCAGATGCCCGTGCGTGCGCAGCCCGGTGACCGGGTCGGCGGGCGGGACCACGCTCGACTCCGTGCCCAGGACCTCCTGGATCCGCTCGGCACACACCTCCGCGCGCGGCACCATCATGAACATGAAGGTGGCCATCATCACCGACATCACGATCTGCATCAGATACGCGATGAACGCGGTCAGCGCGCCGATCTCCATCCCGCCGCTGTCGATGCGGTGCGCACCGAACCAGACGACGGCGACGGACGAGACGTTCACCACCGTCATCACGGTCGGGAACATCAGCGCCATCAGCCGGCCCGTCGACAAGGCGACGTCCGTCAGCTCCGTGTTGGCCCCGCGGAAGCGCTCCTCCTCGTAGCCGTCGCGCACGAACGCGCGGATCACCCGGTTACCGGTGATCTGCTCGCGCAGCACCCGGTTCACCGTGTCGAGCCGCTCCTGCATCGTGCGGAACAGCGGACGCATCCGCTTCACGATCAGGCTCACCGCGACACCGAGCACCGGCACCACCGCCAGCAGCACCGCCGACAGCGGCACGTCCTGGCCGAGCGCCATCACGACACCCCCGACGCACATGATCGGGGCCGACACCATCAGCGTGAACGTCATCAGGACGAGCATCTGGATCTGCTGCACGTCGTTGGTCGTACGGGTGATCAGCGACGGGGCGCCGAACCGTCCGACCTCACGCGCGGAGAAGGCCTGAACCCGGTCGAAGACCGCCGCCCGCACATCACGCCCGAGCGCGGACGCCGTACGGGCGCCGTAGTACACGGCACCGATGTTGCACACGACCTGGAGCACGCTGACGGCGATCATCACACCGCCGAACTCCAGGATGTAGCCCGTGTCCCCCTTCACGACACCGTCGTCGATGATGTCCGCGTTGAGACTGGGCAGATAGAGGCTGGCGCAGGTCTGGAGGAACTGCAGCACCACCAGGAGCAGGATCGGTTTTCTGTACGGGCCCAGAAAGGCCCGCAGGAGTTGTATGAGCACGCTGCGTCTCTCGGAGTCGGCGTAGGGCAGAGGCCGCACCATCCTGCGGTACGCCGCCCCGCGACTTCCAACGCTTTAGCCCAAGCCCTGGTCAAATCGCCCGGGGCTCCTGCCCGCCGCGCGCGCCTTCCGTCCGGACCTCCCGGAGCCCCGGACGGAAGGGGAGCCCGGTCAGCCCGCGGACCCGAACGCCCCCGGGTGGATCTGGTCCCGGGTCGCCGCGTACTGCTGCCGTACGGCCTGACCGACCGCCAGCTCCTCACCCGGCTCCAGCACCTGCGCCGCGGCGCCCCGCCAGGCCGGCGGGGTACGCGGATCGAGGGCGCCCTGCGAGACCCCCAGCGCCCACGCCGCCTGCCGGGCCGCGCCCAGCGCCGCGTACTGGTCGGGCTGCGGTACGACGACCTGCGTGCCGAACACCGAGGGGGCCAGCGCCTGTACGGCGGGCAGCTCGGCCGCCGCGCCCAGCAGGAACACCCGCCGCACCTCCACGCCCCGCCCGCGCAGCACGTCCAGCGCGTCCGTGAGCGAGCAGAGCATCCCCTCGAAAGCGGCCCGCGCCAGGTGCTCGGGCTTCATCGACTCCCGCCGCATCCCGCTCAGCGTCCCCGCCGTGTGCGGCAGGTGCGGGGTGCGCTCACCCTCCAGGTACGGCAGCAGTACGAGCCCGGAGGCGCCCGGCGTCGACTTCAGGGCCAGCGCCGACAGTTCGTCCAGCCCCTCCAGCCCCAGCATCTCCGCGGTGCCGCGCAGGGCGCGTACGGCGTTGGAGACATGGACCACCGGCAGGTGCATCCCGGTCGCGTCGGCGAAGGAGGTGATCATCCCCCGCGGGTCGGCCAGCGCCTCGTGGTGCACGGCCATCACCGAGCCCGAGGCGCCCAGCGACACCACGGCGTCCCCGACGGCCACCCCCAGCCCGAAGGCCGCGGCCATCGTCTCGCCGGTCCCCGCGGAGATCAGCAGCCCCTCGGGCGTCGTCCCGGCGGCCTCGGCCGGGCCGAGCACCTCGGGCAGCGCGGCCTGACGGCCCAGCGCGAGCTCCACCAGGTCGGGCCGGTAGGCGCCCGTCGCCGCCGACCAGTAACCCGTGCCGGACGCGGCACCGCGGTCGGTGGTCCGGCGGGCGGGCCTGCCGAGCAACTGCCACACCAGCCAGTCGTGCGGCTGGAGCACGGCGGCGACGCGCTGCGCGTTCTCCGGCTCGGTCCGGGCCAGCCAGCGCAGCTTCGCCACCGGCTGCGCTGCCTGGGGGACGGCCCCGACGGCCTCGGCCCACGCCTGCCGGCCGCCCAGCCCGTCCACCAGGTCGGCGGCGGCGGCCTGCGCCCGCCGGTCGTTGCCCAGCAGCGCCGGACGGACGAGGTTGCCCTGGTGGTCCAGCGGCACCAGTCCGTGCTGCTGCGCGGACACGCCGATGGCCTGCACGCCCTCCAGGAGTCCCCCGGAGGCCGCCTCACCGAGCGAGAGCAGCCATGCCTGCGGATCCACCTCGGAGGCTTTGGCCTCGACGGGGTGCGCGGCGTATCCCTGCCGCAGCACCGCACCGGTGTCGGTGTCGCAGACGACGATGTGAGTGAAGGCGGATGAACTGTCCAAGCCGGCCACTATGCCCATACACAAGATTCTGCCGCACCGGCGGGCCTCTCCCGCACAGGGTGCCGAAGGACACCCGGTGGAGGAGAGGCCCGCCGGCGCGGCAGCGTCCGGAACGGACCGGCGGCGGGACCCTCAGGTGTTGGTGGTGCCCCAGTCGTCGCTCGCCCCGTGACCGTTGTGCCCGCTGCGCTCGCGCAGCGAACGCACCCGGCCGGAGACCGAGGCGGGGACCTTGTCGCCGACCTTCTCGCTCACCGAGTGGTAGGCCTTGCCCGCGAAGTCCCGGCTGCCCTGCGCCGCGGACTCCGCCGCGTTGCGGACGGCCGGATTCTTGGAGAACCGCTGCGCGGCCTTCTTCAGCTGTTCGTAACGCTCCCGCCCGGCCCGTGTCCCGAGCACGTAGCCCAGGGCCAGTCCGGCGATGAACGTGAGCCGGTACCGCATGGCTGCCACCCTTCCTTCGTGCTGTGCGACGTGTGCTGCCCGCCTACCCGCGGACACCCGAGATCACCCCGGGGGATACCGATTGGCGGAGCACCCCCCTGCTTGCGCTAATGTATGTGTCGCAGCGAACGCGCGCCGCTCGGCACCAGCCAGGCAGGTGCGTATCGCGGCGCAGCAGCAATCCCCTGTAGCTCAATTGGCAGAGCAGCCGGCTGTTAACCGGCAGGTTACTGGTTCGAGTCCAGTCGGGGGAGCGCGATCCCCTGTAGCTCAATTGGCAGAGCATTCGGCTGTTAACCGGAGGGTTACTGGTTCGAGTCCAGTCGGGGGAGCGAGACGGAAGAGGGTCCTTCGGGGCCCTCTTCCGCGTTCTGCGGGCCCGGGACCCTCCCGCGTCCGCCACGGTCCGCACCGGGCGCCCGCCGGGTCGCCGCCGGAACTCTTTCGGGGCAATCCCCGCCCGGCCGGAACCGGGCAGCACGCGGCGCGGTTTTCAAGGTCACGCGAAGCCGGGCACCCGCAGCAAGAGATCGTATGACCGGCTATGCTGCGGCAGACGGCGCGCACACATGTACGCGCCACGCCGAGACGGGGCGGTAGCTCAGCCGGTTAGAGCAGCGGACTCATAATCCGTCGGCCGTGGGTTCGAGTCCCACCCGCCCCACCGAGTGTCCCCAGGCAGAATCGATCTGACCTGGGGAAACGCGGTTTCTGGGGCGTTTTTGCGTGCGGTACCGACCAGCTCTCGTAGCGTGTCAGCGCATTCTCGGCGTCCGACACGACCCCGAGCAGACGGTCGCGCACCGGTCACGTGGATCGTGAGCCCGTGCCTGCGTCCTGCGAAGGCTGACGGGCGCCGTCGAGAGCCGAGGTATGGCCCATGGGTGTGCGCCCGGTTCACCGTTCGTAGTGGAAGCGGCACGCCACCACGTGGATGATGCCGTTCTCATCGATGCGGTACACCAGTCGGTGTTCGGAGTTGATCCGCCGCGACCAGTAGCCGGAGAGGTCGTTCCGCAGCGGTTCGGGCTTGCCGATCCCTTCGTTGCCGCCCCGGTCGATGTCGGCGATCAGCTGGTTGACGCGCTTCAGTATTTTGCGGTCGTTCCCCTGCCACCACAGGTAATCGTTCCAGCTGTCGTCGAGGAACAGCGCCTTCACGCGGCGCCCCGCCCGGCCTCGTCATCGGGATCCGCCAACTCGCGGAGCGCGCCCTGGCCGGCCCGGTCCTGCTCGATGGACCTGCGCAGGCGCTCGGCCATCGCGGGCGACCGCAGCAGGTAGTCGGTCTCTTTCAGTGCCTCGTACTCGGCGAGCGAGACGATGACCATGGGCTCATGGCCGGCCCGGGTGATGACCAGCTCCTCGGCGTCGTTCTCCACCGCGTCGAGGGCGTCGGCGAGGCCCGCGCGTAGCTCGGTGACACTCATCGTCTTCATGATGTACACGATAACGTACAGAGCGGATCGCCGTGCGGTTGATTGCGAACCGCCCCGGTCAGCCATGCAGTTCGGCCTGTCGGCCGGAAGTGAGACTTCCGCTCGGTGCGGTCGGGAGGGGCGTGACCGGACGGACCGGATGAGGCCTCATGTGCTTCTCGGGTCGGTGCGGCGAACGCTGCACCGCAACCTGCTGGAGTCGGATCGAGCGGGATGCGACCGGATGGAAACAGGTTGATCTGCCCGCTTCCGTAAGAAAACCGCAGGTGAGAGGCGTCCCTCTTATGGGGTCGAGTCCCGCCCCACCGAGTGTCCCCAGGCGGAATCGATCTGGCCTGGAGAAACGTGTTCTCCGGGGCACTTGGCGCGCGGCGGGCCCAAGCCTTGCGCGGCTGACCGCCGTCCATCGGCGACACCGCGGGGTCCGCGGGTGGTGCCCGGGGCGGGAGCTGCGGTGCGCCCTCGTTTTTTGTCGCACGGGGCGAGGGCGTGTGCCGGCCGTACGATGATCGCTCGATGCCGTTCGTTCCCGGAGGTCGGCCTGTGCCGGAGCTTTCCCGTCGTACGATGCTGGGCGTCCTCGGTGCGGGGGCCGTCGCCGGAGGGCAGTGGCAGGCAGGCGCCGCCGTCGTTCGTCCGGCGGCCCCGGTGCCCCGCACCGGTGACAACCCCGTCGTGGAGGAGAACCGCGCCGCCGGTTCCGACCAGTGGCTCGGGGGGAGGGCGGAGACCCGCGGCGTGGATCCGGTCCGTCCGCACATCCGGGGAAGGGTCTCCGCGAGTTCCGTGGGACCGGGGGAGTCCATCGGCTTCCACCTCACCTCGCGCGTCCCCCAGGACTGCACCGTCGCCGTCTACCGCTTCGGGTGCTACGCGGGTGCCGGTGCCCGGCATCTGGTGACCAGCGGAGGTTTCCCCGTCGGCCCGAGGACCGGCGGGAAGGCGGCCTGGACGCCGACCGTCCCTCAGGAATGGCTGTCCGGCGTCTTCCTGGGCGTGTTCACCTCTGCCGACGGCTGTCGCGCCTTCACGCCCTTCGTCGTCCGTGAACCCGCGAGACGTTCCGGTCTCCTGTTCGTGCTGCCCTTCACGAGGACGCCCGACCGCCCGTTCCCGGGCCTCGGTCTCCCCGAGGGCTTCGTCCGGGAGACCAGCGCGGCGGGGTGGCTGGAGGAGCGGGGATACGACGTGACGTATGCGACCGAGCAGGACGTCCACGAGGGGCGTGTCGACCTTGCCCGGTACACGGTGGTCGTCCTCGCCGGAACAGGCCGGGACGTCCGCTGGTCCCGCAGGACCCGTGTCGCGGTCGAGCGGGCGAAGCGGGCGGGCACGGAACTCGTCCACCTGCCACAGCCGCTCGCGCTCCACGAGCCCGAGTACCTCGACGAGGAGGTCCGCCGCGCCACGGCGGACCTCCTCGACCGCGCCTTGGGGACAGGCGCTCGTCAGCAGCGCCAGAAGCCGGCGTCGGCGCCGACCCAACTGGTCAGCGCCCGCTCGTCGTAGACGATGACGTTCCCGTCGGTCGTCACCTCGAAGCGGACGGCCATGGTGTCGGCGTCGACGCCGCCGCCGCCCACCACGCCCAGCAGGCGCTGCGTCCGGTTCGGCCGTGCCCGCAGGGGGAGCTGGAACAGCACCTCGCCGTTGCCCCACGGCTTCCCGTCGTTCCTGGACATCGAGAAGTGCAGATGGACCTGGTCACCGGCGAGCCGGTACTGCGGTACGTAGTTGGCGCTGTTCGCCGTGTACGTGGTCTCGTCGTAGGGGACGGCGACCCACGGACCGGTTCCGGGGTGCGGGAACCGGGCGACGTTGATCCGCCGGATGTTGTCGGTGTCGTAGTGGGCGATTCCGAAGGCGAGCGTGGCCTGCGGGTCCCCGGGGCTGTTCGCGAAGACGCATATGCCCTCGGGCTCCGCGTGGGGCAGGGAGCCGAAGGTGGTCAGCGGCTCGGTCTGCAGGATCTCGCCCGACGCCCAGTTCGCGCAGGTCACCAAGGTGTTGGCCTGGCCCTGCTCGCCGTGGAGCGTGTAGAGGTGGTCGCCCAGGCAGGCGTAGCCCTGGAGACTCCTGCCCGTAGCGGTGTACGGCAGCGTCTCCAGCGGTGTGAAGGTGCCTGCCGCGGCGGCGTCCAGGTCGTAACGGTCGAAGCCGCCGACCGCCTCGGTGGAGTTGATGTTGTTGGACTGCCAGCGGTAGACCAGGTGGCGGCGGGTCGGGTCGATGGTCGCGGAGACCCGGTACACCCCTGTCCGCGGGGTGTGGACGGCGGTCGCCGCGGGATCACCCGCGTCGGCGGTCCCTCCGGGGACGTACCGGATGCGGGCGATCGCCGAAGCCCAGTCGCCGTTCGGCATGGCGTCGGTCCAGAGGTACGCGGCTCCGGCGGAGCGCTCGACGCCGATGTTGGCCCCGTGCCCCGCGCGTGCGATCAGCATGCTGTCCTTGAGAGCGCCGTCGGCGGTGAGCCGCGAGACCTGGATCCGGTTCTGGTCGCCCGTGGTGCCGCGCCTCTGGCATATGTACCAGAGCTGCTCGACGGGCTCCCAGAAGAGGGACTGGGTGTAACTGCCCGTGTGCGCGAGGACGGCCCCCGACAGCAGGGCGGGGTGGGAGGGCGAGGCGAGGTTGATCAACGGAGATCTCCCGGGATCGTGAGGAAGAAGGTGAGCCTACGAGGCCGTGCGCCTTCCGCTCGCTCCGCATGCCCCCACCACGGCTGCCGCGACAGGCGCCACCCCGCGGGGAGCGCCGCCCGAAGCCCTTGACGGGGGTCTGGGCCGGCCCCCTCCCGGGCCACGCCGCAGGGGCCCGGAACCGGCACCCGGACCGGCCCGGCCCGGAACCGGTGCTCCGGCCCCGCACCGGCACCCGGACCGGCCCGGAACCGGTGTCCGGAGCCCTGCACCGGTGTCCGGGCCGGTACCGGCGCCCGGAGTCCCGCACCGGCGCCCGGAGTCCCGCACCGGCGCCCGGAGCCCCGCACCGGTACCGCGCACAGGACGGCCGTTCTCGCGGAAGAAGCGGCCGTTACGATCCCCCGTGACCGAAACAGCAAAGAAACGTGTATCCCGCACTCGCATACTCGCCGACCTGACCCCCCTGCGGACCTCGCCCGACTACCGGCGGCTCTGGTTCGGCAACACCGTCTCCTGGGTGGGCCAGGGCATGACCTCCCTGGCCGTCTCCCTCCAGGTGTACGACATCACCGGGTCCGCGTTCTCCGTCGGGCTGATCGGTCTCTGCTCCTTCGTCCCCCTCGTCCTCCTCGGGCTCTACAGCGGTGCGATCGCGGACACCGTGGACCGGCGCAAGCTGGGCCTCTACAGCGCGGCCGGGTCGTTCGTGCTCTCCGTAGCCCTGGCCGCCGTCGCCTTCTCCGGCATCGAGCACGTCGGTCTCCTCTACGCCGTCGTCGCGCTCCAAGCCGTCTGCTTCGCGCTCAACTCCCCGGCCCGCAGCTCGATGATCGCCCGGCTGCTGCCCGCCGAGCAGTTGCCGGCGGCCAACGCCCTCAACGCGATGACCTCCACCACGGGCGGTCTGGTCGGGCCGATGCTCGGCGGCCTCATCGTCGGCTGGTGGGGCTACCGCGCCGCCTACACCGTGGACGCCGTCACCTTCACCGCCTCCCTCTACGCGATGTGGCGGCTGCCGTCGATCCTCCCGGACCGCGCCGGGGGCAAGGAGGCCGGGCGGGCGTCCGTCATGGACGGGCTGCGCTTCCTGGGGACCCGGCCGAACCTCCGGATGACCTTCTTCAGCGACCTCTGTGCCATGGTGCTGGCCCAGCCCCGTGCCCTCTTCCCGGTGGTGGCCGTCCTCTGGTTCGGCGGCGACGCGAAGACGACCGGACTGCTGGTCGCCGCCCCCGCCCTGGGGGCGCTGCTGGGCAGTGTGTTCTCCGGGTGGCTGGGCAGGGTCCGCCGGCACGGGCTCGCCGTGCTGGTCGCCGTCTGCTGCTGGGGCGGTGCCGTCGCCGTGTTCGGGCTGACCCGGCAACTCTGGCCCGGACTGGCCCTGCTGGCGGTCGCCGGGTGCGCGGACTCCATCTCCATGGTCTTCCGCAACACCATGCTCCAGACCGCCGTACCCGACGAGATGCGCGGCCGGCTCCAGGGTGTGTTCATCGTCGTCGTGGCGGGCGGCCCCCGCCTCGGTGACCTGGTCGCGGGCTCCGCGGCTGACCTCGCCTCCCCGGCCGCCGCGGTGACCGGCGGAGGGGTGGCCTGCGTGGTGGCGGTGTGTCTGCTGGCCCTGCGGTGGCGCGGTTTCGCACGGTACGACGCCCTGGACCCGCGGCCCTGAGGGCCACCCGTTCCGGCACGCCCCGGCCGCCCGTGCAGCCCGGCGGAGCCCCGGTCACCCCTCCCGGCCCGGCCCGCCCTCCCGGAGCCGGGCGATCCGTTCCCGTACGGCACCGGCCTCCGGGTCCCGCAGCGTGTCGAAGATCGCCGCGGCGCGGAGCCAGACCTCCTCGGCCCGTGCCGTGTCGCCCGTCGCCGTGAGGGTGTCGCCGAGCCGGGCCAGGGTCTCCGCCTCGTGGTAGCGGTCGGCCGAGGCCCGGAACAGGGCGACCGCCTCGTCGTAGCTGGCGACGGCACGGTCGTACCGGGCCAGGTGGTGGTAGGCGAAACCGAGGCTGTCCAGGGTGGCGGCCTGGCCGTTGCGGTCACCGGCCTGGCGCTGCCGGTCCAGGGCCTGGGAGCAGTGCTCGATGGCCCGCCCGTGATCGCCCTGTACCGCGTACAGCCAGCCGATCGCGTTCAGGGTACGGGCCTCGCCGTCGTGGTTTCCGGCGAGCCGGTGCAGGCGCAGGGCCTCCCTGCCGTGGCGCAGGGCCTCCGCCGGCCGCCCGGCCATGTGACAGAGCTCGACGTAGTTGTGCAGGGTCTGGGCCTGCCCGGTGGCGTCGCCCAGCTCCGCGTACAGCCCGAGGGCGCGGCGGAGCCGGTCCTCCGCGGCCTCCGGGTTGCCGAGCCGGGAGTCGGCGCGGGCGAGCAGACGGCAGGCCATGGCCTGGCCCACCGGGTCGCCGGTCCTCTCGGCGGCGGCGAGCGCGGTCTCCTGGACCGTGCGCTGGTCCTGCCACAGGCCGTGCGGCGCCAGGTAGGCGGTGAGCGCCCAGGCGAGCTGCCAGCTGTACGTCCCGAAGCCGTGTCCCGCGGCCTGGGACACCGTCCGCAGCAGCACCTGGTGCTCGGCGGTGAACCAGGCGAGGGCCGCGCCGGCGTCCTGGGCGTGCCCGCCGCCGTGGGACGGCAGCGGGGCCACGGGCGTGACGGCCGGCCACTGCGGCTGGAGGAGCACGGCGGCGGCGTGCGCACGGTGCAGGTAGTGGTCGTACAGCCGCTCGCGGGCCGCCCGGCGTTCCCGGGGCGGCTCCACGGTCCGGACGAGTTCGGCCGCGTAGGCCCGCAGCAGGTCGTGGAAGAGGTACCGCCCGGGGGCCTGTTCGGTCAGCAGGTGCAGCCGGGTCAGTTCCCGGAGCAGGGGCCGCACCGGGCGTTCCGGGCACCCGGCGAGCGCCGCCGCGGCGTCCGCCGTCAGATCGGGGCCGGGATGCAGCCCGAGCAGGCGGAACAGGCGGGCCGCTTCCTCGGTGAGGGCGTGGCAGGACCAGGACAGGACCCGCCGCGCGTCACCGTCCTCCAGCGCGTCCAGCAGCGCCCCGGCGGGGCGGAGTTCCTCCGCGAAGGCGCGCAGCGGGAAGGAGGGGTGGCCGGCCATCCGGGCGGCGACGACGGCGAGGGCGAGCGGCAGCCGCCCGGTCGCGGCCACGATCTCGGCCGTCGCCGCCGGTTCGGCCTCGACCCGGGGGCCGAGCCGGCGGGCCAGCAGGCCCGTCGACTCCCGCTCGGTCAGCACGTCCAGGGGGAGCGGCCGTGCCCCCTCCGCCGTCACCAGCCCCTGCAGCCGCTCCCGGCTGGTGACGACCACCACGCTGTGCCCGGCGCCGGGCAGCAGCGGCCGTACATGGGCGGAGTCCCGCGCGTTGTCCAGGACGACGAGTACCCGCCGGGAGGCCAGCAGACTGCGGTAGAGCCCGGTACGGGCCTGGACGCCGGGCGGTATCCGGGACCGCGGTACGCCCAGCGCCTCGATGAAGACCTGGAGGGCGTCGGCGGCGGGCAGGGCGCCCTCCTCGTCGTACCCCCGCAGGTTCACATGGAGCTGGCCGTCGGGGAAGCGCCCGGCGGCCCGGTGGGCCCAGTGCAGCACGAGCGCGGTCTTGCCGACACCGGCCATCCCGGAGACGGCGGTGACGGCGGCGGTCGCCGGGCTGGCGTCCTGCCGGCCAGGACAGGAGTCGAGTACCGCGAGCGCGGCCTCCCGCCCGACGAAATCGTTGGTGACGACAGGGAGCTGGCGGGGGACCGCCGGCGCCGGCGCCGGTACCGGTGCCGGGAGCGGGCTCCGGCCGAGGACCTCCTCGTGCAGCCGCCTCAGTTCGGAGCCCGGTTCGAGACCGGTCTCGCGCACCAGCACCTCCCGTGCCCGCCGGTACGTCTCCAGGGCCTCCGCCACGTCCCCGGCCCGGTGCAGGCCCAGCATCAGATGGCCCCAGGCCCGCTGCCGCAGCGGGTGGCGTCCGACCAGCCGCCGCATGAGGGCGACCGCCTCGGGGAAGCGGCCCTCCGCGAGAAGCGCCTGGCCGTAGTCCTCCTCGGCGAGGCACCGGCGCTCCTCCACCCCGCTCGCCCAGCGGACCAGTACGTCCGGCAGCGGCAGTCCCTCCAGGACCGCCCCCCGCCACAGGCCGAGCCCCCCGGCCAGCTCCTCGCAGGCCAGGGCGGAGTCACCGAGCGTCAGGGCCCGGCGGCCACGGGCGGCCGCCGCCTCGAAGAGGTCGACGTCCCGCCGTCCGGGCCCGACCCGGAGCAGATAGCCGCCCCGGGTACGGGGCATCCCCTCCCAGGGCCCGCCGCCGCCCAGCGCGCACCGCAGCCCGCGTACATAGGTCCGCAGGTTCGCCGGGGCGGACACCGGGGGGTCCTCACCCCACAGGGCCGCCTCCAGGACGGCGGCCGGCACCGTCTCGGAGGGGCGGCTGAGGAGGGTCGCCAGCAGCAGCCGCTGCTTGGCCGGGCCCAGGCCGACGGGGTGGCCGGCGCGGGTGACCTCCAGAGGACCGAGAAGACCGAAACGCATGGATACCACCCGTGTCGCCGGGGCGACGGCTCACAACGCCAGTCGTCGAACGCCAAGTTGTACACGCGCTGTGCGTGGATTGTGCGCTGGTCAGCCTAGCCTTCCGCCTGTTGCCAACCACTCTCTCTGCAAGGAGTTCCTGATGCGTATGTCCCGGAGGGCGGCCCAGGCCGCGGTGACCGCGGCGGCTCTCGGCGGTTCCCTGATCATCTCGGCGACACCGGCGGCCGCGGCGACGACGGCGCCCAGCTGCATCGGCCGCATGGTCACGCAGACGACCGACGGCTTCGACGTCCTGCTCACCAACAAGTGCAGCGGCACCCGCGCGGTGAAGGTCGTCGTCTCCCTCGCCCCCGACAGCCCGTGCTACGTCATGTCCAAGGGCACCTCGCACCTGTACGTCTACCACGGCATCCTGGGCAACTACGAACGTACGGTCAACTGCTGACGGCCCTTCCGCCCGGGCTCACGGGGCCGGTTCGCCGGCCGGCCCCACCACCGAGCGGGCCACCCCCAGGTCCACCAGGTCCTGGGGGCGCAGCCGGAGCTGGCCGGCGGTGGCACGGACCTCGTCCGGCCCGCGCTTCAGGATCGCCGCGGCGAGCTCCGGTGCGATCACCGAGAAGTAACTGTCCGCGGTGACATGGGTGTTGCCCGGCGCGGCGAGGGCGAGCGCGCCGCCCGAGCCGCCCTCGCCGATGACCAGGCTGGTCACCGGGACCCGCGCGGACGCCACCGCCGCGAACACCTCGGCGATGGCCGGACCCGCGCCGGCGCGCTCCGCCTCGGCGTCGTTTGCCGCCCCCGGGGTGTCGATCAGGGTGAGTACGGGCAGGCCCAGCCGGTCGGCCAGCCGGATCACCCGTGCCGCGGTGCGGTATCCCGCCGGCCGGGTCGCGGTGCCGCACTGGGCGGCGTACGCCACCGGCCGGCCGTCCCGTATCCCCACCCCGCAGAGCATCCCGGGGTCGGTGCCGCCGCACCGGTCGCCGTGCAGCGGCAGCCGGTCCTCGAAGTAGGCGTCCAGATAGGCCCCGGCCCGCGGCCGTTCCGGGGCGCGGGCCTGTTCCACCGCGTCCCACCCGGTCTCCGGCAGCCCGGCCGGCGACAGGGCGCCCGGCACCGGCGCGGGCCGCGCCGGACCGGTGACGGTGAGCGCGGCCAGCCAGCGGCCCAGCGTCGGGCGCAGCAGCTCCGGCGCCACCACCGCGTCGACCTGGCCCGCCTCGAACTGGCCCTCGGCCGTGTAGGCGTACGGATCCGCGTCCGCCGGCCGCACCCGCGACCCGGCGAAGCCGATCTGGGCCCCCGGCACCGCCAGCACCACATCGGCGCCCGCGCCCAGGGTGGCCCAGCCGCCCCCGGTGGAGGGGTCCCTCAGCACGGCGATCTGCGGCAGCCCGGCCGCCCGCAGCCGCGCCGACGCCCCGGCCACCCGCTGGAGCTGTATCAGGGCGATCATGCCCTCCTGCATCCGGCTGCCGCCGGTCGCCACCAGCGAGACCAGCGGCAGCCGCCGCTCCTCGGCCAGGGCGTACGCGGCCTCCAGCCGGTCCCCGGTCCGCCGGCCCAGGGACCCGCCCAGGAAACCGAATTCGAAGGCGGCCAGCACACAGGCCCGGCCGTCGACCTCGGCCGTGCCGTAGAGGACCGACTCCTCCTCGCCGGTCCGCCCGGCCGCCCGCGCCCGCGAACGGCCGTAACCCTCCCACCCCAGCGGCCCGTCCCCGGTCTCCGGGGCGCCGGGCGGGCGGTGCTCGGTGAAGCGGCCGGTGACCGCGGCGATCGCGGACCGGGCGGGGAGCCGCCCGCCGTCCGGTGCCTCAGACACCGAGCGACCGCTTCATGATCTTGCCCAGCTCGTTGCGGGGCAGCACATCGAGCAGCCGGACCACGCGCGGGCGCTTGTGGGGGGCCAGCAGCCCCGCCACGTGCTCCGCCAGCTCCGCCTCGCCGGGCGGCGACGCGGGATCGTCCGGCACCACCCAGGCGACGATCCGCTCACCCAGGTCCGGGTCCGGTTCGCCGGTGACGGCCGCCTCCCGCACCCCGGGATGCTCCAGCAGCGCGTTCTCGATCTCACCCGCGCCGATCTTGTAGCCGCCGCTCTTGATCAGGTCGGTGGCCTTGCGCCCGACGATCCGCACATAGCCGTCGGGGTCGATGGTGGCCATGTCCCCGGTACGGAAGAAACCGTCCTCGGTGAAGGCGGCGGCCGTGGCGTCGGGCCGGTTGAGGTAACCGGAGAAGAGGTTGGGCCCGCGGACCTGGATCTCGCCGATCGACTCCGGGTCCCGCAGCACGGTGCCGTCCTCCTCGACGAGCCGCAGCTCCACCCCGGCCAGCGGCGGCCCGACCGTCCCGGCGCGCGGTGCGCCGTCCGCCCGGACACCGGTGTTCATCAGGGTCTCGGTCATCCCGTACCGCTCGACGACCCGGCGGCCGGTGGCCGCGGCGATCCGCTCGTGGTCGTGGACCGGCAGCGCCGCCGAACCGGAGACGAGCAGCCGCGCGCCCGCCAGCGCCTCGGCGAGCCGCCCCGGGTCCGGACCGTCCAGCGCCCCGGCCAGGCGGTGGTACATCGTCGGTACGCCGAAGAGCATCGTGCCGCCCGACAGCAGCTCCGCGGCCACCCCCTCCGGGGAGAAGCGCCCGAGGTGGCGCACCGAACCGCCCCGGCGCAGCGGGCCCAGGATCCCCAGGACCAGCCCGTGCACATGGAACAGCGGCAGCGCGTGCACCAGGACGTCCTCGGCGGTCCACCCCCAGGCGTCCTCCAGCGCGTCCAGCGAGGCGGCGACCGCCCGGCGCGGCAGTACCGCGCCCTTCGGGGGGCCCGTCGTGCCCGAGGTGTAGACGACCAGCGCGGGGGCGTCGCCGGCGGGCTCGGCGAAACCGGTGGCACGGGCCCGGACGGAGGGGTTCACATCGAGCCGCTCCACCCCGTCGAAGGCGCCCGGCAGCACGTCGTCCGCCCCGGCCAGCACCGCCGAGGGCGTGCTGTCGGCGAGGATGTGCGCCAGCTCCCGCCCGCCCGTCCGCGGGTTCAGCGGTACGGCGGGCACCCCGGCCAGCAGCGCCGCCACCACGGCGACGACCGTCCGGGGGGTGGGCGTGGCCCAGACCGCCACCCGCCCCCGCCCCGCGATCCGGTGGGCCACGGCGGCCGCGGCCCCGGACAGCTCGTCGTAGGTCAGGGAGTGCCCGTCGAACCGGACGGCCTCCGGGGAGTCCGTCCGGCCGGACATCTCGCGCAGTGCGGGGAGAAGAGAGGTCACCCGCGAAAGCCTAGGCCCTGGGCGGCGGCCTGCCCATGGAGCACCGCTGGAGCCCGCGCCGGGCGGACGCCCGGATCAGGTGTCCGCCCGCACGTTCCGCATCCGGCCGTACGCGTACACACAGCCCGCCAGCGCCAGGTCGGAGAGCAGCATGAAACCGATCGAGTAGGAGTCCTTGGCGCTGTAGATCGCGCCCATCACCAGCGGCGGCACGAAACCGCCGAGGCCGCCCATGGCGCCGACGATGCCGGTCACACTGCCCACCTGGGCCTGCGGGGTCGCCTGGGAGACCAGGGCGAACACGCTGCCGCTCGACAGACCGAGCCCCGCGGCCATGCCGAGCAGCGCGATCGTACCCAGCGGGTCCAGCACCGGATCGAATGCCTGCACGATGGCCATCAGGGCGGCCAGCAGCAGCGCCACCGCCGTGACGAGGGCCGGATGGAACCGGTCCGAGAGCCAGCCGCCGACCGGCCGGAAGACCACCGTGACCAGGGCGAACCCGGCGGCCTTGGTGCCCGCCTCGGTCGGGGACATCTCGTACCAGGTCTTGAGGTACGTCGGCAGGTAGACGCCGAACGCCACGATGCCGCCGAAGCCGATCGCGTACAGCGCCGACAGCTCCCAGGTGACCCGCAGCCGTCCGGCCCGCCCCAGCCGGGTGCCGAGCGACTCGGTGGGCACCTTGCGGTCCGGGCGGTCGGTGATCAGCACCGCGGCCAGCAGCGAATACACCACGAGCGCGCCGGCGACGATCCAGAACGGCAGGTTCTCGTCGTGCTCGGCGATCCGGGGTGTGAAGTAACCGGACAGCGCGACACCGCCCATGCCCATACCGAACACACCGAGCGCCAGGCCCCGTTTGGCCGGGGGGAACCACGAGTTGACGAGCGGGATGCCGATCGCGAAGGTCGTGCCGCCGAGGCCCAGCAGGAAGCCCACCGCGAGCATCGCCCCGTAGGAGTTCTTCGCCGGGATGAGCAGCAGCACCGGGACGACCGTCAGCGCCGACACGAGGGGGAACATCAGCCTGGCGCCGAACCTGTCGGTCAGCGCGCCCGCCGGGATACGGCCCAGGGACCCCACCAGCACGGGGACGGCGACCAGGAGTGACTGCTGGAAGGAGCTCAGCCCGAGCTGTTCCTTGAAGTCCCCCGACAACGGCGAGATCAGGTTCCACGCCCAGAAGGTCAGCGCGAAACCGACCGTCGCCGTGATCAGGTTCCGGTAGGCGGCGGCGGAGTCCGTCCGCCCGGGGGCCGGGGTCTGCTTGCTGGCGGTGTCCACACGGCAAGTCAAGGGGGCACCGGGGGCCGGGGCCCGCCGGATTACTCCATCCGGGCAGCCCCCGCCGGTGACGGGGAGAGGGGTGTTCCACACTCCCGCCGGTGACGGCCGGTGACGGGGAGAGGGACGCTCCACCGCTCCCGCCGGTGACGTGGAGAACGGCGCTCCACCCCCCCCGCCGGTGACCGGGAGAGGGACGCTCCACGCCCCCGCCGCCCCGCGCCCGGCCGCCGGATCCGCCCCCGGCTGCGACAATCGACGACATGGACCGACTGGACAGAGAGATCCTCTCCATCCTCCAGGAGGACGCCAGGATCTCGTACCGCGACCTGGGCGCCCGGGTGGGACTCAGCGCCAACGCGGCCGGCGACCGGGTGCGCCGCCTGCGCCAGGAGGGGGTGATCCGCGGTTTCACGGTGATCCTCGACCCGGCCGCCGACACCCGGTCCGGGCTCGTCGTCTTCATCGACGTCTCACTGCGCCTGGACACCACGGACGAGGAGTTCGAACGCGCGGTGCTCACCCTCCCGGGCATCACCGAGGTCGTGCACGTGACGGGCGGTCACGACTACCTCGTACGGGCCGCCGTCGCCGACACCGGCTCCCTGGACGCGCTGCTGCGCCGGCTGAAGCGGGACGCGGGCGTCGCCCACTCCAACACCCGGGTCGCCCTCAGAGCGGCGCCTGCCAGATGACGGTCGGCGACCGGGTCCCGCTCTCGGTACGCCCGTCGTCGGCGACCACGAGGCGCACCGCGCCCCGCCCCCCGGGCAGTCGCGCCGTCGCGTCCACCTCGACCTCGACGGCTGACACACCGGCCCGCCGCCGTGCGGTGGCCAGCGCCCCGCGCAGCACGGTCAGCAGCTGGTCGGCGACCGGTTCCGGCACCAGCGCGTCCACCGCCCCCGTGAAGTGCACCGACGGCTGGAAACCCAGTGCCGGGGCCGCCGAGCCGGTCTCGCGCAGCACCCGGCTGCGGAAGGAGCCCGGCGCGTCGGAGGGCGGCTGCTGCAGGGTGAAGATCGCGGTCCGTACCTCCTG
This sequence comes from Streptomyces nitrosporeus, assembly GCF_008704555.1. NCBI lineage: Bacteria > Bacillati > Actinomycetota > Actinomycetes > Kitasatosporales > Streptomycetaceae > Streptomyces > Streptomyces nitrosporeus. The sequence goes on from NZ_CP023702.1 coordinate 5,390,878, forward strand.
GATGGTGGAGTCCAGCTCGTCGACGGCCCGGGTGAGCAGCTCCGCGGTCTCCACGTCCCCCGAGGTGTCCTTGCGCAGCGTCGACTCCAGCATCATCTCCGTCGCGAACAGCCGCTGGACCACGAGGTCGTGCAGGTCGCGGGCGATACGGTCCCGGTCCTCGTAGACCGCCAGCTGCTCCCGGTAGTGCTGGGCGTCGGCCATCACCAGGGCCAGCGCCGCCTGGGAGGCGAACTGCGAGGCGAGCTGCCGCTCGGCGGGGGTGTACAGGCGGTCGCCGCGGCGGCGGGGGAGGGCCAGGGTGCCGATGAGCCGGCCGCCGCTCTGCAGCGGCAGCATCATGCTGGGTCCGAACCGGGACCGCACCGGGGTGGTCATCCGGGGGTCGGTCGCCGAGTCGTCGAGGAAGACGCCCTCGCCGCCCAGCAGTTGGACCAGGACCGGTGCGCCGGGCTCGATGACGGTGCCGATCAGGCCCGCCGGGTCGTCGTGGGTGGAGGCGGCGACGATCTCCATCCCGCCGTCCACCGTCGGCTGGAGGATCACCCCGGCCGCCGCCCCGGCCAGCACCCTGGCCTGTTCCGCCACGGTCATCAGCGCGTCCGGTGTGCCCGCGCCGGCCAGCAGCGCCCGGGTCACCGCGGCGGCCCCCTCGATCCAGCGGGCCCGCTGCTTCGCCGCATCGTAGAGATGCGCGCCGCCGATCGCCGCACCGGCCTGCGAGGCCAGCAGCCGCAGCAGTGCCAGATCCGTGTCGGTGAAGTCCCCCGACGCCTTCCCGGTGACACA